>NZ_JBFTQL010000012.1:0-88851 GCF_056398985.1 Microbacterium sp. 01T413_2
ATCCACCTCCGGTAATCGATTGGACCGGACCCCACCGGCCCGACAAGAAGAACCTAACAACCCCACCACAACCCCGTCGATGGGGAGGACTCCCCATGCCCGCGAGGCGCCGGATCCGGGCCGGATCACTCCGCGTCGGTCGGATCCGCCTCGGCGACGTCGAGCAGCGCGAGGTCGGCCTTGGCGACCAGGCGCGAGGCGATCACGTGCTCGACSAGGCGCGCGCGCCGGTTCGTSGCGGATCCGCCCGCRCCGCCCCKCATSCCKGGCACRCCGATSCGGTCGAACTTGTCGCAGACGTTGTCGAGCTTGCGGTTGAACCGCGTCACCGTCCAGCCCAGGCGCGCGGCGGCGTCGGCGCTGGATGGGATGGCGCTCATGCCGGTGCCGTCGCGGCGCAGCAGCGGCTCGGCGAGTGCGAGCAGCAGCTGCTTCTGGCTGAGCGTGAGCGGAACCTCGCCGATCGTGGAATCGCCGTCGACCTCGCGCTCGCGCCGGGTCTCGCGGAAGGTCGGCTCAGAGGAGTGGATCGTGAACTCGTAGGTCGTCGGCCCCGCCGAGAACACGACGCTCGTGGTCGCGAACACCAGGGGCAGGCGCGCGCCCGGCGCGAGCCAGGCCTGCACGCCGCCGGTCGCATCCGTCACGGTCGCCTGCAGCCGCGCACCGATGTTGGCCAGCCACCAGAGGCCGCCGGATTCGGCGATCTCCAGGAAGTGCCGGTGCAGGAACAGGTTGTCGTCGATGGACAGGTCGCCCTCGCGTCCCACGACGAAGCGGCCGCCCTGCTGGAGCGGGAAGTACTCGCCCGCGAACTCGACCGTCATACGCGCGCGGGACGGATCCTGCGTGACCTCGGGATCTTGAGACATCACTTCGTGCACCCCCGCACCGGCGATGATCCGGAGCCGTTCTCCCTGCGCAGTACGACGTCGACGCATGTCTGGCCGCCGGCCTGCGCCGGGACGGTGATCTCCGGCTTCTCGACCTTCGTGGTGTCGCCGTCGCCGGCGAGCGTGATCACCGTCACGAGGTAGGAGTCGCCGGTCTGCGGCTTCGGGTTGCTCCAGGTGAAGCGCACGCCGCCACCGCCGTCCGGTGTGCCGGCCACATCCTTCGGCGCCGCTGCCATGTCTCCGAGCGGGTCCACGGGGTTCACGTCGGTGGACTGACTCGGCTTCGGCGTGGGCGGATTCGCGTTGAGCATGTTCACCGTCATGACGGATCCGCCGATGAGGACGATCGCGGCCACGACGGTGACAAGACCCCAGAGCAGGCCCTTGCGGGATCTCGGCGCATCGGGGACCTCGGTGGCCGGGGCGCCGGTCGCGCTGTGAGCGGGAGCCGCGGGGATCCCGGACACGAGCTCGGGGCCGGCATCCTGCACGACGGGGGCGCCGGCGAGCGGGCTGACCGTGCGCGGAGCACGCAGCATGGTCGGGGCGTCGTCGCCCTGTTCCKGAGCCGGCACGGAGGCCGGAGGCGCGATCGGGGCGGGAGCCGGGGCCGCGGGAGCGTCCTGCGGCGCCCGGATCACGGTCTGATCGGTGACGGACGGATCCGCCGCCGGGACGGCGTCGAAGCGCGGGCCCGGGGCCGGCACGCCTGCGGGCGGCAGCACGGGACTCGTCGTCGCCGAGGGCCGGGTGGCGGTGTGGCTGGGGTCGATGCTGACGACCTCGCGCACCCGGGTCAGGCCGTCGTCGTCATCGTCGTGGTCTGGCTCGGGCTGGTGGTCGTCGACGATGTCGATCGGCGTGACGGAATGGCTCAGCTCGATCTGGATCTTCTGCAGTGCGCGCGCGAACGCCACCGCGCTGCCGAAGCGGTCGTCGGGGTTCTTCGCCATGCCGCGCTCGAGCAGGCGGCCGAGGCTCTCCGGCACATCGGCACGGCCGAGCGGCGGCAGCGGCTCGGATTCGATGCGCGCGATGAGGTCGGCGCCGCTGTTGCGCTGGCCCGGCTTCTCGAACGGGCTGCGGCCGGTGAGCAGCGTGTACAGCGTCGCGGCGAGCGCGTACACGTCGGAGCGCACCCCGCCCCGCGGCGGGTCGCCGAACGACTCCGGCGGCGACCACGGGATCGACATGCCCGCGGCCTCGTTCACCGCGCCCGTGGTCGACGCGATGCCGAAGTCGGTCAGCGCGGGCCGGTTGTAGGCCGTGACCAGGATGTTCGCCGGCTTGATGTCGCGGTGCAGCACGCCGGCGCGATGCGCCGTCTCCACCGCACCCGCGACCTGCACGCCGACGCGCAGCGCCTCGGCGACGCTGAACGGCTCCTTGCGGGCGCGCTGCTGCAGATTGGGCCGGGGGCAGTACTCCATGACCAGGTACGGCCGGCCGTCGGAGGCCACGCCGGTCTGGTAGATCGTGACGATGGCCGGGTGCGTGGAGAGCATCGCCATGACGTTGGCCTCGTCGGCGAACTCCTGCGCCGCACCCGATGCCAGCCGGTCGGCGAGCAGCACCTTGACCGCGACACGGCGGCGCGGCTGCTGCTGCTCGTAGAGGAAGACGTCGGCGAAGCCGCCGGTGCCGAGCGGTTCGACGTACTCGAACCCGTCCAGCTGGGGCGGCGGGGACGGCGGACGACTCACGGCAACTCCTCGAAGGCGACCGTGATGCCGTCGCCGAGATCGATCACGTCTGCGGTGACGACGATCGTCTGCTCGCCGGGGTGCAGCCGCACCGGATCCGTCCCGGGACGCAGCAGGGTGGATCCGTTCGTTGTGTGCAGGTCGAGCACGACGACCGCGTCCGCCTCCGGCCGGATCTCGAGATGGCTGCGCGAGATGTCCTGCTGCGGGCTGTCCACGGCGACGAGGTGCGGCAGCGTCGCGCCGCTGGAACGGGTCGCGCGCGGGCGGCGGCCGATCACCACCGTGCGATCGAGGGCGACGACCTGCCCGGAGGACAGCCGGATCCGCGGACCCGTCACGGAGTCGGCCGTCCGCGCGGCGCCCGGGTCCTCGGTGATGCCGGGCACCGAGGAGACCGGGCCCGACGAGACCGGCACGGCCGATGTCGGCACGGCCGAGACCGGCTCCGGGAAGCCCCCCGCGGGCGTCGCGGGTTCTGCGGGCGCCGGAAGGCCGGCCGCGAGGTCGCCGCGCATCGCGCGGGCCTGGGCGAGAGAGATCGTGGCGCCGTCGTGGTCGCCGTCGTCGTCGGCGACCGCCTGCGCGATCTGCGCCGCGACCGGAACCGGCGAGAAGTCGAGCGTGTGTCCGCCGAGGGGTGCGGCGATGGTGTCCGCCGGGGGCAGCATCGTCTCGAGCGCCGCGGGCGTGCTCAGCACGGTGTCGTCGACATCGTCGAGATCGGCCGCCGACGGCGCGGGGTCCTGCGTCGTGATCCCGATCGCTGAGCTGGTCGAAACGATCTCGTCCGCAGAGGTCGCTTCCTGAGCATCGGGGACCGGCAAGGGGGCCTCGGGACCAGCTTCGGGCCCGGATTCCGTTTCTGACTCCGGCTCCGCCAACGGTTCCGGCTCTGGCTCCGGCTCCAGCTCTGACGCCGGCTCTTCGCCGAGCACGTCCGGGAGCGCATCCTCCTCGGGGAGTTCTTCGGAGGCGCCAGGCACCGCGGCAGGAACCTCCGGGCCGGCCATTTCGGAAGCCTCGGGAACCGAATCCTCAAGGTTGGCCTCTTCGGCGGCCTTGCCGACCGCGTCCTCCTCGGGGGCGACGCTCGGGAGCGCGACGGGGGCCTCTTCGCGCACCTCGGCGACCGGAGCGGGCTCGGCGGCGGCGCCGACCGCGATGCTCGCAGCCCGGACCACGCCGGCGACGATCGGCAGAGCCGGATCCGCACCGCCGTCCTCGACACGGAACTCGAACCCGGTCATCGCGGGCACGAACCGCTCGCTCCACGTGGTGACCTCGGCACCGGTGATCTCGCGCTCGTCCTCGGCCGTGAGCACCCGGGCGATGACGCGTCCGCGCACGGCGATGCGCGCGTKCTCGCCCTCCCGCACGACGGCGGCGAACGGCGGGATGGCGGAGAAGGATCCCCCTCCGGCCGCGGTGAGCGCGTCGACCACGTCGGAGAAGGCGACCTCGGGGGCGGCGATCTGCTCCCACAGGCGCTCCACGAGAGCGACCCCGGAGTCCGGCGGCAGCGCCACCACGGCCTCCGGGCCGATCAGAGCGAACCATGACCCTGCGCGGTAGACGGTGTTCATCAGCGCATCCCTCCCATGGCCTCGGCACGCGGTCGCGTGTCGGAGTCGATGTCCTCGTCGTCGATCCCGGTCGTGCCGTCGCTCCCCGGACGGGTGCTGACGTGGATCGCATCCACGACGACCGCGGTCACGTTGTCGCGCCCGCCGTGCTCGAGCGCACGCTCGACCAGGCGATCGGCGGCGGACTGCGGGTCCTCGTGCACCGTGAGCAGAGTGCGGATCTCGTCGTCCCCCACCTCGCTGCTCAGGCCGTCCGAGCAGACCAGGATCCGGTCGCCGACGCGAGCGGGGATCATCCAGTAGTCGGCCTCCCCCGTGCTGCCGGCCCCGATGGCGCGAGTGATGATGTTGCGTCGGCGATCCTTCGGGGCGTCCGTCGCGAGCAGCTCGCCGGAGTCGATGAGTTCCTGCACCACAGAGTGGTCGACGGAGATCTGCTCCAGCACGCCGCCGGAGAGCCGGTACGTGCGCGAGTCGCCGATGTTCATCGCGAGCCAGTACCCGACGCCGTCGACCGCCGCGATCGTCACGCCGCTGAGCGTGGTGCCCGCCTTCGAGATCCCCCCGTTCGAGAGGGGAACACCGGCGATGGCGTCGACTGCCGCGCGTACGCGGGCGAGTGTGAAGCTGACGTCGTCGATCGTGAGCGCAGGGCGGCCCTGCAGGGCGGCGAAGCCCTCGATCACGGTGCCGCTGGCCACGTCGCCGGCCTGGTGCCCGCCCATGCCGTCGGCGACGAGGAACAGCGGCGCCTGTGCGAAGAGCGCGTCCTCGTTGAGGGCACGGCGCAGCCCCGTGTGCGTGGATGCGCCCGCGCGGGCGACGATGGGCGCGATCACGCGTAGCCTCCGACGGTCACGATCCGGTCGCCGATCTCGATGGCGTCGCCGAGGCGGATGCGCACCCGCTCGCCGGGCGGGCAGGCGATCCGCACGCCGTCGCGCACGATCGTCATGCCGTTGGTGGAATGCCGGTCCATGACCCAGCCGCCGGCCGCTTCGGCCGCCGCCTCGAAGTGCGTCTTGGACAGCGAGAGCGTCTCGTCCCGCACGACCACGACGATCGCGCCGGCCTCCGGGGCGGGATTGCGTCCGAACAGCGTGCGCCCGGAGACCGTGGCGCGGGCGCCGTCGTCCCAGACGAACTGCAGCCGATGCCCGGGGATCGAGATCCGGGTCTCCTCGAGGTCCTCGTCGTCGGCGGGCTGCGCCACCGGGGGAAGCGCCATCGCGGCCTCAACCGAGGCGGGCGGAGCCGCCGGCACTGGAGGCCGCGCGGGAGCCACCGTCTCGGGCCCGGAGACGGGGGCGGCCGTGGGTGCGGGCACGGACGGGCTGACCCCCGGCACCACGGTGATCATGGCGCCTTCGTGCGCGGCGGCCGCCGCAGCCTGCGCGGCGGGCGACAGCACGGTGGCGTCGTGCGGGTCGACCTCGGCCACCCCGGCAGGGGCGACGGCAGCGGCTCCCGCGGCAGCCGGTCCGGCGGCGGGTGTCGGTGCGGCATTCGGTGCGGGCGGCAGAGTGAATCCGGTGTGCCCGTCCTGCGGGCCGACCGGATCCACCGACGGCGGGAACAGTGCGCCGGGTTCCCGCACTGGGAACAGGGCGTCGGGCTGCGGCGGGGCGAAGGACGCGGGGGCGGCCGGTGCGTGGGCGGCACCGGGCTGCCCGAACGGGGCGACCGGGACGGGCGGCGCGGCCGGAACCGCGCCGGGAGCGCTTGCCGCGGACACCGGGGCCGTCGCGCCGCGCACATCGCGCATGAGCGCACCGGCGGCGCGGTCGTGCCAGCCCTGGAACCGGCCGGATCCATCGAACAGCGGCGTGAAGTAGCCGACCACGATCGCAGTGCTCAGTCCGAACACGACGTTGCGCAGCAGCGCGCGACCGAAGCCCAGGGGCGCCTCGCTGCCGTCGCGCACGAGCCGCAGCTTCATGATCCGCATGCCGATGGATCCGCCCGATCCCTGCAGGAAGCTGTAGACGAGGAACCAGGCGAGCAGCACGAATGCCGTGATGCCCAGGCCGGTCGCCAGGGCGGCGAACATAGCGGACAGGCCGTCCGCACCGGATCCGGCGATGACGTAGGACACCACCACGCCGACGATCCAGAGGACCCCTCCGATCGCGGCGTCGATGACATAGGCGATCGCGCGCCGCGGGATCGGTGCGACAGGCGCGTTGGCCGCACCTGACCCGCTCGGGGCGTTCGTCATGGGGTCTCGCTCTCGGATCCGGGGCGGGCGGTTCGGGTGCCGCCCGTCTTCGCTGCCGTGCTCTTTGCTGCAGTGCTCTCGATCGTGCCAGTTCCGCCGCCCACGGCGCCAGAGCCGCTCCTGGGGCGCCGGATCCGCTCGGCCGCCGCATCGCGCAGGCCCTGCACGCCGGCGGACAGACGCGTGTCGCCGAGCAGCGAGCGCAGGCTGAGGCGTGCGAGCATGCGTCGGCGCCAGCTCGCCTGGCTGCTCAGGCCCGCGACGATGCCGTCGACCTCGCGCCAGAACGCGTCGACGTCCTCCGCAGTCGGCTCGGTCGGACCGAACACCTGCGCGTCGGCATGATCGGCGAGCGCGGTGACGGCGGGCACGGTGAGCGCGGTCGCCACGGTCTGCGCCTCCTCGGCCCTGGTGCCGCCGGCGGGGATGCGGGCGCCGTAGTCCACCGCGCGGTCGGTGAGCTCGTCCCAGCCGCCGCTGATGCGGTCGGCGGCGAGCGCGGCCGCACGGCGCTTGCGCCGGCGGGCGGCCTTCCACGCGCCGATCACGATGAAGGGCGCGGCGAGGATGGCCAGCACCAGCAGCAGGCTGCCGCCGATCGCCAGGATCGTGCCGAGGATGCTCCACAGGTTGTCCGGGCCGTCCTGGTTGCCGCGCTGGTCCGGCACGCTCGGCGGCAGGTCCACCGGCTCCTGCGGCGGGGGCGGCGGCTGCAGCACCTGCGGCTTGGGCACGACCTTCGGCTTCGTGATCTGGTCCTGCGGGACCTTGTCCTTCGGCGGGGTCGGGTCGAAGGCCACCCAGCCGGCCTTCTCGAAGTTGACCTCGACCCAGGCGTGCAGGTTGTCACCGTTGGCGGAGAACGTGCCCTTCTGGCCCTTGTCCGGGTAGAAGCCCATCACGACGCGCACCGGAATACCCAGCGAGCGCGCCGCGAGCGCCATCGCGACGGCGTACTGCTCGTCGTCGCCGATCATCTGCTCTCCGCCGATCAGCGTGGAGATGCGCTCCTCGGTGTGGCCGGCGCGGCTCAGCGCCTCGCCGTCCAGGCCATGGCTGAAGAAGCCCTCCTCGGAGAACTTCTTCACCAGCGCCCGCACCTGGGCGATCGGGGTCTTCGCGTCGGCCACGGTGTCCGAGGCGAGCGAGGCGAGCTTCTCGGGCGCCTCGGCCTGCTTCGGCATGGCGACCGCACCGAAGTCGAGGCCCTCGAGCTGCTTGTCGGTCCAGGTCTTCGGGATCGTCGTGTCGACGGTGTACGTGCCGCCCTTCTTCAGCTTCGTGGTGGCGACGGCCGTGCCGGTGGACTCGTTGTAGAAGGTGCCGCGCCGCAGCGCGTCGGCGTCGGATCCGGCGAACGTGATCTTGCTCACCTCGCCGGCATCGGGCACCCAGACGCCGGTGTACTGGTCCAGTCTGATGTCCAGCGTCGCGGGCGAGCCGGTCGCGTCGGCCGACATGTTGTCGCGGATCGGGCTGAACGCGCCGGACGAGCCGATGCCCTTGTCCGACACGTCGTAGACGACGCCGTTGTACGCGTCCATCGTGCCGACCCGGATCCTGGCGCCCTCCGGCAGGCCCTTCACGGTGAACAGGGTGTCCTTGCGGTGGTCCTTCACGTACCCGCGGTACGACTGCAGCGGACTCGCGTACTGGTGCACGTCGAACGGCGGCAGCACCACGTCGCGGAACACGTGCCGGGGTTCGGCGAGGGTGGTCGCGGCGGCGACGCCGGTGCCTGCCAGGCCCGCCACGATGAGCACGGCGGTGCCGGCCAGGATGCGGCGACGGCGCAGCGCGGAGGAGTGGGATCCGTCGGCCGCGACCGACACGGCCGCGTCGGCGGACTCGCCGAGGCCGCGCAGTGCGAGCCATGCCACCGCGACGAGGGCGAACACGACGCCCTGKGCGAYSGGRGCCGCCGGATCCGGCACGCCCATCGCGATCACGAGCATGAGATGCACCGCGGCGGGGATGAGCGCCCACGCGACGCGACGCAGCCGCAGCGCGAGCGCGGCGGCGACCACGCTCGCCACGAGAGCGGACAGGAACGGCACCAGGGCGTAGCCGTCGCCGACCGCGACCGGAGCGACCGTGGTGAGCATSGCCTTCCAGCTCGTGACSGCKCCGGCCGACAGCGCGCCSAGGGTCTCSCCSGTKGGCACGACGCCGARSAGCGTCGTCTGCGGGAGGGCGAGCGCGCCCCCGAAGACGAAATAGACGAGCAGCGTGAGCCCGGCGGTGGGCAGGATGCCCCACCCGCGCCAGGCGCACAGCAGCGCGACGCCCAGGCCCAGCACCAGACCGCCGATCGCGGCGGGCAGGTAGGAACCGCCCGCGAAGGACGGCCACCAGCCCACGATGCCGACGCCGATGAGCAGGGCGACCGCCACGAGGTCGATCAGCACGCGGCGCGGGGAGAGCCGCGCGCGCGGGGCTTTCGGAGCCGGGGACGTCTTCGGGGTCCGGGGCGCCTTCGGGGTCTTCGCCCGGCGGCCGGAGCGGGTCTCTGCGGGTGCGGTCATGCGAGCACCTTCCCGAGGGCGAGGGGCAGCTGCTCGAGCGCCCCGACGGTGATGACGTCGGCCTCGCCGATGCGGCGCAGCGAGGGCGCCTCGCCGAGGTCGGCGACGATGGCCAGCACGCGAGAGCCGAACGGCAGGCGGGCGCACGCGGCGCGCAGTTCCTCCGGGGAGGTGCGGCTGCCGCCGACGAGCACGACGACGCTGGAGAGCGGCATGTGCGCGGCGACCGTGCCGGCCAGTGCGGCCAGCCCGCCGTCCTTGGCGCGCCCCTCCTCGACGCCGGCGAGGGAGTCGAGCAGCTGCTTGCCCGTGCCGGAGGGGAGCGCCCGGCCCTGCACGCGCAGGTCGACGCGCTGCGAGTCGCGGATCGCACGCAGGCCGACGGATCCGGCCAGCGAGATCGCCAGCTCGAACTCGTCCGGCTCCGCGTACTCGGCAGCGTTGCGGCTCAGCCCGATCACGAAGTGCGAGCGACGGGTCTCCTCGTACTGTCGCACCATGAGCACGCCGGTGCGGGCGGACGAGCGCCAGTGCACGCGGCGCAGGTCGTCGCCGGGCTGGTACTCGTTCAGCGCGTGGAAGGAGACGTCGTCGCGGGACAGATCCGAGGCCGGAAGCCCCTCGAGGTCGCGCAGGAATCCGAGCGACTGCCCGTCGAAGACGATCGTGCGCGGATGCACGAACAGGTCGATCGGGTCGTCGCGGCGGTGCGCCCGCTCGAACAGCCCGAGCGGGTCGCCGCGCACGACGCTGACGGGGCCGACCGAGACGACGCCGCGGCGGTGGGTGGGGATCGCGAAGAGCTCCTCCGCCTCCTCCCCCGGAGCCAGCCGCTTGATGCCGAACTCACCGCGCCCGGCGCCGACCGGCAGCACCACGCGGGAGGGCAGGATCGCCCGGGAGCCACGGTTGGCCAGGGTGAGCGCACCCACGGCGCGCTCCCCGACGACGACCCGGGTGCGGGCGAGGTCGAGGGTGACGTCGTAGGCGGTGCGCCCGATCAGGAACACCGCGCACAGGGCGAGCACCACGACGATCACGAGCGCGATCACGACGACCTCGATCCAGCCCAGCGGCAGGGCGATCACGAGGCACCCCAGCGCGATCGCCGCGAGCACCCAGGCCAGGGGGCGCACGGCGGACGCGATCAGACGCAGCCGTGTGCCGATGCGCGCGAGCACCAGTGCGGCGATGTCGCGCCAGCCGGCCTCGCGGTCGGAGCCGGCCGGGCGGTCGGTGCCGCGCGCCTGGGCGGTCGTGGTCATGAGTGCTCTCTGTCCTCGGGCGGTCCCTGAGCCGGGGCCCCGAGCCCGGAGGCTCCCGCCGATGCGGAGCATCGGTGGGAGGGGGCTTGGGGAGCGAAGGGACCTGTTCTCTCGGTGCGTCCCTGCGACGAGTTCAGGGACCGGTGTTCCGCTCAGGCGGCGGCGCGCGCCTGGGGAGCGGCGACCTTCTCCACCACGCGGGCGATCACGGTCTCGGCGGTGGTGCCGGCGAACTCGGCCTCGGGGTCGAGCAGAAGGCGGTGCAGCCACACCGGGCGCGCGAGCGCCTTCACATCGTCGGGCAGCACGTAATGCCGTCCGTGCGCGGCCGCCCACACCTTCGCGATGCGGACCATGGCCAGGGCGCCGCGCACCGAGACGCCGAGGCGGATCGCCGTGTCGTCGCGGGTCGCCTCGACGAGCTCCGCGATGTAGCGCAGCACAGCCGGCTCCACATGCACCGCGGCGGCGAGGTCGGCCATGTCTGCGACGGCGCTCGTGGTGATGACCGGGGCGAGCTTGGCGGACGGGTTGCGGTCGGCGGCGCCTGCAAGGATCGACGCCGTGACCTCGAGGTCGGGGTAGCCGATCGAGGTCTTGATGAGGAAGCGGTCCAGCTGCGCCTCGGGCAGCTTGTAGGTGCCCGCCTGCTCGATCGGGTTCTGCGTGGCGATGACCAGGAACGGGCGGCCCGCCTCATGCGGGACGCCGTCGACCGTGACGCGGGACTCCTCCATGACCTCGAGCAGCGCCGACTGCGTCTTCGGCGAGGCGCGGTTGATCTCGTCCGCGAGCACGATCGAGGCGAACACCGGACCGCGRTGGAACTCGAASGTGTGCGAGTTCTGGTCGTAGATGGTCACGCCGGTCACGTCGGACGGCAACAGGTCGGGCGTGAACTGGATCCGGGTGCTCGTGCCCTGCACCGTCGCCGCGAGCGCCTTCGCGAGGCTCGTCTTGCCGGTGCCGGGGGCGTCCTCCAGGAGCACGTGGCCCTCGGCCAGCATCGAGGCGAGCACCAGGCTCACCACGTCGCGCTTGCCCTGCACCGCGCGGTCGACGTTGTCGGCCAGACGGCTGAAGGTGCCCTGGAACCAGGCGGCCTGTTCGGGGGTCATCGTCATCTCTTGTCGTTCCTCTGATCTGTGTTCGTCTGCAGTGCTGCGTGGCCGGGACGGCGCCCGGCTACGGTTTCGGCCAGAAGCTCTTCTCGGTGTCCACGCCGTCGCCCCAGCCCACGATGTCGACCCAGACGTCCACGCCGTCGCGGCCCTTCCAGCAGGAGAGCTGCTGGCTGCCCGAGCCGTCGAAGTTGACGGTGTGGTTGCCGCCGATCTGGCCGTCCACGCTGGAGTGGCAGGTCACGTTGTAACTGCCGATCTTCAGGTTCTGCCAGTTCACGACCATCAGGCGGCAGCCGTTCACGCAGTTGCTGCCGGCGGCGGCACCCTGGGTGACCCAGACGCGCGGCGGCGGCGGGCTGTCGGTCTTGGCGGAGTCCTGGGCGATGTTCGAGGACTGCCCAGCTGTGTCGAAGGCCTGCACCTTGATCGAGTGCGTCTGGTCATAGCCGTTGCCGACAGTGGTCGAGCCATTGTCCGCCGCGGATTGCCAGCCGCCGCCGTCGACGCTGATCTTGATGGAGACGTCGCGTCCGTTCCGCGCCGGGGCGGACCAGCTCAGCGTCACGCTCTGGCCGTTGTTGACGGCCCGGGCGCCCGGATTTCMCACCGGGCCATAGGGCTGCAGCCCGCCCTTCGAGCCCGCGGCGCCCGGCTGGGACTCCTGACCGCCGACCACGGAGTACGCGCGCACCGACACCGTGTATGTGCCGTTGTTCGCCGCCGGGATGTTCGTGCCGTCCCAGTTGCGGCTCCATCCGCCACCCGTCGAGTACTCGTAGTGGACCTCGGACCCGCTCGCACCGTTGCCGTCGGCCGGTGGGTAGCTCACCGCGATGTTGTTGTCACCCTCCTTGGCGGAGGTGATCGTGACGGGGCCTGGGGTTCCGAACGCGCGCCGTGGGCTCGACGCACCAGACCAGGCGCCCGCGCCGGCCTTGTTGTTACCGCGCACCTGGAAGGTGTAGTCCGAGGAAGAGTTGTCCACGGTCACTGTCTGGGAGTTCAGAGTGCCGGCGACCTTGACGGTGTTCACGAGCGATCCCCCGCGGAGCACCTGCAGGTCGTAGCTCGAGATCGCGTCGCCGTTGGGGCCGGCGGCGGTCCAGGTCACGGTCATCTGCGACTGGCTGCCCACCGACGGCGCGCTCTGCGCCTGCGGGGTGCCGGGCGCCGTCGGCGGGCCTGCCGGGATCTCCGAGGCGGACCAGCCCGACCAGCTCGAGGGCTCCGGGGCGCGGTTCACGGCCTGCACGCGGACCTGGTAGTTCGCGCCGTTCTCCAGTCCGTCCCACTTCAGGCTGTTGCCCGTGACGCCGGTCTTCGTCGCCACGCCGCTGGGCGGAGCGGGCGAGATCTCCAGGTTGTACGACGACACCGGGGATCCCGGGGTCGTCGGCGTGGTCCACGACACGTCCAGCGACTTGTCGCCGAACTTCAGCGTCGGCGGGTTCGGGGTGTCCGGACGGGCGTCCGGACGCGCCACGGCCGACGTCGGCGACGGCTTGCCCTCGCCCACACGGTTCGTGGCGGTCACCGCGAACGTGTACTCGACGTTGTTCGTCAGCCCGTCCAGCGTGCACGTCGTCGACGCGCACTGCTTGGTGTAGCTGCCGCCGCTCGACGCACGCACGGTGTAGCCGGTGATCTCGGCGCCGTTGTTCGACGGCGGGCTCCAGTTCAGCACCACGGTGCGGTCCTGCACGCTGGTCACCTGCGGAGCGCCCGGTGCGTCGGGAACACCCTGCACCGTGACGATGATGCGGCCGTCGACCTCGCGGTCCGGATCCTTCGTCGCGTCCTGCACCCGGTAGGTCGCTACGACCTGCCCGACGAACTTGGCGTCGGGCGTGACCACGATCTTGTCGCCCTGCACGGASGCGTTCGCGTYMCCSGTCTGCACGCTSACGGAGCGGATCTTCAGCGGCTTGTCCGGGAACGGGTTGACGTCGTTCTCCAGCACGGGGATCGTGACCGACTTGCCCTGATCGGCCTGCGGCACCGTGTCCTCGTTCGCGACCGGCAGCGGGCGGGTGGACGCGGCGACCGTCACGGAGACCGTGCCGGTGACCGGTTCCGACTTGCCGTCGGTGATGCTCAGCTGCACCGTCGAACCGCTGCCCTTGGCAGTGGACGAGTCGGCCTCGACCTTCAGGGTCGAACCGTCCAGGTTCGCCTTGATGCCGTTCTCCGGCTGCTTCGTGATCTTGTAGCTGATCTTCTTCGCGTCGCCCGGATCCGGATCCTTSGTCAGCGCMGCGAGGTCGACCTTCTGCGCCTCCTCACCCGGTGCGACCGACACCTGCGCGTTGGTGAACGCGGGCGGCTGGTTGTCCGGCGGCAGCACCKTGATCGGCAGGCTSAGCGTGSYCTTGCGYCCCTTGGGGTCGTCGGGGCCGGTGCCGTCGGTCACCTCGAAGGTCAGTGCGTCGTCACCGAAGTAGCCCTGCTTCGAGGTGTACACGAGGGTGTGCTCGTCCTTCAGCAGCGGGGAGCCGTTGCTGTTGACGGCACTGACCTTGCCTGCCTCGGTGATCCGCACCTCTCCGCCGCCGGCGACGGCGACGTACTTCGAGAGCGGGAKSTCGATGGTCTCGCCGCTCTTSACCTCGACCGGCTTGGTCGAGCGGAGGGCCGGCGCGAGCTCGGAGAGCGCAGGCACGAAGATGAACGCCGAGGCGGTCTGATCGTCCTGATCGGTGATCGAGTACTGCACCAGCTGGCGCTTGTCCGTGACGGTGACCTGGATCTTGCGGTTCGGGAGCACCTTCGCGGTGGCGTCGGAGACGCCGAGCTTCAGGGCGTCGACCGTGCCGTCCGGATCCTCGTCGTTGTCCAGCACCGGCACCTCGACCTGCAGGCTCTCGCCCTTCACGTCGGAGGCCTGGATGCGATCGTCGCGCGCGATCGGCGCCACGAGCGGCACGTCCTCGGCGACCGTGATCTGCACCGGCGCGGTGGCCGTCGCACCCTTCGAGTCGGCCACGGTGTACTGCACCGAAGTCTGCAGCGCCCGGTTCGGCGCAGTGATGAGCACGCGGTCACCGGAGACGGTGGCCTTCAGCCCATCGACGCCCGCGGCGGTCTCGATGCCGTTCTTGACCAGGCCGATCGTGTCGCCGTCGGGATCCGAGTCGTTCGTCAGCACGGCCACGGCGACCGTGCGACCGGGCCGCATGACGATCGAGTCCTTCACGGCGTACGGGGCCTGGTTGATGTTCGCCCCGGGAGCGATGCCGACGCGGACCGTCGCGGTCGCCTCCTTGCCGAGCCGGTCGCGCACCTTGTACGTGAAGCTGTCGATGCCGCTGGCCTTGTCGAAGGCCTGGTAGGTGAGGAAGTTCGCACCGACCTCGGTGACCTTGCCCTGCTTCGGCGCGGAGTCGAGACCCACGAGCTCGACCGAGTCGCCCTCGGAGTCCAGGCCGTCCAGCGGCACGGCGATGCGCACGCTGGTGCCGCTCAGTGCGCGCACGGTGAGGTCGTGCGGGCGGGGCGCGGTGTTGGTCTTCTCGTCCACGGGCAGGACCTGGATCGTGATGTACCCGGCGGCCTTCTGTCCGTTCGAGTCCACCGCCTCGTAGGTCGCGTAAACGGTGCGCGGGGTGTCACCGGCGCGGAAGCGCACGGTGTCCTGCGACACGAACGCCTCGCCGAATTTCGGATCGACCAGCGGCTCGATCAGCTTCGGCGCCACGTGCAGGGTCGTGCCGGGCGCGTGCTTGTCGTTGTCCAGCACGGGGATCGTCACGACGTCACCGGCGCGCACGACAGCCGTGTCGTCGTTCGCGGTCGGCGGATCCAGCTTGGCGGGTGCCGGGATCGGGATCACGATCACGTCGCCGTCGGCGGACTTGGATCCGTTCGAGATGCGGTACTTGATCCGCACCTCCTGGTCGAGGTTGCCCTGATCCGTGATCCGCAGCGTCTCATGGTTCAGCACCGACACCGCCACGCCGCTGTGCGGGGGAACGGTGACCGACTGCACGACGAGGATGCCGCCGGCGGGGTCCTCGTCGTTGTTCAGCACGCCCACGAGCACGTCGCCGCCGCTCGGCAGCAGGGCGACGTCGCGCACCGCGATCGGCGGCGCCGCCTCGGCGGTCTTGTCCAGCACATCGACGCGGACGAGGCCCGGCACCGCATTCGGGCCGGYACTCACCAGGTACTGCATGTAATAGGTGCCGGGCAGCTCCGCCTGGAACGTGAAGGTGCCCTCGCCGAAGTTCGGCGTGATCACGGCGCCCGGCGTCTCGTCGACCCGGGTGAGGCGCAGCTGCTCCTTGCCGGAGCTGGAGTCGTTCAGCAGCGGCGACACCGTGACCTGCTCGCCGGCACGGGTCTGGTAGTGGTCGGCGTTGGTCTTCGGCGCCGTGGTGCCGGCCGGCCGGATGTCGAGGCGGATGACGCCGCTGGTGAGCTCTCCCATCGCGTCGGCGACCTGGATCCGGATCTCCTTGCGGCCGGGCAGGCTGGCGACGGCCCGGTAGGTGAGCTGGCCGTCCGGCGTGTAATCCACCTCGTCGCCCGGGGCGGCTTCGACTTCCTTCAGGTACACGTCATCGCCATCGGGGTCGATCCAGTCGGGCAGCGCGTTGTAGGTGACCGCACCGCCCGCCTCGACGAGCAGGCCGGGCGTGCGCTTCTGCTTGGGGGCGGCGTTCACGCTCCAGTCGTGCACGCTGACCGCGACGTTCGCCGTGGCCTTGCCGCCGCGGCCGTCGTCGGCCTGGTACTGGAACGACGCGGATCCCGTCGCGCTGTCGGGCACCGCGATCTGCAGGGCCCCGCCGTTGTTGATGGGCTGCACATCGCCGAGCGACGGCTGCTCCTGCGCGAGCGAGGCGACCAGCACGTCACCGTCGGCGTCCGTGTCGTTGTMGAGCACGGGCAGCAGCGTGGTGCGGCCGGGGCGCACGCCGAAGTCGTCGTCGTGCGCGATCGGCACCGTGTTCTCGGGCGTGCGCTTGGGCAGCGTCGTCTCGACCTGGTCGTCGCTGGTCTCGTCCTGCTTCTCGGTGTCGCCCTCCGGCGGCACGATGTCCTGCCAGTTGTCCACGCGCTGCAGGTTGTCGGTGGCCATCCAGGCCGCACCGCTCGCGGTGTCGTTCAGCACGACGACGTCGCGGTTGACGCGGAACACGAGGGTGGTGCTGCTCTCTGCGCCCTCGATCGAGGAGGTCAGATCATTGCCGGATCCGATGCAGTCGCGGACGAACTTCGCGGATCCGCCCCAGGCACCGTAGGTGCAGCCGTTCAGGAAGACGGGCGCCGCGGGAGCCCCGGTGCCGCCGGCATCCTGCACCGAGGGCGCGGATCCGTCCAGCGGCACGGAGATCAGGGCGTCGGCGGTCGCGAGCACCGCGGAGCCGTTCTCGGCCGACGGCTGCTGCAACACGGCGGCATCGAGGTTCTTCACCTCGGAGCCGCTGAGCTCGGTGCGGTGCCCGCCCGCGAACACGGTCTTGGCGTCGGCGTCGAGCACGACGGGGGTGCTGCCGACGACGGTGATCGTGGGCTTCGCCTTGTCTGCCAGGTCGATCTTCTCAGTGGACGGCGGCTGCGCGTCGCCCTGCCCGTCGACGTGCACGGTGACGATGCTGCGGTCCTTGGCGGAGACGGCGTAGACCGTGCCGTCCTTGCCCACGGTGACGTCGGCGCCGGCGCCGAGAGTGGCGGAGGGCTTCGTGCCTGCGGCCTTGAACCCGCTCAGGGACGAGGCTGCGCGCACCCAGAGCTTGCCCTCTTTGGGGTCGAGGATCGCGACGGTGGTGCCGCCGAGCACCGACTTCGCTCCACCGGGGATGAGCACGGCGTCGCTGAGCACGACGCGCGCCGGGTCGATGCTGGTCAGAGTGGAGGCGGAGCGGTCGTCGACGAGCACGGTGCCGCCGGACTGCAGCACGTCGTAGTTCTCACTGCCGGTGCGCAGGCCGCCGTCGAGCACGCGGGACTCGTTGTTGAAGTGGCCGACCAGCAGACTGGAGGTCTTGGTGAGCCAGACGCCGCCGTCGTGCAGATCGACCTCGGCGGTGGGATTGCCCTCGTAGGCGAACGCCATGCCGGCGACGGCGACCGCCGCGGCGGTCACTCCGGCGGCGGACGCGAGGGTCTTCGGTCGCATCCGCAACCACGCGAACGACTTCACCACGGTTTTCCCCCCGAACGTCAAGCACAGCTGTCCCATGCGTAACTGTCAGGGGACTGTAAGAGTGTATGTCGGGATCCTGGGAGGCGCGATGGGGAGGAATCCCCATCCATCCTTCGATCGATTTCCTCGCCGACAGGCCTGGATCCGGCTGTCCGCATAGGCCGGGACCGTACGCTCGAGGCATGTTCCTCGACCCTGTGCTGCGCCGCGTGGAGCCGCTGCTGCTGCGCGTGGACCGCTTGGCCGGCGGCCGCAACGCGCACGAGAAGATCGTCGAATCGGACCGCGACCATCACCGCACGGTCCGCGCGTTCCGCTGGGTGTTCTGGCTGCTCGCCGTGGAGCTGCTCATCGGCATCGCCGCGGTCATCGTCGCCGTCGTGATCGCCGCGCAGGCGGGCTCGATCGGCGCGGTGCCGTTCGCCGTGTGGATGCGCGCGCTCATCGTGCTCGCGATGACCGTCACACTCTTCTACTTCGCCTGGCGCGCGGCGCTGGGATGGCGCTGGGCGTATCAGCGGCTGCGGCTGTTCGCCCAGATCTTCCCGGTCATCACGCTCGTGATGGCGGCGATCCCCGGACTGTATCCGGCCTGGATGGTGACCGAGCAGATCGTGTTCAGTCTCATCATGATCGGCGTCGCCGACTTCCTCACCAGCGACCACATGCGCCAGGCGTACCGCAAGCCGGACGCTGCAGCGGATCCCGCTTCCTGACCCGCGCCGCGGCAGCGGCTCTCATGCCGCGCGCCAGCACCCCTCGAGGTGGTCGTCGACCATGCCGGCCGACTGCATGAGCGCGTACATCGTGGTGGGGCCGACGAAGCGGAACCCGCGCTTGCGGAGGGTCTTGCTCATCGCCTCCGACTCGGGGGTCACGGCGGGGATCTCGGACATGAGCCGAGGGCGCGCGCGGGCGGCGGACGGGGCGAACGACCACATCAGCGCGTCGAGTTCGCCGTCGGCCATCTCCCGCACGAGGGCAGCGTTGCCGATCGTCGCCTCGATCTTCGCGCGATTACGGATGATGCCGGCGTCGGCCATGAGCCGGGCGATGTCATCCTCACCGAAATCGGCGACCACGGCGGGATCGAAGCCCGCGAACACCTCACGGAACCGCGGGCGCTTACGCAGGATCGTGATCCAGCTCAGCCCCGCCTGGAACCCCTCCAGCGACATCTTCTCGAACAGCGCGCGGTCGCCGTGCAGCGGCCGGCCCCATTCCTCGTCGTGGTAGCGGCGGTACTCGGGGTCGTCCCCCGCCCATGCGCAGCGCGGACGGTCATCGGCGAGGGGCGTCGTCATGGATCCAGGGTAGGCGCGGGCGCCGACACTCGGACTCACTCCGCAGGCAGGTACTCCCCGAGTGCGGCGAGCAGCGGCTGCGACCGCGGATCCGCGACGGCAGCGGCACCCACCGCGCAGGCCGCCGACAGGGCGCGCTGCGGGTCGACGCCGGAGGCGAGCCCGATCGTGAGGGCGGCGCAGAACGCATCGCCGGCGCCGACACTGTTCACGACCGTGGTCTTCACCGCGGGCGCCTCGGCGACGAGCTCACCGCGCTCGAACAGCTTCGCGCCCTCGCCGCCATAGGTCACGGCGACTCGGCGGGCGGTGCGCAGCGCGGGCAGCAGCGCGTACTCGGTCTCGTTCACGATGATGAGGTCGGCACGCCCGATCACGGCGGCGGGGAGTTCGAGCGCCGGAGCCGCATTGACGGCGAGGTACCCGCGTGCGGCCGCGGAGAGCGCGACGATCACGTCCATCGAGATCTCCAGCTGCGCGAGCACCGCCTCGTCGGATCCGAAGACGACACCGTCCAGGCTCACCTCGCCGTTGGCGCCCTCGCACACGGCGATCTGGTTCTCGCCCGCCGCGTCCACGACGATGAGCGCCACTCCGGTGGACTCCTCCCCGCGGCGCACAGCGTTCGTGTCGACGCCGGCCGCGGCCAGCTCGTCGATCATCCAGGCGCCGTCGGCATCGGGGCCGACCGCGCCGACCATCCGCACCGCGGCGCCGAGGCGCGCGGCCGCAGCGGCCTGATTGGCCCCCTTCCCTCCGGCCTCGCGGGACAGCCGCCCTCCGCCGATGGTCTCGCCCGGCTCCGGGAGGCGGGCCGTACGGGCCGTGAGATCGACGTTGATGCTGCCGACGACGGCGAGCGCGAGAGGCGCGGTCATGAGGACTCCAGTTCCGGAAGGGCGAGGATCGCGAGGAGGGGGCGCCCGGTCACTGCGCGGTCTGCACGACCGACAGCATGCCGGCCCTGCCTGACACGATGCACTTGGCGAGGTAGACGGGGACGCTGCCGGTCGAGGCGGTCTGCGTGAGGATGAGCACGGGATCGCCGGGCTTGAGCCCCAGCAGCGCGCCGCGCGAGCGGCCCACCACGTTCACGGTGATCCCGCATACGCCGGATCCGAAGACGGCACCGCGCGCGGCGAGGGCGGTCATGAGGCTCGACGGATCCGCCGCCGCCTCTTCGACGACGGCCGCGATCTGCGGACTCGCGTCGGTGAGATAGCGGCCCGCGGGCAGGTGCTCCTGCAGGATCGCGATCGGCTCGCCGCCTCGCTCGATCACGCTCTCGCGGAACCAGGTGTTCGCCGCGTCGTCGAGACCAAGGTGCCCCGACACGTAGTCGGTGGTGGGCTGCACGACGAACTCGAGCTGGCGGACGCTGATGTCCTCGCCGCCCTCGGCGAGCGCTGCCTCGAGGGGTCGCAGCTCTTCCAGGCCGACCCTGGGCAGGTCCTCCGCGACGAAGCGGCCGATTCCGCGCCGGGTGGTGATGAGGCCGTCCTCCTCGAGCAGCATGAGGGCCTCGCGGACGACCGTGCGCGACACCCCGAGTGATACGCAGAGCTCGGTCTCCCGTGGCAGCGCCGACCCCAGGGAGAAGACGCCGGACCTGATGCCGTCGGCCAAGCGCGAGTACACGGCGACGCGCAGCGGCTGGCCCACCGGGGCGGTCAGCGGCCGGGCCAGGAACTGTTCGACGTCCGTCATCGGATCTCCTCCACCGCGCGTCTCCGGCCGCGATCGGGCCGTGCTCGCCGTTCATTCAAGCATGAACCTGTCACGCTTGCAGATGTTCTACCTGAGAGGTATAACATCATATAACCTGAGGGTCGACCACACCGAGCCCTCGCCCCGACAAAGGAGTCACTGTGCAGCTCTCTCCCGCGCCTGCGGCGCTCGACCGTCCGGAGCCGATCCGCGGCGGCCGATCCGTCCTGCTCGTGGCGACCCTGATCCTCACGGTCGTCGCGTTCCAGCTGAACTCGAGCATGATCAGCCCCGCCCTGCCCGACATCGCGAAGCAACTGGGTGCACCGATGGACGCCGTCTCGCAGGTGTCCTCGCTGTTCTTCCTCGCCGGCGCCGTCGGCGGGATCGTGCTGGCGCGCTGGAGCGACTTCATCGGCCGCAAGCGCGCACTGCTGATCGTGCTCGCGCTCATCGTGCTCGGCACGGTGCTCTGCCTTGTCTCGCCGAACCTGCCGGTGCTGCTGCTGGGCCGGGTGCTGCAGGGAGCCTCCAGCGCCGCGTTCCAGATCTCCTACGTGATCCTCGCCGAGACCCTCCCGGCGGCCGTCTTCCCGACCGTGCTCGGGATCCTCACCGCGATCAACGGCGGCGTGGGCGGAGTGGACGGCTGGATCGGAGGCCTCCTCGCCGACGCCTTCGGATTCCGTTCGCTGTTCGTCGTGATCCTGGTGGTCGCCGTGGTCGCGATCGCGTGCGTCGCCCTCGCCGTGCCGCGCGATGGCGAGCCGTCTTCGACGGGGCGCATGGACTGGTGGGGCGCTGGCGCGCTCTCGCTCGGCCTGATCTGCCTCACCTACTTCGTCTCGACCGGATCCCGCCAGGGCTGGCTCGCCCCGCTCACGCTGCTCTTCCTCGCCGGCACCGTCGTGGCGCTGCTCGCCTTTGTCGCCATCGAGAAGCGCCGCCTTACCCCGCTCGTCGCCGTGCAGCACCTGCGCTCGCGCGAGGTGTGGCCGGTGCTCGCCGTCACCGTGCTGACCCTGTCGAGCGTGTTCGCCGTGATCAACTTCACGATCGTGATCCTCAGCCAGAACCAGACCGTCGGCTACGGCCTGAACGCATCGACCTCCGCCCTGCTGTACCTCACCCCACCAGCGCTGATCGGCCTCGCCGCCGCCCCGCTCTCGGGTTGGCTCGCGGGCCGCTTCGGGTGGATCCCGATGCTGCGGATCGGCCTGGTGCTCTCGATCGCGGCGCTCGTCGTGGTCGCGCTGTTCCCGTTCAGCCCGTGGACGGTGTTCGCCATGTTCACGGTGCTCGGAGTCGCCTACAACGGGGTCGTGCTCACCACCGCGAACGGCCTCGGAGTGCTGCAGTCGCCGAGCGAGGCTCCGGCGATCCTGCCGAGCATGAACGGCGCCGCGTTCGGCTTCGGAGCGAGCCTCGGCATCGCGATCGTTGCGCCGTTCGTCGTGTCCGGCAACGTCGTCCTGGCACTGTGGATCTCGGTGGGGATCAGCGTGCTCGCCCTCGTCGCGAGCCTGTTCCTGATCGCCAAGACCGACTGACTCTCTCCACCCGCCCCGCATCCGCATCCCGAGGAGGATCCGATGACCGACACCCCTGCCCCGCTGTACTTCGACTGCGACACCGGCATCGACGACTCGCTCGCCCTGGCGTATCTGCTGGCGTCGCCCGAGATCGCGCTCCGCGGCATCGGCACGGTCAGCGGCAACACCACCGCCGCGCAGGCGGCGCGCAACACCCTGGGCCTGCTCGCCCTCGCCGAGCGCGACGATGTTCCGGTGGCTGTGGGGCGGCACGACTTCCTCACCCACGAGTACGACGGCGGGGCGCCGCACGTACACGGCGACGACGGCGTCGGCGGAGTGGCCCTGCCCGAACCCGCCCGCGCAGTCGAGGACGTCACGGCGGCGGAGCTGCTCATCCGGCTCTCGCACGAACACGCCGGATCCCTGGAGGTGCTCGCGGTCGGCCCGCTGACCAACCTCGCCGCCGCCCTCGAGCAGGATCCGACCCTTCCCTCCCGTGTTGCCCGGGTCACGCTCATGGGCGGGGCGGCGCTCGTACCGGGCAACATCACCGCGGTCGCCGAGGCGAACATCGGCAACGATCCCGAGGCCGCCGACACGGTGTTCGCTGCGGGCTGGCCGGTCGTGGTCGTGCCGCTGGACGTGACCATGGAGAACGTGTTCGAGGAGTCGCACCGCGAGCAGCTCGCCGCATCCGGATCCCCCGTCGCGCGCGCCGTCGCCGCGATGCTCGACTTCTACATGGAGTTCTACCGCGCGACCTACGGCCGCCGGTGCAGCGCCCTGCATGACCCGCTTGCTGCGGCGATCGCGGTCGGCCACGTGCTCCCCACGGTCGCGCCCGCGGTTCCCGCCGTGGTCGACACGACCGGCGGCCCCGGCCGCGGTCAGACCGTGTTCGACCTGCGCGGCCAGCGCCAGGGCGTCCGCGACCACGACGGCGCGACCGTGCGCGTGGTGCTCGGCACCGACGCTCCGCTCGCGGACCACCTGGCGCAGCGCGTCGCTGGGGCCTGACGCCGAGAAGTCATGCGAAGAGGTCCGGTTCCCCTCCCGGGATCCGGACCTCTTCTGCGTGCGCCGGGCTTACAGCTGGCGCGCCTTCTTCAGCGCCTTCTCGTCGACGGGCGCCTCGCCCGAGGCCTTGAGCTCGGCGTAGTACGCGCGGGCCTCGTCCTGGCGGATCTGCTCAGCGCCGGAGGCGAGGGGGGCGCGCAGGTGCTCGGGCTCGTAGCCGAACGCGTTCACCAGGTCGAGCGCGTGCGGACGCAGGCGTGCGCAGAGCCGGTCGATGTAGCGGGAGACCGAGGCCGCGCGCTGTGCTGAGAGGCGGCCGTTGATGAGGTACCAGGCGAGGTGCTTCTCGACGAGCTGCAGGCCGAACAGGTCACGCAGCCAGGTGAGCACCGCCTTGCTGTCCTCATCCTCGATGCGGCCCAGAGCGTCGGTGAACGCCTCCCACTGCAGCAGCTCGCCGTGCGCCCTGGCCGCCTCGATGAGCTCKGCCTGGTTCTCGTTGAACAGCTTCTCGCCGAGCACCTTGTCCTTGCCGGCCGCACGCAGMCGSCCGGCGATGTCGGCSACCATCTGCTGSACGCGGTCGGTGAGCAGCTCGTGCTGCTGCTCGGCGCGCAGGCCGTTCTCGACCGAGCGGGCCGTGGATCCGAGATCCGCGACGGCCTGCCCGAACTGGCGGAGCCCCGCGCCGTGGAACACCCGGCCCGCGGTCTGGCCGACGGCGTACTTCGCGAGCGTCTTGGCGTCGGCGCCCTTGAACTGCCGGGCGAAGTCGGTGAGCAGGCGCTTGCCGACGAGCTGCAGCAGGATGTTGTTGTCGCCCTCGAAGGTGACGTAGATGTCGAGGTCGGCGCGCAGCCCCACGAAGCGGTTCTCGAACATGAAGCCGGCGCCGCCGCAGGCCTCGCGGCATTCCTGCAGGGTGTCCAGGGCGTGCCAGGTCGACAGCGGCTTGAGCGCCGCGGCCAGGGTCTCCAGGTCCTCGCGGTCCTGCGGGGTGTCGGTGCGCCCGGAGAAGACCCCGTCGAACTTCTGCAGGAACTCGTCGTGCGCGAACAGCTGCGCGTAGGTGGTCGCGAGGCGCGGCAGCAGGCGGCGCTGGTGCTTGCCGTAGTCGAGCAGCGTGGTCTCCTCGCCGCTGGCGCCGTTGAACTGGCGGCGCTGGGTGGCGTAGGTGATCGCGATGTCCAGGCCGAGCGCCGAGGCCCACGAAGCGGCGCCGTCGAGCGAGACGCGGCCCTGCACCAGTGTGCCGAGCATCGTGAAGAAGCGGCGGCCGGGGCTGTCGATGGCGCTGGAGTAGGTGCCGTCGGCCGCGACGTCGCCGTAGCGGTTCAGCAGGTTGGTGCGCGGGATCCGCACGTGGTCGAAGCTGAGCCGGCCGTTGTCGATGCCGTTCAGGCCGCCCTTGAGGCCGTCGTCCTCGCGGCCGATGCCGGGCAGATCCACTCCATCCTCGCCGCGCAGCGGCACGTAGAAGCAGTGCACGCCATGGTTCACGCCGTTCGTGATCAGCTGTGCGAACACGGTCGCGGCGATGCCGTGCAGCGCCGCGTTGCCGAGGAACTCCTTGGTCGCCGCACGGAACGGCGTGTTGATCACGAATTCCTCAGTCGCCGGGTCGTAGGTCGCCGTGGTGCCGATCGAGGCGACGTCGGATCCGTGCCCGATCTCGGTCATCGCGAAGGCGCCAGGGATCTCGAGGCTCATGATGCCCGGGAGCCACGCGTCGTGGTGCTCGGCGGTGCCGAGCTGCAGCACCGCGGATCCGAACAGGCCCCACTGCACACCCGACTTGATCTGCAGGCTGGGGTCGGCGGACACCAGCTCCTCGAACCCGGCGATGTTGCCGCCGTTGTTCTCCTCGCCGCCGAGGCGCTTCGGGAAGGCGCGGTGCACGGCCTTGTTCTGCACCAGGAGGTGCATCTGGCTCAGCACACGCTCGCGGTGCTCGTCCTTGCCGAGCGAGTCATCGCGCCAGAACGCGGGGTCCTTGATCATCTCGCGCGCTTCGCGGCGGGTGTCCGCCCAGGTGCCCAGCAGCAGGTCGCCGACCGCGTCGACGTCGATGCGCGACGTGGAGTCGTCCGAGCTGTTGTCAGCGCTGTTCGCGGCGTTCGTCCGAAGGGCGGCGTCGACCATGAGGATCCTCTCGTGAGGTTTCGGGGATGTCTTCATGGTAGGTCTGGCACAACGTGGGGCGAAGGCGGCTGTGGACTTCTGCTAACAGATGCCGCCGACGAGGATCCAGGCGGTTGTGGCGACTCCACAGGTCACGACCCGCCGACGCCGTTCCCGGCGGATCGGCGGTCAGCGGATCAGCCGGTAGCCGCGAGCCGCGTCAAAGCCGTGGATCTCCCGCGTGTCGAGCGCGGCCATGAACTCGAGCACCTCCGCGGTGACGATCTGGCCCGGCACGAGCACGGGGAATCCGGGAGGGTACGGCGTCACGAAGCCCGCCGAGACCGGCTGCTCCCCTCGCGCGACCCGTTCGCGCAGATCGTCGGGCGTCGCGTACTCGATCAGACCGCGCCGCTGCCCGTCGTAGAACGCGCCGCGCAGATCGCCGTCCGGCAGGCCCGAGGGGTGCGCATAGGCCGGCGCGAACGCGCTGAAGTCCGGCAGCGGCGGCATCGGATCGTCCTCGGCGCGAACTTCGGGAAGGCCTTGCGTCGCACGATCTCGCTCGAACCGCTCGGCGAGCTTCACCAGAACTTCGATCAGGTAGGCGATCGCGCTGCGGGAGGTGCCGATGTTCGTCATGAACAGCACCGTGTTGCGGCTCGTCTTGTTGACCTGGATCCCGTACTGATCCATGAGGTGCGTGTGCTTGAAGGTGTCGCCGTCGACGCCCGTGCGCGTGATCTCGATCGTGACCCGGCTGGGGTCGATCACGAACTCGTCATCGCGCCAGGCCCGCCACATCGCGGCGAGACCGTCGCGCAGCGGCATCGGCCGGGTGGTGCGACGGTGCTCCGGCGGGATCAGATCGCGCATCGTGAGCACGCGGAAGGTGCGACGCAGCAGCGGGTGCCGAGCGACGGACTGGGCGAGGCTGGTCGCGAGGTCGAGCTGGCGCTGCACGAGCTCGAAGCCCTCGAGCTCGACCTGGCGTCGGCCGAGGTCGAGCGAGGCGAGGATCTGGTAGTTCGGCGAGGTCGAGGTGTGCGTCATGAACGCCTCGTGGAAGGCGTACTCCGCTTCGAGCGCCCAGTCCTGGTCGTAGACGTGGATCATGGATCCCTGGCGGAGCGCGGTCAGCGTCTTGTGCGTCGACTGGGTCGCGTAGACCCTGATCCGCGCGTCGGGCGAGGGGATCAGCTCCTCCCGCATCCACGCCTCGTCGTCCTGCGGTTCGCCGGTCTCCGCGTCGAACAGCCGCGCACGCTGCGCGCGGTACGCCGCCGCGTGCGCGGTCGAGCGCAGCCGCTCTTCGAGGCGCTTGGCCGAGGCCATCGCCGTGCGCTGCCGGGTCACCGGGTGGAACGCCGCGAACGCGAACCACGCCTCGTCCCACAGGAACACCAGGTCGGGCTTGATCGCGAGGCACTCCGACATCACCCGAGCCGGGTCGTACACGATGCCGTCGAACGTGCAGTTCGTCAGTGTGATCATGTGCACCTCGTGCAGCCGGCCTGCAGCACGGTAGTCGAGGAGCAGCCGCTTGATCCGCTCCAGCGGCACCGCACCGTAGAACGCGAAGTCGTCGAGGGGATACGCCTCGAGATACGCGGTGCGTCCGCCGGTCAGCATGAGCGCATGGTGGTGCGACTTGTGGCAGTTGCGGTCGACGAGCACCACGTCGTCCGGCTCCACCAGCGCCTGGTGCACGATCTTGTTCGCCGTGGACGTGCCGTTGGTGACGAGGAAGGTGCGCTGCGCCCCGAACGCCCGCGCCGCCAGATCCTGCGCCTTCTTGATCGCGCCGGTCGGTGCGAGCAGCGAGTCCAATCCTCCGGATGTCGCCGAGGTCTCGGCGAGCAGGAGATTCATGCCGTAGAAGTCGGCGAGATCACGGATCCACTTCGAGGTGACGACGGATCCGCCTCGTCCCACCGGCAGGGCGTGGAACACCCCGACCGGGCGGCGGGCGTGGTTCTGGATCGCCGCGAAGAACGGCGCGTCGTAGAGGTGCGAGACCCGGCGCAGCAGCGACAGATGCAGCTCGAGCTGATCCTCGCGCCGGAACACCCGGCGGAACCGATGCGTGAGAGCTCCCGCCAGATCCTCGATGTGCGCGCCGGCGACCAGGTACAGATCGACCTCCGGCCGCAGGGCGTGCAGCGTGTCGGCGAGACGCAGCACCCGCTGCACCGAGGGGATCGAGCTGCGCGCCGCGGCGGGCGCGATCGCCGCCTGCTCGTGCGCGAGCGCGATCGTCTCCTGAAGGTCACCGCTGAGCACCTGGTGGCTGCGATCGCTGAACCCCGGCCGCACGATGCAGGCGAGGATGTTCGGGTTCGTGAGCAGCGCCGCGATCGCGTCGTCCGCCGACGGCACGATCACGAAGTCGTAGATGAAGTCGTCCGCATCGGTGCGCAGTCGTCGCCCCTCGGACAGGATCGCGTCACGATCCGCCGGGGTGGTCTCGTCGATGAGCAGCACCTCGAACCGCGTGCGCGGATCGGCATCGTCCTGCTGCTCGGCGAGATCGGCCTCGTCGAGCACCGGATCGGTCCCGCCCGGCACGGACGTGCCGCGCAGGCGATGCACCACCCGCCCGATGCGCTCCAGGGCGGTGGCCGCGTCGCCCTGCTCGATCAGCTCCCGGATGTGTCGCACGTAGCGCTGCCCGAAACCGGCCCAGTACAGCTCGATCGTCTCGAGCGCCCGCAGCGAGCGCCGGATCTCGTCGCGGTTGGCGACGGCGTCACGGGCGTCGGATTCGACCGCGAGGCGCTTGACCGCGAAGCGCAGGAACTCCCAGGCGTCGCTGCGCAGCCGCCAGGTGCTCGCCGGCATGCCTGGTGCGTGCGCGGTGTCGATCGTGCTGGTCATCGGCGGATTCCCTTCCGGCGGGAGCGCCGAGGGCGGCGCGGGCAACGGCGGCCCGGATCGCTGAGGTCGTCTTCGAACCGGCTGCTGGGGTCCCGCCGGGATGCGGCGAGCCGTCGCGATCGGCGACGACCGCGACGTGTGGTGCGGGCAGGATCCGTGGTGCGGGCCCTGCCGGACTCCCATCGTGCCACTCCGCAAGCGGATCCGATCGCCCCGTGTCGAGCCGCTCGTCTGGGATCCGAGATGGTCGGTGCAGCGGCGGCCGGCGGTGAGGATCAGCCCTCGGCCGCGATGACCTCGAGCACGGCCTCGCCGTATGCTTCGCGCTTCTTCTCGCCGATACCGCTGATGCCGACCAGATCCGCGGCCTTCGCGGGGCGGTGCTCGGCGAGCGCGCGCAGCGTGGCGTCGCCGAACACGACGTACGCGGGCACGCCCTGCTCGCGAGCGGTCTGCGCCCGCCATGCGCGCAGCGCCTCGAACAAGTCGCGGTCGCCCTCGGCGAGCGCCTCCGCGGCGCTCCTCTTCGCGGAGCGCCCGCCCCCGGAGGACCCGGCACGGGTGACCACGTCGTGGCGCAGCTTCACCGGCGTCGTCCCGGCCAGTACCCCGCCGCTCGCCTCGTTGACCGCGAGCGTGCCGTACTCGCCCTGCGCCTGCATGAGGCCCTGTGCGAGAAGCTGCCGCACGACGGAGCGCCACTGCGCATCGGCGAGATCGGATCCGATCCCGTAGGTGGCGAGCTCGTCGTGCCGGAACTTGCGGACCTTCTCCGTGGAGGCGCCCCGGAGGATATCGATGAGATGCCCGGCGCCGAACGACTGACGGCGCTCGCGCTGCAGCCGCACGATCGTGGAGAGCAGCTTCTGTGCGGGGACGAGTCCGTCCCAGCTGTCGGGTGGGGTGAGGCAGGTGTCGCAGTTGCCGCACGGCCCGGAGTCCTGCCCGAAGTAGCCGAGCAGGTTCTGCCGCCGGCAGTCGACGGTCTCGCACAGCGCGAGCATCGCGTCGAGGTGCTGGTTCTGCCGCTGCTTGATCGCGCGGTCACCCTCGCCCTGCTGGATGAAGCGGCGCTGCTGCACCACGTCGCCGAGGCCGTAGGCCATCCACGCGACCGAGGGCTCGCCGTCGCGACCGGCGCGACCGGTCTCCTGGTAATAGCCCTCGACGGACTTGGGCAGGTCGACGTGCGCGACGAAGCGCACATCGGGCTTGTCGATGCCCATGCCGAACGCGATCGTGGCGACGACGATCACGCCGTCCTCACGGAGGAACCGGGACTGGTGCGCCGCGCGTGTGCCGGCGTCGAGCCCTGCGTGGTACGGAATCGCGTCCAGACCCTGCGCGCTGAGGTATTCGGCCGTCTGCTCGACCGAGGAGCGGCTGAGCGCGTAGACGATGCCGGCGGATCCCTCGGGCTGCGTGCGGATGAACGAGACCAGCTGCTTGCGAACGTCGACCTTGGGCTCGATCCGGTACTGGATGTTGGGTCGGTCGAAGCTCGCGACGAAGTGCTTCGCCTGCGGCAGGTGCAGCCGCTCGGTGATCTCGCGGTGCGTCTCGCGGGTGGCGGTGGCCGTGAGCGCGATGCGGGGAACGCCCGGGAAGCGCTCGGCGAGGCCGCCGAGGGCGAGGTAGTCCGGCCGGAAGTCGTGCCCCCACTGCGACACGCAATGCGCCTCGTCGATCGCGATGACGCTGAGGGATCCGCGCTGCAGGAGCCCCAGGGTCTGCGCGTTCGAGAGCCGCTCGGGCGCGACGTAGACGAGGTCGAGGTCGCCCGCGAGGTACGCGCGCTCGACCTCTGCCCGATCGGCCGCCGTCTGCGTCGAGTTCAGGTACGCGGCGCGCACGCCGTTGGCGCGCAGAGCGTCGACCTGGTCGTGCATGAGCGCGATGAGCGGGCTGACCACCAGGCCCGTGCCCTCGCGGACGAGCGCGGGGATCTGGTAGCAGAGGCTCTTGCCACCGCCGGTGGGCATGAGCACCACGGCGTCGCCGCCGCCGACGACCTGGTCGATGATCGCGGCCTGGTCTCCGCGGAACGCGTCGTAGCCGTAGACCGCGGTGAGCGCGGCCAGAGCCGTGGCGTACCGGCTCGGCGCCGGCGTCGCCGGTCGCTGAGCCTGTCGAACAGCAGCGGGCGCGGGAAAGCTCCCCTGCGGAACGGCGCCCGGCGTTCCCGCCCAATCGCCCTCCTCGGGCGGGGGCGCCGCATCCCAGGGTTCGTCGCTGAACGGCATGTCGGCGTAGGGGTCATCCAGGGGCGCATCGGACCACGGCAGATCCGCATAGGGGTCGCGCGGATCGTTCTGGGGCATGCATCCAGCGTAACGAGCGGGGCCGACACCGGAGGCCGCTGTCCACAGGTCTCGCCCGGCCCCCAACTGCGCCCGCCCCCCCGGGTTCCAGCCCGCCCTGCCCTCAACTCGAAAGGATGAATGCAATTCCGCAGGATCCGGATCCGCGATTCTTCCTGTCGAGATGCATTTATCCTTCGAAATTGCGAGCCGGTGGCGCTGGACGACGACTCCGCCCGCCCCGGGTGTCTCCGTCCGGGCATATGTTGGACGCACGACACCGCACGAAGGAGCACGATGCCCGAGATCGCCGTGAGCTTGAACGAGGCCGAGTCGCGCTACGAGATCACCAGCGACGGCGCGCTCGCCGGGTTCGCCGAGTTCCAGCGGCGCCCGGGGATGATCCTGTTCATCCACACCGAGGTGGATCCGGAGTTCCAGGGTCAGGGCCTCGCCGCGCAGCTCGCCGCGGGCGCGCTGGCCGACGCGGTGGCCACGGGCGACACGATCGTGCCGTACTGCCCCTACATCAACAAGTACCTCCGCACGCACGAGGTCCCTGGCGCGAAGGTGCGATTCCCGACGGCCCCGGACGGATCCGCATGAGCCTGCACGGGCCGCGCGCAGCGGTGCTCGAGGCGCGCGAGGTTCCGCTCGGTGGCGTGCGTGCGATGAACGTGCTGCGTGTGCTGCCCAGCAAAGATGTACCGACGATCGGCGCCTGGTGCTTCCTCGACCGGTTCGGCCCCGCCGAGGTGCGCATGCGTGTGGAACCGCATCCGCACATCGGCCTGCAGACCGTGACCTGGCCGCTCGTCGGCGAGATCCGGCACCGCGACACGATCGACAGCGATGTCGTGCTGCGCCGCGGGCAGCTCAATCTCATGACGGCCGGGCACGGCATCGCGCATTCGGAGTACTCGGTGGGCGAGGAGGCCGGCCCGCTCGACGCGCTGCAGCTCTGGGTGGTGCTGCCCGACGGCGCCGCCACCGGTGCGCCCGGCTTCGAACAGCACCTGTCGCTGCCGGGTCTAACGCTTCCCGCCGAGACCGGATCCGACGCCGACGTCACCGTGGTGATGGGCTCCTATGCRGGCGTCGACTCCCCCGCGACGGCCTATACGCCGATCGTGGGCGCGGAGATCCGCCTCGAGCGCGGCACATCCGTCGTGCTGCCGTTCGATCCGGCCTGGGAGCACGGTCTGCTGCTCGTCGAGGGCGACGCCCGTGTCTCCGGATCCGACCTGGCCGAGACCGCGCTCTCCACGGACGACGTGCTGTTCCTCGGCGACTCCCGCGAGGACGTCACCGTGTCGAGCGAGAGCGGGGCGCTGCTCTTCCTCCTCGGCGGCGAGCCCTTCGAACAGGACCTCGTGATGTGGTGGAACTTCGCCGCCCGCAGCCACGAGGAGATCGCGCAGGCGCGCGAGGACTGGGAAGCCGGATCCGACCGGTTCGGTCACGTCGCCGGTCACGGCGACGAGCGGGTGCCTGCTCCGCCGATCCCGCCCGTGCACCTCATGCCACGGCGCCGGAGGATCTGACCGGGGATCGCTCCCGACCGATCCGCCCGGGAGCGCCGGTACGCTGGACGGGTGCCCGCCCGCTCCCCGCTGCCCACGCGGATCCTGCTCGTCTGCGCCGCCATCGGGGTCGCCACGGGCCTGCTCGGCGCCGCCGCCGGCTGGGTGACGATCCCCGTGATCGCCGGCGCGCCGTTCGCCTACGGCCTGGTTCTGGGCTCGCATGTGCTGCCGGGGATCATCGCGCAGGAGGTGCTGCGCCGGCCGCTGGTCGCACTCCTCACGCATGTGCTCGCCGCGCTCGTCGCGAGCGCCTTCAACCCGATCTGGTTCCCGCGCTTCCTCGGCACCGCGCTGCTGTTCGGTCTCATCCAGGAGGGCGTCGCCGCCCTCACCCGGTATCGCGCCTGGGGCGCCTGGAGGTTCTTCGTCTCGGCGGTGATCATCGGCGTGATCATCGCGGTCGTGGTGTGGTTCGTCGTCGACCTGGAGAAGCTGCCGCTCTGGGCGCGGATCATCTACCTCCCGCTGGCAGTGCTCGGCCCGATCGCCTGGACCGCGATCGGCCTGCGCATCGGCATCTCGCTGCGTCGCGCCGGCGTCGCCCCGCACTGAGCGCGCCCCCTCGCGAGCGCCCCCGCACGGCGTCGACCTTTCGCCGACGTCGCTGGCCGACGCCCTGCACCCCGAGGGTTCCAGCCCCACTAGGTTAGGCTTGCCTAAGCAGCCCTTCCCGAACGGAACCCCATGCCCTCCGCCCCGCTTCTGCGCGTGCGCGATCTCACGGTCACGCATCGCGGCGCGGGCGATCCCGCGGTCCGCGACGTCTCGTTCGATGTGAACGCCGGCGAGGTCGTACTCCTCCTGGGCCCGTCCGGATCCGGCAAGTCCACGCTCGCGCTCGCGCTCGGCGGGCTGATCCCGCACTCGCTCGACGCCGAGATCACCGGCACCGTCGCGGTCCGCGGCCATGAGACCGCCACCACGCCCGTCGCAGAGCTGAGCCGGGATGTCAGCACCGTGTTCCAGGATCCGGATGCGCAGATCGTCACCGGATCCGTCCTGGACGAAACGGCGTTCGCGCTCGAGAATCTGTGCCTGCCCGTGGACGAGGTGCTGGAACGCACCGAGCACGCCCTCCGCCGCATGGGCCTGTGGGAGCGCCGCGACGAGAATCCCGACCGGCTGTCCGGCGGAGGGAAGCAGCGTCTGGCGATCGCCGCCGCACTCGCGACGTCCGCCCCGGTGCTCATCCTGGACGAGCCCACGGCGAACCTCGACCCGTCCGGCACCGCCGAGGTGCATGCGGCGCTTGCGAGCCTCGCCGGGCCGACGCGCGCGATCGTCCTCGTCGAGCACGACCTCGACGCGGAGTGGTTCCTGAGCCCGCGGAGCACGGTCGAGCCCGGCTTCGCGACGCGCGCCATCGTGCTCGACGACGACGGAAGGGTCGCCTTCGACGGCCCCGCCGCGTCGATTCTGCGCGAGCACGCCGACGAGCTGGTGGCGCTCGGCGTGCGCCTGCCGACGGCCGCCCTCGCCGCGCGGCGGCTGAACGACCGGCTGCGGTCGCTCAGGGTGGATCCGATCGCCCCGCTTCCGCTCACAGCGACGGAGCTCGCGGGCGCCCTTCGCGGCGTGGGTGTGGACGCATCGCTGTTCGAAACTCAGTCGATTCGGGCCGCTGGCGCCCTCTTCGACGCGGAACCGACCGAATCGACTGAGTTTCGTCCGGCTGATGCACCGAAGCCGGTCATCGCCGTGCGCGGCCTGGACGTCGTCCGCAGGCGAACGCCGATCCTGCGTGGGATCGACCTCGACATCGCGCCCGCGTCGATCACGGCGGTGATCGGGCCGAACGGCGCGGGCAAGACGACGCTCGTGCAGGCGCTGGCCGGAGTGGTGCCACCGCCGCGCGGGACCGTCCGGCTCCTGGGTATCGACCCGGCGACCGCGTCACCACGCACGCTGGCCGCGCACGTCGGCTTCGTATTCCAGAACCCGGAGCACCAGTTCATCGCGCACACGGTGTTCGACGAGCTGGCGCACGGCCTTCGGCTGCGCCGTACCCCACCCGCGGAGATCGCCGAGCGCATCGGGGCGATGCTCGATCGGTTCGGCCTCGCAGACAAGGCCGCCACGCACCCGTACCTGCTCTCGGGCGGCGAGAAGCGCCGGCTCTCGGTGGGAACCGCGCTCATCACGCGCCCCCGCATCCTCGTGCTCGACGAGCCGACGTTCGGACAGGATCTGCGCCGCACCGACGAGCTGCTCGCTCTGTTCCGAGAGCTGCGCGCCGACGGCACGACGATCGTGCTCGTGACGCACGACCTCGACCTGGTGGTGCGGCACACGACCCATACGGTGCTCGTCGAAGACGGTGCGGTCGCCGCCGCCGGCCCCACCCCGGCGCTCGTGCGCGATGGCCTGATCCCGCTCCCGACGGCGTACGCGGCGGTCCCGCCAGCGCTGCGCGGACTGCTCAACGACGAGCGCGCTGTCTCATCGGTCGTGGCCGACGAGACCGGCACTGCCTCGCGCCCGCTGGACGCGAGGCGGGCGCATCGGGTATCCGACGCAAGCCTCGGCTCCGACACTTCGTCATCTCCTGCGTCACGTGCTGATCCGCGGGACGACGTGCTCCCGGACCCGAATCCGCCTGTCACCGCGGGCGTCGCGGACACGCCTCCGAACCCGCCGGATCCATACGCCGAGCAGCCGTCGGCACCGGCGCGCGCCTGGCTGCACGGCCTGAACCCGCTCGCCAAGCTCGGAGCGTTGCTGCCCGCGATGGCGCTGCTGCTGTTCGTGCGGGACCTCGCGACGCCGGTCGCATTCCTGGTGCTCGCCTACATGGTGCTGTTGACGGGCGCGCGACTGACCGCGCGGATCTGGGCGGTGCTGCTGCTCGCGATCCCCGCGGGGATCCTCGTGCTGGGGCTGTCCATGGCGCTGTGGACGGATCCGGCACAGGTCGCCGCGACCCCCGCCGTGCTGCAGATCGGCGCATGGCAGCTGCACGCCGGCGCGCTCGAGGCCGGGTTCGCGACGGGACTGCGGCTGGCGGCGATCCTCGCGCTCTCGCTCATCTCCGGCCTCACCACGACCGGGCCGGACGTGGTGCGTGCGGGCGTGCAGCAGCTGCGGATCCCGTACCGGATCGGCTACACGGCGCTCGCGGCGTATCGGTTCGTGCCGCGCTTCGGCTACGAGCTGAGCGTGATCCGTGCGGCGCACCGGGTGCGCGGCACGCACGGCGGGCGCGGGCCGTTCGCCCGGATCGCGCGCGGCTGGGGGTACATCGTGCCGCTGCTGGCGAGCGCGATCCGGCATGCCGAGCGAGTGGCGCTGGCCATGGACTCGCGCGCCTTCGGCGCGCATCCCACCCGCACCGAGCGGCACGAGGTGCCGTTCCGCGCGCGCGACGTCGTCTTCCTGGTCCTGATGCTCGCCGCCACCGCGGCTCTCCTGATCCTGACGTGATCCGGATTCAAAGCGCGCAAATGGCTCCATGCACCGCGATTTCGGAGCCATTTGTGCACTTCGAAACACAGATGAAAGGTTTCCGATGGCATACAGCAAGATGGTCAAGCCGGCCTCGGCCGGGCTCGTCCCCCTCACCGTGCTGCGGACCGAGCGGCTCGCCCCGCACTGGATCCGCGTCACCCTCGGCGGCGGCGAGATCGAACGGTTCACGCCGATGGGCTTCGACCAGTGGTTCCGGCTCTTCCTGCCTGTCGGCGGCGAGGCGGCGCTGAGCCGAGTGCCGGCCAAGGCCAACCACACCCTGGGGTACCTGAAGTTCCTCCGGATCCCCGACGGCGTGCGCCCGGTCATGCGCAACTACAGCGTGCGCGCGTTCCGCCCTGCCGCGGCCGAGGCCGGGGCAGAGCTCGACGTGGACTTCGTGCTGCACGGCTCCGCCGCCGACGGCACCGCGGGCCCGGCCTCACGGTGGGCCGAGACCTGCCGTCCGGGCGAGCACGTGCTCGTGATCGATGAGGGCCTCACCTTCAACCCCGAGCGCGGCACGGACCGGGTGGTGCTCGTCGGCGATGAGACTGCTCTGCCCGCGATCGCCGGGATCTGCGCGTCGCTGCCCACGGATGCGACCGGATCCGTGCTGCTCGAGGCGCCGTCCGCGGAGGACGCGCTGGACTTCCCGCATCCCGACGGCATCGACGTGCAGTGGTTCGTGCGCGCGCCCTCCGACCGGCCCGGCGTGCTCGCTCTGGCGGCACTGCGCAATCTGGCTCTCCCCGAGGCGCCGTTCCACGCCTATGCCGCGGGCGAGCAGGCGCTGGCTTCCGGTGCGCGCAAGCTTCTGGTCGGCGAGCGCGGCGTCGACAAGGGTCAGGTCAGCTTCTGCGGCTACTGGCGGATCGGCTCGTCCTCTCCCGCCTCCCGCGCGGCGCGCGAGACGGCGGCGGAACCGCTGGGCTGATCCCGCCCGAACCGCCTCGAACCGCCTCCGGGCGCACGGGGCGCCGAAGGCGGTTCGATCCGGTTCGGACCGGCGACGAGCTCATGAGACGAGCGCGCTCAGCTGATCTTCTTCCGATAGATGGCGATCGCGAAGCCGTAGGCGACCACGAGGATCCCGACCATCCAGGCGAGGGCGATCCAGATGCTGGATCCCACCGGCTGCTCGTTGAAAAGCGCGCGGATGGTGTTCACGATCGACGTCACCGGCTGGTACTCGGCGAACCAGGCCACCGGACCCGGCATCGATGAGGTGGGCACGAACGCCGAGCTGATGAACGGCAGGAAGATGAGCGGGTAGCTGAACGCGCTCGCGCCGTCCACCGTCTTGGCGCTCAGGCCCGCGATCACGGCCAGCCAGGTCAGCGAGAGGGTGAACAGGATGAGGATGCCGGCGATCGCCAGCCACGCCCCGACGGATGCGCCGGTGCGGAAGCCCATCGCGAACGCGACGCCGACCACGATCGCCACCGAGACGATGTTGGCGACCAGCGAGGTGAGCACGTGTGCCCAGAGCACGCTCGAACGCGCGATCGGCATGGACTGGAACCGCTCGAAGATGCCGCCCTGCAGGTCGAGGAACAGCCGGTACGAGGTGTACGCGATGCCGGAGGCGATCGTGATGAGCAGGATGCCCGGCAGCATGTAGTCGATGTACGACTGGTCGGATCCGGTGTGGATCGCCCCGCCGAGGACATAGACGAACAGCAGCATGAGCGCGATCGGGGTCACTGCGGTGGTGATGATCGTGTCGGGGCTGCGCAGGATGTGCTTGAGCGAACGGCCGGTGAGCGTGCCGGTGTCGCTGAGGACGTGGCTGGTCATTTCACTGCCTCCTTCTTGGTGTCAGGCCCTTCGACGGGCTCAGGGGCCGGGCCCGCGGACGGGCCGACCAGGGCGAGGAAGACCTCCTCGAGAGTGGGCTGCTTCTCGACGTACTCGACCTTCGCCTGCGGCAGGAGGCGCTTGAGCTCGGCGAGCGTGCCGTTCTGGATGATGGTGCCCTCGTGCAGGATCGCGATCCGGTCGGCCAGCTGCTCCGCCTCGTCGAGGTACTGCGTGGTGAGCAGCACGGTGGTGCCGCCCTTCGCGAGCTCCTTGACGGTGTCCCAGACCTCGATCCGCGCCTGCGGGTCGAGGCCCGTGGTCGGCTCGTCGAGGAAGATCACCGGCGGATTGCCGATCAGGCTCATCGCGATGTCGAGCCGGCGCCGCATGCCGCCGGAGTAGGTGCCCGCACGGCGTCCGCCGGCGTCGGTGAGCGAGAACCTGGCGAGCAGATCGTCGGCCACGGATCCCGGATCCTTCAGGTGCCGCAGCTTCGCGACGAGCACGAGGTTCTCGCGGCCGGTGAGGATCTCATCGACCGCGGCGAACTGGCCGGTGAGGCTGATCGCGTCGCGCACGTCGTTCGGTGCCGAGGCGACGTCGACGCCGTGCACGGTCGCGGATCCGCCATCGGCCTTCAGCAGCGTCGACAGGATCCGCACCAGCGTGGTCTTGCCGGCGCCGTTCGAGCCGAGCAGGGCGAAGATGCTGCCSCGCTCGACCTCGAAGTCGACGCCGCGCAGGACCTGCAGGTCCTTGAACGCCTTGGTGACGCCCTGCACGCGGATCGCGGGGGCGGTGAGGGTGGTCATGGTCACTTCTCCTTCCGGGCGGCGTCGTCGACCGCCTTGTTGAGGCGGGTGCGCTCCTTGTCGAGCCACACCTTGCCGTTGTAAGCGCGGGCGAACGTCTCGGCGAACTCGGCCGGGTCGTGGCCCACGATGTCGCGCACCGGCGTGCCGTCGGCCGCCGCGCGCTCCCAGAGGTCGGCGAGGTCGCTGAGCATCGTCACCATGACGTCGCCGTCGGTGATGCCGCCGGCAATCATCAGGTAGCGGTCCGTGGCCTTGGCGACCGTGCCGTAGGGCTCGGGAAGGGCCTCGATGCGGGCCTTGTACTGGCGGTACTGCTTCTTCTGTTCGAGGGACCCGGTGAGGGCTTCGATCCACTTGGCGGCCATGTCAGGCTCCTTCATTCGTGTCGGTCGTGCTGCTGTCGGTGTGGCGGAGCTGTTCGATGTGCTCTGCGAGGAAGCTCCAGGTCCTCCAGAACTCGGCGAGCTGATCCCGCCCCTGCGTGTTGAGCGAGTACACCTTGCGCGGCGGACCCTTTTCGGACGGGACCTTCTCGACATCCACGAGGCCCCTCTGCTCGATCCGCACCAGCAGCGCGTAGACCGTGCCCTCCGCGATGTCGGAGAAGCCTCCGTCCCGCAGCCGCGTGGTGATCTCGTATCCATAAGCCGATCGCTCGGCCAGGATCGCCAGGACGATCCCCTCGAGAGTGCCCTTGAGCATCTCGGTCATCTGACTCGCCATCGCGATCGCCTCCTTCTTCTACTCAGTGATGTTGACTACCGGTAGACAGTAACACTGAGTACCGGTACATAGCAACACTGAATACCAATCTTTTTCAACCAGCCTTCGACGGCTGAAGGACACCGGTCGAGAGACGGAGAACGCCCTCGGATCCGAGGATCCGGGGGCGTCGATACCGACCGTCGAGACTCGCGCTCAGACCCAGTCATCGGCATGCAGCTGGCGCACGCCGCGATCATGCAAGAAGAACTGCGCCCGCAGCGGAAGCCCGAGCGCCGCCGCCCGACGTCGCATCGCCCGCGCCCAGATCCGGACGTCATCCTCCTCGCCACCCACGACGTCGCCGCCCGGCCGCTCCCACACCAGCACGACCGCGGCGTTGCCGGTGAGCTCCCAGAGCAGGCCCATTCGATGCGCGAGCAGCTGCGCCTGGCCGATCTCGCCGAGGTCTTCCACGACCACGGTCTCGAGCGGATCGCTCGGGTAGTCGGCCATGGGCATGATGGGCTCGCCGAGCCGGCCTCTCCCGTCGATGAAGAGCAGCCACATCTGCCGCTGGTTCGCCTGCTGGAGCAGCAGCTCCAGCGCATCGCGAAGGTCATCGTCGCTTTCGAGCACCTGCTCGCGCAGTGATTCAGGATTCATGCCGCCCAGCCTGGCGAGACGGCACTGCGCCTGCGGGCCTGTTCGCGCAACCGGTGCGGAACTCCGCGCGCGCCCCGCCTGTGCAGGACGATCACCGAAAGAACGCCCCCGGATCCGGAGATCCGAGGGCGTTCCTTTCACGCGTCAGGCGATCAGCGCTTGCCAGCGATCTGACGTCCGACGAGATCGCGCATGATCTCGTTGGTGCCGCCGTAGATGCGGTGCACGCGGGCGTCGGTGAAGGCCTTCGCGATCGGGTACTCCATGATGTAGCCGTAGCCGCCGTGCAACTGCACGCCCATGTCGAGCACCTCCCACTCGCGCTCGGTCGTCCAGAACTTGACCTTCGCGGCGTCCTCGGCCGACAGCTTGCTGTCCTTGTAGGCGAGCAGTGCGCGGTCGACGTACGCCCACATCACCTCGGTGGTGGTGACCATGTCGGCGAGGCGGAAGCGGGTGTTCTGGAAGTCGGCGATGCGCTCTCCGAACGCCTCGCGATCCTTCGTGTAGGCGATGGTCCAGTTCGTCGCCGCCTCAGCCGCAGCCGCCGCGGCGACGCCGATCGACAGGCGCTCGAGCGGCAGGTTCATCATCAGCTGGATGAAACCCTGCCCCTCCTTGCCGCTGATGAGGTTCTCCTCGGGGATGAACACGTCGGTGAAGCTGAGCTCTGCCGTGTCCCAGCCGTGGAAGCCCATCTTGCTGAGCTTCTTGCCCTGGTCGAAGCCCTCCATGCCCTTCTCGACGATCAGCAGGCTGAAGGCGTCGGGACGGTTGCCCTCACCGGTCTTGACGAAGGTCACGACGATGTCCGCCGTGGTCCCCGACGAGATGAACGTCTTGGCGCCGTTGAGGATGTAGCCGCCGTCGACCCTCTTCGCATTGGTCTTGATGCCGCGCAGGTCGGAGCCGGCACCCGGATCGGTCATCGCGAGCGCACCGAGCACCTCGCCGGTCGCCATGCGCGGCAGCCACTTCGCCTTCTGCTCCGGTGTGCCCATGTGCACGAGGTAGGGGACGGCCAGATCGTCCTGGATCCCGAACGCGCCGGCGAGCGATCCCGCACCGGCCGCGATGACCTCTTCCATCACGATGGTGCGGAAGCGGTAGTCCTGCAGCATCCCGGCGCCGCCGAACTCCTCGGGCACGGAGAGCCCGATCAGTCCAGCCTCGCCCGCCGCGAGCATGGTCGCGCGGTCGATCTCGCCGGCCGCCTCCCAGCGCTCGATGGCCTCGTTCGTGACGTGGCGCTTGATGAAGTCCTTGACCAGGTCGCGGAATGCCTCGTGGTCCTCGTCGTAGATGTCGCGTTCCATCGCGCTCCTCCAGATCGTGTGTGCGTCTTCGCTCTCGCGATCCTATGCGGAAAATCGCGGATCTCGGCGCAAATTGTGGGAATGCATCCCACTGATGGTGAGACTCGGTGTCACGATTTGTGCGATCGCTCCAGCGGCGCCGAGGGGCGCTGGAGGCCCGCCTTCGCCGACGCGCGAACAGGCGCGGCAACGCAGACCGACGATGCCGATCAGCCCAGGTACGCGGGAGCTGCGGCGAGCCCGAAGAACTGCTCGAGCGTGACGTAGCCCCCGTCGTGATACGCCGTCGCGAGGGGTACGCCGATGTAGCGGAGGTGCCAGGGCTCGGGATCGTATCCGGTCACCGGTGTCTGGCCGGCGACGTAGCGGACGATGAAGCCGTACTGCCAGCCGTTCGCGGCGACCCACGCGCCGGCCGACGTGCTGCCGAAGGAGTCGATGTCGCCGCAGCCACCCGCGCACGAGACCACATCGGCGGCGAGGCCGGTCTGATGCTCGCTGTGGCCGGGGCGGGCGGAGAGGGCATCGCCCTGCGCCTGGCCGAATTGAGCGATCTGCCCCGAGTACGTCTGCACCTGGGTGTCGTACGAGCGATAGCCGCTGGCGAGCGCGATCGAGCCGACGCCTGCCGCATCCGCCGCGGCGGAGAGCTGGTCCAGGGCGTGCGCCGTGTCGGAGCGCAGCGATCCCGCTCCGTCGACGGAGAGCGCAGGATCACCGAGGGAAGTCGGCGCGTAGGTCACCGGGTTGAGCGGCCGGGTCTTGTTCACCACGACCCAGTCCCGGCTCGGGTCGGCCAGGTCGATGCACGGGGCGTTGCCTGCGGCGACCGCGTCCCGGAACGCCGCGCCGCCGCCGAATGCCGTCACCACGGCGTCGTCGCCGCCGGACGCCAGCGCCTGCTGCACGCCAGCTTGCGCGCAGGGGTTCGCCGCCGGCGTCGCGTGCAGCTGCACGGACGGGAGACTCGTGGCAGCCTCGGGCATCGTGATCCCGGCCGGCTTCGGATCCGCCGCGGCGTGCCCACCAGGGCCGGCCTTGGCCGAGCCGTCCGCAAGCGCCCAGAGCGCACCGATCAGCGCGACCGCCAGCCCGAGGATGACGAACAGCCGGAACGTCACTCGCGGATCCATGCGGCGCGCGCGAGTCGGGTGCCGCGGGTCTGCCACGGGTCCATTCTCACCGGCGGACCTGGACATCCGCGACATTCGAAGTTTTTGACGATCTCTTCTTGACTCTTTATCGTTGTTATGTTCGAATATTGCTATGAGGTGGCAAGGGCAAAGGGTCGACGAGACGGACGCGCAGGCGCTGCCCGGCATGGAGAACCGCACGGGGTTCCTCCGCACCGTGACGACGCCGGAGTTCGCGGGCATGACGTTCCACGAAGTTCTCGCGAAGTCGGCGCTGAACCATGTACCCGGCCCCTCGAAGATGCCGTTCGACTGGACCGTCAACCCGTACCGGGGATGCAGTCATGCGTGCGTCTACTGCTTCGCCCGKGGGACGCACACCTATCTCGAYYTGGACGCGGGRCGSGAYTTCGACTCGCAGATCGTGGTCAAGGTGAACGTGGTSGAGACGCTCGAGAAGGAGCTGCGCCGCGGATCCTGGAAGCACGAGACGGTCGCGCTCGGCACGAACACSGATCCATACCAGCGCGCGGAGGGGCGTTACCGGCTGATGCCGGGGATCATCCGCGCACTGGCCGATTCCGGGACGCCGTTCTCGGTGCTCACCAAAGGCACACTGATCCGCCGCGACATCCCGGTGCTCGTGGAGGCCGCCGCCCGGGTGCCTGTGGACGTGCAGCTGTCGATCGCGATGTTCGATGAGACGTTGCGCGAGGCGATCGAGCACGGGGCGCCGTCCACGCAGGCGCGGCTCGACACGGTGCGTGCGCTCAGCGATGCCGGATTCCGGGTCGGGGTGTTCCTGATGCCGATCCTGCCGCACCTCACCGACTCGGTGAACGCGATCGACGACGCACTGCGACGCATCAAGGAGTCCGGCGCCGACCACGTCATCTACGGGGCACTGCACCTGAGGCAGGGCGTGAAGCCCTGGTTCCTGCAGTGGCTGTCGCAGCACCGGCCCGATCTGCTGTCGTCCTACCGTGTGCTGTATCGCGGATCCGCGGCCGAGGCGCCGAAGGACTATCGCCGGTGGCTCGCACGGCGAGTCAAGCCACTGATCCGGATGCACGGGCTGGAGGCGCTGCACTCCGACGATCGCCCGGCGCGGGGCAGCAGAACGGCTCCGGAGCGCGCAGTGCGCGCCCCGGAGCCGTTATCGACCCTGTTCTGACCACGGCGCCGGCTCAGAGCGGCGCCATGGTCAGAGCCGCGGCGAACTCAGGGCCGTACCGAACCGGCAGGTGGAACCGGGCTCAGTACCAATTCGTGGCCTGCGAGTGACCCCAGGCCGAGCACGGGGTGCCGTAGACGCTGGAGATGTAGCCGAGGCCCCACTTGATCTGCGTGGTGGCGTTGGTCTCCCAGTCATCGCCCGCGCTGGCCATCTTGCCCCCGGGCAGCGCCTGCGGGATGCCGGTCGCGCCGGACGGGTTGTAGGCCTGATAGTTCCAGCCGGACTCCTTGTTCCACAGCGAGTTCAGGCACTGGAACTGGTCATCGCCCCAGCCGTAGTCACTGGCCATGATCTGCTGCGCGGCGGCGCGGGCGCCGTCCGGAGTGTTCGCCGCGGCCTGCGCCTCGGCGGCGGCCTGAGCGGCAGCGGCGGCCGCAGCAGCCGCGGCATCCGCCGCCTGCTTCTGTGCGACGGCGTTGTTCAGGTTGGTGCGGACCTCGGCGACCTGCGACTCGACCTTCTCGGAGTAGTCGGCGACGGCCACGGCGAGCGCGGTGTGCACAGAGCCCTTGTGCGATGCCGCGTCCGACAGCACCTCGTGCGCCGAAGTCAGGCCGGTCGCGTCGACGAGCTTGCGCGCCTGGCCGAGATCGAGGCCCGAGGCCTTCACATCGGCGTTCACGGWGGCSGCGTCSGYCATCGCGGTCTTGGCGGTRTCGAGMGCCGCRCGCACCTGCRCCYGCTGGTTGTAGGCGGTCACRTCGTCGACCTGCGCCAGGGCCGGAGAGGCGGCGGCGACGGTCGGGGCGACGAGCACGGCACCGCCGACGACGAGGGCGCCGAGCACGGCCGTCGCGCTCACGATGGCGACGGTCTTACTGCGGGCAGAGCGGAAGAACGGGTTTCTTGACATGACGAAGTAACGATCCTTGAAGTCTTCAGCGCCGCTCGGGTAGCGACGTCAACGCCTCGGGTCGGGCGTACAAGGTAACGATCCTGCATCACTGTCCCTGGGAGCCCACCGAGGATCCCGGGATCCTGCAGAATATTTTGTCCGAATTCTCAGGTTTCGATTTCGTCGCCGATCTCCTCCGACGACCCGCCCCTCGGGCCGCTCGTTCCGTGGTGTCGGAGGTTGCGAGTAGCGTCGCGGGATGGTCACGCTTCGCCCCTGGCAGCCCGAGGACCGGCCGTTGCTCGACGCCTTCAACACGCCCGCGATGACGGCGCACCTCGTCGCGACCGAGAGCGCGGAGGAACTGGAGCAGCGGCATCTCCGTTACCTGAAGGACGACCTGCCCGGGCGCATGCTCGTGATCGTCGACGGATCCGAATCCGTGGGAACGATCGGCTACTGGGAGACCCTCGAGGGCGGTGAGGTCGTCTGGGAGACCGGCTGGGGAGTGCTCCCCGCATACCAGGGCCGCGGCTTCGCGGGGCTGGCGCTCCAGGAGCTCCTCGCCATCGTCCGCGACGACGGCCGGCACGACGAGATCCACGCCTACCCCTCCGTCGACAATGAGCCCTCGAACGCGCTCTGCCGCCGTGCGGGGTTCACGCTGCGCGCGACCCGGCGGTTCCCGTTCCGTGGCGAGGAGCTGCTCAGCAACGACTGGGCACTCGCGCTCTGACACGTTCCCCGGCTGGGCCCCCGGGTGCACGGAAGGGCCGGGAGTGCGGCTCCGGAATCATCCGGACCCGGTGCTCCCGGCCCTTGCATGTGATGGCGCGGCGCGCGGCCGCGCGGCGCTCAGGACGTGAGGCCTGCCGCCGACGGCATGCGACCGGCGATCTCCTCGATGACGTCGTCGCCGAGGCGCGCCTCCTCGAAGGGAGCATCGATCTCGGCACGGTTCAGCAGTTCGGTCATGCGGCGACCGCGCGGGCGGGTGATCAGGGTCACGACGCGTCCTGCGTTGCCGGCACGGCCGGTGCGGCCGGAGCGGTGCAGGTACGTCTTGTACTCGTCGGGCGCATCGGCCTGCACGACCAGGTCGATGTCGTCGACGTGGATGCCGCGCGCGGCGACGTCGGTCGCCACGAGCACGTTCACCCGGCCGGAGGTGAGCTTCTGCAGGTTGCGCGTGCGCTTGGCCTGGTTCAGGTCGCCGTGCAGCGAGACCGCGGGGATCCCGGCATCCTCGAACTGCTCGGCGAGCTGCTCAGCGAAGGCGCGAGTGCGAGAGAAGACGAGCGTGCGTCCGTCGCGGTCGACCAGCGAGGCGAGGATCTCCGCCTTGTCCCGGTGCTCGATCACGAGCACGCGGTGCTCGATCGTGCCGGAGTCCTGCGTCTCACCGGCCACCTCGAACACGGCCGGGTCCACGAGGAACTCGTCCACGAGCGCGGCGACYTCGCGGTCCAGCGTGGCCGAGAACAGCAGCTTCTGGCTGCCCTCCCCCGTCGCGCGGAGGATCCGCTGCACCGGCTCGACGAACCCGAGCTCGCACATGTGGTCGGCCTCGTCGAGCACGGCGATCCGCACGTCGGAGAGGTCGAGCTTGCCCTGGTTGATCAGGTCCTCGATGCGGCCGGGCGTGCCGATCACGATGTCGACGCCCTTCTTCAGCGCGCCGACCTGGCGCGCCTGGGGCACGCCGCCGTAGATCTGCGTGGTGAACAGGCCGACGCTGCGCGCGATCGGCTGCACGGTGCGGTCGATCTGCAGCGCGAGCTCACGCGTCGGAGCGAGGATGATCGCCTGCGGCGCACGACCGAACTCGCGCTTCTTGCCCTTCTGCGCCTTCAGGATGCTCTCCACGAGAGGAGCGCCGAATGCGATGGTCTTGCCGGATCCGGTGCGCCCGCGGGCGAGCACGTCGCGCCCCTCGAGCACGGCGGGAATGGAGGCCGCCTGGATCGGGAACGGCGTCGCCGCGCCCATGTTCGTCAGCACCTCGACGATGTTCGATCCGAGTCCGAGATCGCCGAAGGTCACGTCCGCGACTTCTTCGGCCTTCACGGTCTGCGCCTCGAGGCGCTCGTGCACCACATCCTCGACCTGCTCGTGCTTCGGACCGCGATCCGCGGTGCGGTTCCAGTCGCTGCGGCTCGGTCCGTCGGTACGGCGAGGGCGGTCGTCCCGACGCGGACGATCGTCGCGGCTCGGGCGCTCGGTGCGGTCGAAGCGCGGGCGCTCGGCCCGATCGTCCCGGCGGGCGCGGTCATCACGGTCGAACCGCGGGCGGTCGAACGACGGGCGACCCGCGCGGTCGTCGCGCTGCGGGCGGTCGCTGCGAGTGCGGTCGTCGCGGTCATAGCGTGGGCGGTCGTCCCGCTGCGGACGATCGCTCCGGTCGAAACGCGGACGGTCATCACGCTGCGGACGATCGCTCCGGTCAAACCGCGGACGGTCATCACGCTGCGGACGATCGCTCCGGTCAAACCGCGGACGGTCATCACGCTGCGGACGGTCGTTCCGGTCGAAACGCGGACGCTCGGTCCGCCCGGCACGGTCGTCGTACCGGGGACGGTCATTCCGGTCGAACCGCGGACGGTCATCAGGCTGCGGACGCTCGTCGCGGTCGAACCGCGGACGCTCGGTCCGGCCGGCGCGATCGTCGTACCGCGGGCGGTCGTCGCGACGGGAACGGTCGTCCCGGTCGAAGCGGGGGCGGTCATCCCGGCGGTGCGGTGCGTCGATGCGTCCCGATTCGGCGCGGTTGCGGATCGAGCGCGACTCGTCGCGGCCGGCGCGCTCCTGCGCAGACCAACGCTGCTTCGGCGCACGCTCGCCCGCCGCCGGCTCGGGGCGGTAGCCGCGGTGGCTCGGGGAGCGGCTGCCGGGACGCGAGTCCACGCGCCGGTCGTCGCGGGCCGGACGGGCATCGCGATCGAATCCGCCGCGGCCGGACTCGCCGTCGCGGGCGGGGCGCCCCTGGTTGTGGCGATCGTGGAAGGAGGTCTTCTTCGCGTAACGCGGCTCGAAGTTCGCCGAGGGGCGTCCACCCTTGGGCTTGTGGTTCTTGGGCACGGGTATGTCCTTTGTCTGGTTCTCGCACGAGAACAGCACCCCGCCGCCCTCGTAGGGCGCGGGGAAACCCGGGCAGTCGTCGGCCGGGGGCCATTCATGTGATGGATGAAGCGCTCGGCGATGTCCGCCGAACTCACCATCGGCCCCTGGGCTCACACGTTCGCACACATCCGCGCCCGACGGGGATCCCGTGGGGCTGCGGTTGCCCGAAGCCGACGCTTCCACTCTACCGGATTCACCTGGGAACCCGCCCGGCGCCCCTGCCGCTCTACGATGGCGGCATGACCACTCCGACCGGCGTCCAGGTCCACCTCGAGGCGGACGGCGTCCGCGCGCAGATCTCGCAGGTCGGCGCTTCCCTCCGGCACCTCGTCGTCGGCGACACCACGGTCGTCCCGCCCTACCCCGATGACCGTCCGGCTCCCTCCTGCTCCGGTGTCGTTCTCGTCCCGTGGCCCAACCGGATCCGCGACGGCATCTGGGTCGACGGCGACGAGACCCGCGCGCTCGCGATCACCGAGCCGAAGCTGAACAACGCGATCCACGGACTGCTGCGCTACACGGCCTACGAGATCGCCGAGCAGAGCGACGCGAGCGTGCTGCTGCGCGCGAACGTGGTGCCGCAGATCGGCTATCCCTACCTGCTGGAGACGAGTGTGCGTTACACACTCGGCCCCGACGGCGTCACCGCCGAGCACACGATCGTGAACCGCTCCGAGGCTCCGGCCCCGGTCGCACTGGGAACGCACCCCTTTCTCACCGTCTCGGGAGCGGATCCCAAACAGCTCCTCCTGCGCATCCCCGCCGAGACGTTCTTCGAGACCGACGACCGGCTGCTGCCGATCGGCGAATCTCCCGTGTCCGACGGCACCGACCTGCGCGCGCCCCGGCGCCTCGCCGACGTGCAGCTCGACACCGGCTTCGCCACGCTCCATCGTGAAGAGGATGGGCGCGTGCGCAGCACGTTGACCGCCCCCGACGGTCGCGTGGTCACGCTCTGGCAGGGCCCGGGGCTGGACTACCTGCAGGCGTACACGAGCACGAGCTATCCGGGACAAGAGCTCGTGGTCGCCCTCGAGCCGATGTCCGCCCCCGCCGAGGCGTTCAACTCGGGCCGCGGTCTGCGCCGTCTCGCGCCCGGTGAGACCTGGAGGGTGCAGTGGGGTGTGACCCTCACCGCCTGAGCGCATCGCGTGGGATACTCTGCTCGGGAATCATCTTTCCGGCATGCGGATAATCGCGCCCGGATCTCGAAGGAGAGGATCCGCATGGCCGCTGAGAGTTCCACCGGCGTCAAGTCGGTCTCGCGCGTCTTCGATCTGCTCGAGCTCATCGCCGATGCCGGTGGCGATGCCACGATCAGCCAGCTGTCGACCGCCGCCGAGTTGCCGCTGCCCACGATCCACCGCCTCCTGCGCACCCTGGTCGCGGAGGGCTACGCGCGCCAGCTCGCCAACCGCCGCTACGCCCTGGGACCCAAGCTCGTGCGCCTGGGCGAGGTCGCGAACCGCCAGTTCGGCCTGATGGCTATGCCGCAGCTCAAGTCGCTCGTCGCGCGCCTCGGCGAGACCGCGAACCTGGCCACGATCGACGGCGACAGTGTTGTCTACGTCTCGCAGGCTCCGTCCCCGCATGCGATGCGCATGTTCACCGAGGTGGGCGGCCGTGCGCCGCTGCACTCCACGAGCGTCGGCAAGGCGATCCTCGCGCAGCTCGACGACGACCAGGTGCGCGAGATCATCGCCCGCGCGGGCATGCCGCATTCCACTCCGCGCTCGCTCGAGACGATCGACGCACTGCTCGCGGACCTCGCGCTGAGCCGCGAGCGCGGCTACGCGGTCGATGATGGCGAGCACGAGGTCGGCGTGCGCTGCTTCGCGATGGCGGTGCCGAACATGCCGGTGCTCACCGCGGTCTCGATCTCTGGTCCGATGTCGCGCGTCGGCGAGGACTTCGCCGAGCAGGCGATCCCGGTGCTGCGCGAGGTCGTGGCCGACATCTCGGCCGTGACGAACGCGATCTGAGCGCCAACGGGTCGTCGCGCTTCGGCGCGCCGCGCCTTGACGGATGCCGATCCGTCGTCTTAGGCTGTCGATGTTTTCGGAACACGGTTTCCGTATATCGGAAACAGCGCGAATCTACTGGCGGTAAGGCCAAGGCGACGACGCCTGACCACACAGCGTTGCGCTCCTGAACAGGAGAATGCCCCCACAGGGCAGTCTCCAGGCCTAGGCTCCGTCTCACAGAGAGTCGGCACGGCCTGAGCCGCATCGCACACTGTCGCCGGATTCGAGGAGATTCGCATGACCGATATCGCCGTCACCGTCAACGGCAAGCAGCGTCCGCTCGCCGGAACGCCCGCGCACGCCACCGCTCTGGACTGGCTGCGCGACAACGGTCTCTCCGGCAGCAAGGAGGGCTGTGCGGAGGGCGAGTGCGGCGCCTGCGCGATGCTGCTGGCCACCCCCACCGTCGACGGCGGCACCGCCTGGACTCCGGTCAACGCCTGCCTGGTGCCCGTCTACGCGCTCGACGGCCAGGAGTTCATCACGGCCGAAGGTCTCGGATCGCCCGACGACCTGCATCCCGTGCAGGCGAAGCTGGCCGAGGCCGGCGGATCCCAGTGCGGCTACTGCACCCCGGGCTTCGCCTGTAGCATGGCGGGCGAGTACTACCGCGCCGATCGCACTCCCGCGGACGACGCTTCGACCGGCTCAACGATCGGCGCCGACGATGAAGCCTGCCCGGTCCACGATCCCGAGCACGGCCCGAACGGCTTCGACCTGCACGCGCTCAGCGGCAACCTGTGCCGCTGCACCGGCTACCGTCCGATCCGCGACGCGGCCTACACGCTCGGCACTCCCGACGCGGACGACCCGCTGCAGCAGCGACTCGCGCAGCCCGCCCCGGAGCCGGTCGCGACTGACGCCGAGGTCGACGGATCCCGCTTCGTCCGCCCTGCGACGCTCCCCGAGGCTCTGCAGATCCTGCACGACGAAAAGGACGCGCTGCTCGTCGCCGGTTCCACCGACTACGGCGTCGAGGTCAACATCCGCGGCCGCCGCGCCCCGCTCGTCGTCGCGATCGAGCAACTGCCGGAGCTGCGCATCCTGACCATCGCCGACGGGGTCGCCGCCGGCGCCGAAGGCTACGTCGAGATCGGCGCAGCCCTTCCGCTCTCCGAGGTGGAGAAGCGCCTCGACGGCCGGATCCCGCTGCTCGCACAGCTGTTCCCGCAGTTCGCCTCGCGACTCATCCGCAACCGCGGCACCATCGGCGGCAATCTCGGCACCGGATCCCCGATCGGCGACACCCCGCCGGCCCTGCTCGCCCTGCGTGCGAGCGTCGTGCTCGCGTCGGTCGGCGGAGAGCGCGAAGTCGACCTGGCCGACTACTTCACCGGCTACCGGCAGACCGTCAAGCGCCCCGATGAGCTCATCAAGGCCGTCCGGATCCCGCTGCATCTGGCCAGCACGACCGCGTTCCACAAGATCGCCAAGCGTCGCTTCGATGACATCTCCAGCGTCGCGGTCGCGTTCGCGCTCGACATCGACGGCGGSMTCGTGACTGCTGCGACCATCGGCCTGGGCGGYGTCGCCGCCACCCCGCTGCGTGCCCGCGCCACGGAGGACGCGCTGATCGGCAAGCCCTGGAACATCGCCACGGTGAAGGCGGCCGCCGAGATCCTGCGCGGCGAGGGCACCCCGATGTCCGACCACCGCGCCAGCAGCGAGTACCGCTCGCTCATGCTCAACACCGCGCTGCTCAAGCTCTACAGCGCGACCGTCATCGAGTCGAAGGAGGTGTCGGCATGAGCACTCTCGCCGACCGCCCGGAGAACCCCGTCGTCGGCCTGCGGGCCGCGCACGAGAGCGCCGCCCTGCACGTCACGGGCGCGGCGATGTACACCGACGACATCGCGGAGCAGACGCACGGCGTGCTGACGGCCTGGCCGGTGCAGTCCACGAACGCGCACGCCAAGGTCACGATCGACGTGTCCGGCGCGTACGACGTGCCCGGCGTGGTGCGGGTGCTCACCGCCGACGACGTGCCGGGCCTCAACGACGCCGGCATCCGCAACGACGAGCCGCTGTTCCCGAGCGAGGCCATGTTCTACGGCCACGCCCTGGTGTGGGTGCTCGGCGAGACGCAGGAGGCCGCGCGCCTCGGCGCCGAACGGGTGACCGTGGAGTACGAGCCGCTGCCGTCCCTCATCACGGTCCAGGACGCGCTCGAGGCGCAGTCGTTCCAGGGCACCCCGCGCACGGTGCAGCGCGGCGACGCCGCCGCGGGCCTCGCCGCATCCGCCCACGTCTTCGAGGGCGTCACGGAGTTCGGCGGCCAGGAGCACTTCTACCTCGAGACGCACGCGTCGTTCGCGATCCGCGACTCCGAGGGGCAGTACTTCATCCAGTGCTCCACCCAGCACCCCACCGAGACCCAGGACCTGGTCTCGCACGTGCTCGGGATCCCCGCGAACGAGATCACGGTGCAGTGCCTGCGCATGGGCGGCGGGTTCGGCGGCAAGGAGATGCAGCCGCACGGATTCGCGGCGATCGCGGCCCTCGGCGCCAAGCTCACCGGCCGCCCGGTGCGACTGCGCCTGAACCGCACGCAGGACATCACCATGACCGGCAAGCGGCACCCGTTCCACATCGCGTGGAAGGTSGGCTTCGACGAGAACGGCCTGCTGCAGGCGCTCGACACGACCCTCACCTGCGACGGCGGCTGGTCGATCGACCTGTCCGAGCCSGTGCTCGGCCGAGCCCTCTGCCACCTGGACAACTCGTACTGGATCCCCAACGTGCACGCCTACGGGCAGATCGTGAAGACCAACAAGACCTCGAACACCGCCTACCGCGGGTTCGGCGGCCCCCAGGGCGTCTTCCTCATCGAGGACATCCTGGGAAGGGTCGCCCCGGTCCTCGGCATCGATCCCCTCGAGCTGCGCCGCAAGAACTTCTACAAGCCCGGGCAGACCACGCCCTACGGCCAGCTCGTGAAGGACGCGGACCGCCTCGAGACGATCTGGGGCCAGCTCTCGGACGAGGCGGACGTGACCGCCCGCCGCGAGCAGATCGCTCGGTTCAACGAGACCAGCCCGCACGTCAAGCGCGCCCTGTCGATCACGCCGATCAAGTTCGGCATCTCGTTCAACTTCGCGGCGTTCAACCAGGCCGGCGCCCTCGTGCACATCTACAAGGACGGCTCGGTCCTGATCAACCACGGCGGCACCGAGATGGGCCAGGGCCTGCACACGAAGATGCTGCAGGTCGCCGCGACCGCGCTCGGCGTCGATCTGAAGCAGGTGYGTCTTGCCCCGACCCGCACCGACAAGGTGCCGAACACGTCGGCCACCGCCGCGTCCTCGGGCGCCGACCTGAACGGCGGCGCGGTGAAGAACGCGTGCGAGCAGATCCGCGACCGGCTCGCGAAGGTCGCCGGACGCATGCTCGGCGTCGACGAGCGCGACGTGCGCTTCGGCGGCGGCTTCGTGACCGCGCTCGGCGCGCCGGTGAATCGCGTGTCCTGGGGCGAGGTCGTCAAGGCGGCGTACTTCCAGCGCGTGCAGCTCTTCGCGGCCGGTTACTACCGCACCGAGGGCCTGCACTGGAATCCGGAGATCATGCAGGGGTCCCCGTTCAAGTACTTCGCGTACGGTGCGGCGGCGACCGAGGTCGAGGTGGACGAGTTCACCGGCGCCTACCGGGTGCGCCGCGTCGACATCGTGCACGACGTGGGCGACTCGCTCTCGCCGATGCTCGACATCGGCCAGATCGAGGGCGCCTACGTGCAGGGCGTGGGCTGGCTGACGCTCGAGGAGCTGCGCTGGGATGAGAGCGACGGCCCGCACCGCGGCCGGCTGCAGACCCAGTCGGCGTCGACGTACAAGCTGCCGAGCTTCTCCGAGATGCCGGAGGAGTTCCACGTGCGGCTGTTCGAGAACGCGCGAGAGGAGGGCGCCGTCTACGGATCCAAGGCCGTGGGCGAGCCCCCGTTCATGCTGGCCTTCAGCGCCCGCGAGGCGATCCGCGACGCCGTGGCGGCCTTCGGTCCGGCCGGGCACTCGGTCGACCTGGGCTCCCCCGCGACGCCGGAGGCCGTGTTCTGGGCCGTCCGCGCCGCACAGGAGGCGGCGTCCGCCGAGGCTGGCGCCGCGCCCGCCCCCACGCCCGCCGCGGAGCGCCCCCTGGTCGCCGCCGCCGGCGACTGACCCCCACTTCCGAGTCGTCCCCCTGAGAACGACTCATGGCTCGTGCTCAGGGGGACGACTCGAAGAGAAGGAACACCATGGACTGGCTGGACGCGCTCCAGGATCTGCGGTCGCGGCGGATCCCCGCCGTGATCGTGACCTTGGCGACCGTCCGCGGCCACGCCCCGCGCAACGGCGGCGCGAAGATGGTGGTCTCCCCCGATGCCGTGCACGGCACGGTCGGGGGCGGCAACCTCGAGCAGACCGCGATCGACCAGGCGCGACGCATGCTCGCCGACGGATCCGCGGAGCCCGAGCTGCTCGCGCTCACGCTGAGCGACAAGGCCGTGACGGAGTACGGGGTGCAATGCTGCGGAGGAGAGGTCACCATGCTGCTGGAGCCGATCCGGGTCACCCCGACCGTCGCCGTGTTCGGCCTCGGCCACGTCGGCCTCGAGCTCGCACGCATCCTCGCCCGGCACGAGCTGGAGCTCATGCTCGTCGACTCGCGCGCCGAGATGCTGGCCGAGGAGCGGATCGGGATCCCCGGAGAGCGGGGTCCGCTGGGCGACGCCGTGGCGCGGGTGCGCGTCGTGCACGCCCCCGTCCCTGAGGCCGCACTGGCGGACCTCACGCCCGGCGCGCACGTCCTGGTCATGACGCACGACCATGTCGAGGACCTGGCGATCGTCGATCAGGCGCTGCGCACCCCGGGCCCCGGGTCCGTCGGCCTCATCGGATCCGCCTCGAAGTGGGCGCGGTTCAGGAAGAAGCTGCACGAGCTGGGCCAGACCGATGAGGATGTCGCGCGGGTGACCACCCCGATCGGGATCCCCGAGGTCGCCGGCAAGCAGCCCGCGGTGATCGCGGTGAGCGTCGCGGCCCGGATCCTGCAGCTCATCGACGCGGCGGCCGCGACGGACTGAGAGCGCGCGGCCCAGCACCGCGGTCGACGAGGTCAGTCGTCGAGCGACGCGAGGTAGCCCGCGTTGCCGCGGAGCGCCGCCTCGTAGCGCTGCACCTCCGCGGTCGGGAAACGGTCGGCGACCACGGTGAGCACGGCGCCGAGTGCGGCACTGGGCCGGCCCATCGCGTGCAGGGTGAGTGCGCGGAAGATGCCGAGCGACTCCGATTCGGGGAAAAGCGCGATGCCCTCGTCGAACGCCGCCAGGCTCTCATCGAGGCGGCCGAGATTGCGCAGCGTGCTGCCGTATTGCAGATAGCACTGCCGCAGCCAGCGTCCCTCCAGACCAGCCCCCATCGCCCGGCGGTAGTAGCCGAGCGCGACCTCCTCCTGGCCGTCGGTGTCATAGGCGCCGCCGACCTCGTAGAGCACGGCAGGGTCATCGGGATGTTCCTCGAGGATCTCGAGGAACGCCGCGATGGTCGGCTCCATGTGGCCGCGATCCCGGGCGGCGAAGATCTCGTCGAGTCGGGTTCGCAGAACGGTGTCGGTGATCATGGGTCCTCCTCCGTCCACGCTAGCCGTCTCGGATGCCTTCCCCTCGGTCTCCCCGCCGGCACGTGCGCCACCGGATCCGACCGGCAGATCATCGACAGGCGCCCTTCCTTTCGTCACGGGTGCGACGAGCACACGCAGAGACCGACATCCTCGGCGGTGAGCTGTATGCCGCCCGATGAGTTCGCGGAGTTCGCCAGCTGCGCGAGATAGTCCCGGCTCAGCTCGGGTGCTTCGGGCTCCTCGAAGACGAACCTCAGCTCGACAGCCGGGTTCAACCAGATCGTGCTGCGCCCCGGTGGCTGATCCTCCGAGTGCGGCCAGGACACGGTGAAGCTCTCGCCCCGGCGCAGCTTGGTCGCGATCACGATCTTGAGATGCGCAAGGGCGCGGTCCTCGATGTGGATCGGGGATGCCGACCCGCCGTAGTAGATGGTTCCCACGTGGCGCCTATCCCGAGCGCCGCGCAGGGTGCATCCCGACCGGCGCGAAATGAGGGATCGGGATCGGCTTCGCGCTGCGCGTGACCGCACGGCGAAGGTCTTCGACGACGTTCGCCGGGCAGACGTACCTGGTGGGCAGCGCGACGTCGACCAGCCAGGTGACCTCGCACTCGCCGTCGGCCGCCCGCAGGATGCTCGCGACCGTCGCCCGCGGGTCATCAGCCGGGTAGCGGCGGTCGAGGATGACCCACTCCGTCCCGGTGATCTGGTGCAGCTCGAGCAGCTCGGCCGTCATCATGCGACGCTCCCGTCGTCTTCGGCACCGTCGTCCGATGACGGGACCTCCGGGTGGCGGACTCGCATCCGGTCGGGCCGGAAGCCGTGCTCCACACCCCAGAGGACCGCTTCCGTGCGGGACGTCGCACCGATGCGCCGATACGCGGATCGGATGTATGTCTTGACCGAGTTGATCGACAGGTGGGTGCGGTCGGCGATCTTCGCGTTCGACAGGCCCTGGGTGATGAGCGCCAGGACTTCGGATTCCCGGGCGGTGAGCCCTTCCTCGCGGCCGGGCCAGTCGCCCACCGTGATCGCGGGCCTCCCCTGCGTGCCCACCCAGACCTGCGGGCCCCCGGCGCAGATCTGCTGCAGGGCGGTGACCAGCTGGCTCGCGGGGACGCCCTTGGACACGTAGCCGCCGGCACCGTTGGTGATCGCGGCATTGATCAACACGTCATCGAGGTTCCACGAGTACACCACGACTCGCCCGACTCGCGGATTCGCCGCGAGGTCGTGGACATCGGCGCGGTCACCCTGCGTCGACGCGAAGGTGTCGTACAGGGCGACGTCGACGACTTCCGCGACCGGTTTGTTCAGATCCAGCTCGACGACCTGGACGACGTCCTGATAGGCGTGCAGCATCGCGGCGAGTCCGCGGACGACGACTTCGTAGTCGTTCACCAGAGCGACCCGCAACGCCTTCGAATCTCCGACCGGGAGAGGATTCATCTCCACTCTCGCTTCCTCGTGAGGGATCGGTCAGACGATCCAGTCGCTGCCTTGAACGCTCTCAACGCTATTCATCGGTCGGGCGGCTGTCTTCACCCCTAGGGGTGTAATCGACCCTCGTCATTATTGAACATGTTCAGTTCCTGTTGTATCGTCAACCCATGACCGAGATCCTGGAGAGCACCACGAGCGCGACGACCAGCCCCGCGCCCGCCGATCCGCTCTTCGATCCCGAGGACGTGCGCCAGCTGTTCGACCGCATGGCCGCCTCCTACGACCGGATGAACATCGCCCTGTCCCTGGGATTCTCGACGCTGTGGCGACGACAGCTGCTCGGCCTGGTACACGCCAGCGGATCCCCCCGTCGCGTACTCGACCTGATGAGCGGACGGGGCGAGACCTGGGCCGAGATCGAGCGCCGGCTCCCGCAGGCGGAGATCACCGCGGTCGACTTCTCGGCGCAGATGATGGCGCAGGCGGAGGCGCGCAGTCGCGGCCGCTTCGGGGGGCGTGTGCGGCTGCGGCAGGAGGACGCCCTGGCGGGGTCGACGAAGGACGCCTCCGTCGATGTCGTGGTCAGCGCGTACGGTCTGAAGACGTTCGACGCCGCACAGCTGGAGCGCCTGGCGTCCGAGGTCGCGCGAGTGCTGCAGCCGGGCGGATCCTTCGCCTTCATCGATGTCACCGAGCCCGACTGCGGACCGCTGCGGATGCTCTACCGGACGTACCTGCGCTGCATCGTGCCGCTTGCAGGGATCCTGCTGCTCTCGAACCCGACGGAGTACCGGATGCTGCACCGCTATCTCGCCGGCTTCGGCGACGGTTCCCGTGCCGTCGAGGCGTTCCGTGCGGAGGCCGGCCTGCGCATCGAGGTGCGCCGGCACTTCTTCGGCTGCGCCATGAGCATCAGCGGTCGGCGGATCTGACCGCACCGCACCGCGGGCGCACAGTTCGCAGAGGTCGAGGTTCGACACCGCACCGTGCGAGCGGGCGGGCGCGCCGACCCCAGGCATCGCCGAAGTTCGTACAGCGGAAACTTGAATCCGCATTGCGGACTTTTGTCTTGCACGATGGGCCTCGGGGACGTAGAATCATCGCAGGCCTAGGCGGGTTACGACAGTGAACCATCTACCGGGCATCCCAGGCGGCGACGTCGTGGATCGTGACCCGGAGTTCCTCCCCGTGCAGGCCCCTCCCGCACCATCCCGATGCACCGCCTGATCAGGAGCCGATGGCCGGCACCTGGATGAGGGAGGTGCCCCATGCTGGATCGCATTCACGAATACGGCGAGTGCTTCACCGAGCCGGACCGCTGGGCGATCGCGACGATCGTCGAGGTGTCCGGATCCGTCCCGCGCCCTGCCGGCACGTCTATGGCGGTGCGCGACGACGGCCGCACGATCGGGTCCATCTCGGGCGGCTGCGTCGAGGGTGCCGTCGTCGATGCTGCGCTCACGTGCCTGGAGTCCGGCGCGACCGAGCTGCACTCCTTCGGCTACCCCGACGATGACGGCATGTCGATCGGCCTGATGTGCGGCGGCGACGTGCGCGTGCTCGTGCAGCCGCTGCGCACGCTGGGCGCGGTCGACCCGCGGTTCCGCACGCACCTGGTCCGCGATCTGCCCCTGCACGACACCACGGCCGGCGCTCTCCTCACCGCGGAGGGCCTCGGCATCACGCTCGGCCCGGACGCGCTCTGCGCGGCGTTCGACGGGGAAGACCTTCCCGACGTGGTCGCTCACGTCGCGGCGGACGCGGCGAACCGGATCCGTGCGGCGCTGCGGACCGGCGGCACGCACGTGGTGGACGTCACCGACCGCGCGGTGCCGGAGTGCTCGGTCGTGCGGCGCCTGCTCGTGGAGTCGACCGCGACGCCCGCGCGGCTCCTCATCTACGGCGCGAACGACTTCTCCGCAGCGCTCGCGCAGGCCGCCGCCGCACTGGGCAGGCACGTCACCGTGTGCGACGCCCGGCCGGTGTTCGCCACCCGCGACCGCCACCCCGGCGCGCACGAGGTCGTGCTGATGCACCCGGCCGAGCACTTCACGGCGGAACTCTCCGCGGGCCGCATCGACGCGCGCACCGCGATCGTCGTCCTCACCCACGACCCTCGCTTCGACCTTCCCGTGCTCGATGCCGCACTGCGCCACGGCGTCGCCTACGTCGGTGCGATGGGATCCCGCGTCACGCACGACAAGCGCGTGCAGGAGCTGCGTGCGGGCGGGCTCACCGCCGCGCACCTCGACCGGCTGCACTCGCCGATCGGCCTGGACCTGGGCGCGCGCACCCCGGCAGAGGTCGCGGTGTCGATCCTCGCCGAGCTGATCCTCGTGGAATCGGCCGCGCGAGCCGGATCCGCGCCGGCGAGCGCTCGTGCCGAGGTCGGGAGCCGAGCGCTGCCCGCCCGACTCCGCGACACCACCGGCGACGTGCACGACGGCGCACGGCGAGGAGCGGAGCCGCTCGCGAGGCTCGTCGCCGCAGAGGTCGGCCGCGCGGCAGCGCCCATCGGCCGCAGCTGCGCGGTCACCCCGCGACGCACCGCGACGCCGAAGGAGGCCCTGGCATGGATGTGACGAGCGTCGACGAGGTGCTGATGTGCGCCGACCCCGGACAGTGGCGCCCGGGCGACTCCTGGCTCGCGGGCGGCACCGTGATCTTCTCGTACGGCACCGACATCACCCGCGGCGCGCCCACGCGGCTGCTCGACATCACGGGAGCCGGCTGGGCGCCGCTGACCTGGCACGACACCGGCGACCGCCTGGGTTCACTGGAGCACGGGATCCTGGAGATCGCGGCGACGTGCCGCATCGCGGATCTGCGCGCCCTCGCCGACGACCCCTTCCCCGGCAGAATGCCGCGCCGGAGCCTGCCCGGGCTGGATCTGATCCCGCCGGCCTGCGATTCCTTCGTCGCGTCGTGGAAGATCTGGAATGTCTCCACGGTCGGCGGCAACGTGGCCACCGCGCTGCCGGCCGGGCCGACGATCTCACTGCTGAGCAGCTGGGACGCGACCGCCGTGATCCTGTGCCCGGACGGATCCGAGCGGCGCACGCCCGTGGCCGACCTCGTCGTCGGTCCCGCCCGCACCCGCCTGGCCGACGGCGAGCTGATCCGCAGCTTCCGCGTGGCCGTCCGCGCACTCGCGCAGGAGTCCGCGTTCCGCCGCATCTCGCTCACCGAGCGCGGGCGCTCCGCCGCGCTGCTGATCGGACGCCGCACCTCGACCTCGACGCTGCGGCTCACGGTGACCGCGTCGACGTTCCACCCCATCGTGCTCGACGTGACCGCGGATCCGGATGCCGTGGCCGCGAACGGAGGCGACGGGTTCGCGGTGCGTGCGGACGGCGCCGCCTGGCGCACCGCGATCGACGCCGCGGTCGACCGCACCCGTGGCTGGTACGACGACATCCACGGCGAGCCTGCCTGGCGACGGCGGATGACGCATCGCCTCGGCGAGGAGATCCTCGCGGAACTGCTGCCGGGCCTCGCGACCGGCGTCGACGACGCGATCGGGCGGGTCACGGGCGACCTGCGCATCGAGAGGAGTGCACGATGACCACCGAGAACATCGGGACCGTCCGGCCCCCGCAGCGCGAGACTCCGGATCCGGCACGAGACTCCGCACAGAGCAGGGAGTCTCAGGCAGGACACGGAGACCCCCGAGGGGCGATCTGCGGATCGGGCGCATCCCGCACCGCGACCGCGACCCTCGACGGCCGTGCCGTCGCCGTCGATCCCGAACCGGGACAGTGCCTGCGCACCTGGCTGCGCGACCAGGGCTCGTACGGCGTGAAGAAGGGCTGCGACGGCGGCGACTGCGGCGCGTGCACGGTGATCGTCGACGGCGAGGCGGTGCACAGCTGCGTGTACCCCGCGCAYCGYGCCGYCGGCCGSGACATCGTCACSGYCCAGGGCCTCGGCACACCCGAGGATCCGCACCCGGTGCAGGAGCGGTTCCGCCGTGCCGCCGGATTCCAGTGCGGGTTCTGCACGGCCGGGATGGTGTGCACGGTCGCCTCGATGCCGGCCGGCGCCGAGGAGGACCTCGGCCGTACGCTCAAGGGCAACATCTGCCGCTGCACCGGATACCGCGCGATCGAGGACGCTGTGCACGGCGCCGTGAACATCGACGACAGCGCCGGCGGCGTCGGCCGTGCGACCGGAGCGCCCGCCGCGAYAGGGGTCGTGACGGGGACCGTCCGCTACACGATGGACATCGACCCCGCCGAGCTCCCCGGCCCGCTGCTCTACGCCGCTGTCGTGCGCAGCCCGCATCCGCATGCGCGCGTGGTCCGGGTCGATGCGACGCGGGCCCTCGCCGCCGACGGTGTGGTGCGCGTGCTCAGCCGCGACGACGCTCCGACGACGGTGTTCTCCACGGCGCAGCACGAGATCGAGGCCGACGACCCCTACGACACCCGCGTGTTCGACGAGTACGTGCGCTTCGTCGGGCAGCGCGTGGCCCTGGTCGTGGCGGAGTCGCAGCGCGCCGCCGATCGCGCCGCACGCCTGGTCGACGTCGAGTACGAGGTCCTGCCCGCGAACACGGATCCCGAGCGCGCCGACCGTCCAGGCACCGTGGCGCTGCACGGCCCGGCCTCGCCGGGAGGCCGGCGCGACCGGGCTGCCGGTCGCGAGATCGACGGCCCCGAGGGCGTCGCCCGCCCCGACGACAACGTCGTCATGGAGCTGCACACCGAGACCGGCGACCTCACGGCAGAGCTCGCCGCGAGCCACGTCGTCGAGGACCGCACCTTCCACACCCACCGCGTCTCGCACACGGCGCTCGAGACGCATGGATCCATCGCCTGGCAGGATCCGGACGGCCGTTTCGTGGTGCGCAGCAGCACCCAGGTGCCGTTCCTTGCCCGGCGCACGCTCGCCCGCATCTTCGGCATCGACAAGGAGCAGCTGCGCGTCTACTCCGCCCGCGTCGGCGGCGGCTTCGGCGGCAAGCAGGAGATCTTCACCGAGGATCTGGCCCTGCTGGCGACGATGGTGACCGGACGCCCGGTGCGCGTCGAGTTCTCCCGCAAGGAGGTGCTCACGGCGACGAGCGTGCGGCATCCGTTCCGCATCCGGGTGCGCATGGGGGCGACCGCGGACGGCCGGATCACCGGCATCGGCGTGGACGTGCGCTCCGACACCGGCGCCTACGGCAACCACGGCCCCGGCGTGATGTTCCACGGAGTGGGCGAGTCCATCGCCGTGTACCGTGCGGCCGCGAAGAAGATCGACGCCGATGTCGTCTACACGAACACCGTCCCCTCCGGCGCCTTCCGCGGCTACGGCCTGAGCCAGATGATCTTCGCGATCGAGTCGACCGTCGACGAGATCGCGCGGCGGCTGGGTATGGATCCGCTCGCGTTCCGCACCGCGAACCTGATCGGGCAGGACGACGCGATGATCGCCGCGCACGAGGAGCCCGATCTCATCATCGGCAGTTACGGCCTGGACGAATGCGTGCAGATCGTGCGCGACGGCCTGGCGCGGGATCGGGAGACGGACCGCGCCGGACTCGCGCCGGGATGGCGTCTCGGGGAGGGATCCGCCGTCGCGATGATCGCCACGGTCCCCCCGCGCGGGCACCATTCGCACACCGTGATCCGGCTCCAGGCCGACGGGGCGTTCGGGCTGGACGTCGGCACGGCGGAGTTCGGCAACGGCACCTCCACGGTRCACCAGCAGATCGCCGCGACCGTGCTGCAGACGACGACGCGCGCCGTGCGGCTGCGCCAGTCCGACTCGGATCTGGTGCCGCACGACACCGGCGCCTTCGGATCCACCGGGACCGTCGTCGCGGGCCGGGCCACGCACGCCGCCGCCACCGCGCTGGCCGGGCGCATCCTCGCCCGGGCAGCGTCGCTGCTCGACGCCCCCGTCGACGAGTGCGTGCTGGCCGGAGGACGCGTGATCCGCGGCGAGCAGTCGGTCGCCCTCGCCGACATCGCCGCTGACGCGGAGCTTCACGGCGGGGCGCTCGAGGAGAAGGGGTACTGGGGCGGTACGCCGCGCTCGGTCGCGTTCAACGTGCAGGGGTTCCGCGTCGCGATCGACGAGGCGACCGGAGAGCTGCGGATCCTGCGATCGATCCACGCCGCCGATGCCGGCGTGGTCGTGAACCCGGAGCAGTGCCGGGGCCAGGTCGAAGGCGGCATCGCACAGGGCATCGGCGCCGCGCTGCATGAGATCGTGCGCGTGGACGACGGTGGCACCGTCGTGTCGGACATCCTGCGCCAGTACCACGTGCCGACGTTCGCGGACATCCCGCGCTCGGAGGTGCACTTCGCGCAGACCTCGGACGTGCTCGGCCCGCTCGGTGCCAAGTCGATGAGCGAGTCGCCGTTCAACCCGATCGCACCGGCGTTGGCCGCGGCGATCCGCGACGCGACCGGCATCCGGATGACCGTGACGCCCTTCACGCGCGACCGGATCCACGCCGCGATCCTGGAGCGCGACGCGTCGCTCCCCTTCCCGGGGTCGTTGAGCGCCCTTCGACAAGCTCAGGAACCGGCCGAAGGCGACCGAGACGACACGCGGTCCCGGAGAGGGCGCGACGTCTCGTCTCGCTTCGCTCGCTCAACGACCGAGATCTCGGGAACGAACCGATGACGACCCCGCTCAGGCACGCCATCGTGCTCGCCGCGGGCTACGGCACCCGCCTCGGACGCGGCCCCAAGGCGCTGCTGCCGTGGAACGGCGAGGTGCTGGTCACTCGCGCCGCGCGCGCCGCAGCCGAGGCCGGCTGCAGCGTCACGGTCGCGGTCGGTCCGGCCGGCCGCGAGGCACGCAGCTGGCTGCGCGGCCGCTGCCCCGCGGCGCACGTGGTCAGGGTGCACGACGCGCATCTGGGCATGTCCGCCTCTCTGCGCGCCGCCGTGCTGCCGCTCGTCGTGGCCGATCCCGCACCGCAGGCCGTGATCGTGCTGCTCGTGGATCAGCCCGGCGTCGACGCGCCCGTGATCCGCCGGCTGTTCGACTCGCACGTGCCGGGGCGGGCGACCCGCGCGCTGTGGCACGGCGTCCCCGCGAACCCCGTGGTGTTCGACACCCGCGACCTCTGCGCGGCCGCGGCCCTCGCGGAGGGCGATGCCGCGGCCCGCACCTGGATCGCACACAATCGGCACCTCGTCGATGACGTCGAGTGCAGCGACCTCGGCCGCGGCGACGACATCGACGAGCCCGCCGACCTCGCATCCTGGCCCGAACTGCGCGCCCCTCGCTGACTCCGGGCTCACTCAACGCCCCCGGAATACGCACGCGTGAACGCCGAAGTCCCCGACCCGCAGCGCGGATCGGGGGCTTCGGATCGTCGGGCTCAGTGTCCGAGCAGCTGCTCCACCGGACCGCGCACGAAGTAGAGCGCGAAGCCGGCGGCGACCACCCACATCAGCCAGTGCACCTTGCGCGCCCGTCCGGACAGCGCGTTCACGAGTGCCCAGGAGATGAAGCCGACGCCGATGCCGTTCGCGATCGAGTAGGTCAGCGGCATCGTGACGATCGTGAGGAATGCCGGCAGCGCGACGGCGAACTTCTTGAACGAGATCTCGCGGATCTGGGCCATCATCATCGCGCCGACGACGACCAGCGCTGCGGATCCGACCTCGATCGGCACCACCAGCGTGAGCGGCGTGAGGAACATGGACAGCAGGAACAGCACGCCGACCACCAGTGATGCCAGGCCCGTGCGGGCGCCCTCGCCGATGCCGGAGGCGCTGTCGACGTAGACCGTGTTCGATGACGTCGAGGTCGCGCCGCCCGCCACGGCGCCGAAGCCCTCCACGATGAACGCCGAGCGCAGCCGCGGGAACGTGCCGTCCTTGTACGCCAGGCCGGCATTCTTCGCGAGACCGGTCATGGTGCCCATGGCATCGAAGAAGTTCGAGAACACGAGGGTGAACACCAGCATCGTCGCGGACAGCGCTCCGATCCGGCCGAAGGCGCCGAACATGTCGAACTGGCCGACGAGGCCGAAGTCCGGGACGGTCACCCACGAGCTCGGCAGCTGCGGGATCGTCATGTGCCAGCCGTTCGGATCCTTGAACGAGGGGCCGAGCTGCAACACCGCCTGTGCGATGAGCGCGACGATCGTGGTCGCGACGATGCCGATCAGGATGCCGCCGGGCACCTTGCGCGCCACGAGGATCGCGATGACGACCACGCCGAGCAGGAAGATGAGTGTCGGGACGGAGGTGATGGATCCGCCCACGCCCAGCTGCACCGGCGGGCCGGCGGGCGTGCGGTTCACGAAGCCCGAGTCGACGAAGCCGATGAAGGCGATGAACAGGCCGATGCCGACCGTGATCGCGGCCTTGAGCGCCTGGGGCACGGCCTTGAAGATCGCCGTCCGGATGCCGGTCGCTCCGAACAGCACGATCAGCACCCCGTTGATCACGACCAGGCCCATGGCCTCCTGCCAGGTGACCTGGCCGACGACCGACACGGCGAGGAAGGAGTTGATGCCCAGGCCCGCGGCGAGCGCGAACGGCAGGCGGGCGATCACGCCGAAAAGGATCGTCATCACGCCGGCGGTGAGGCCGGTCGCGGCGCCGATCTGCGCGGCGTTGAGCGCGTGGTCCGCGACATCCTTGGTGCCGCCGAGGATCAGCGGGTTCAGGATCACGATGTAGGCCATCGTGACGAAGGTCACGATGCCGCCGCGGATCTCACGGCCGATGGTCGAACCGCGGCGGGTGATCTCGAAGAACCGGTCGAACGCGTTCTTCGGTTCGGCGTCCACCGTGGTGCTGGCGCCGGTCTTCAGCGGCGGCAGGTCCTGTGTCGTGCGGGAGAACACGTCACCGCCGGAGACGGTGGGCATGCCCTCGGTCTCGGGGGTGGGAGTGGATGACGTCATTGTCTGCTCCTGATTCCTTCGGGTCGGGTCAGTACTCGATACGGGTGGTGGTGCGGCTCCACTCGGTGAAGGGCGCGACGCGCTCCTCAGCCGGCAGAGCGATGTCGGAGACGGGCATGAGGGCCTTGTCCTCGGGCCCGCCCTCGAAATAGCGGTAGAACACCGCGTCGTCGAAACCGGCATCGGCGGCGTCGTCGCGGTTCGCCGCGAAGTACACGCGGTCCACGCGCGCCCAGAGCGACGTGGCCAGGCACATCGGGCACGGCTCGCAGCTCGTGTAGAGGGTGCAGCCTGCGAGGTCGAACGTGCCGAGCTGCTGACACGCGTTGCGGATCGCGGTCACTTCGGCGTGCGCCGAAGGATCGAGGTTCGCGGTGACCCGGTTGACGCCCTCGAACACCCTGCCGTCGGCAGAGACGATGAGGGCGCCGAACGGACCTCCGGCGTTGCGGACGTTGTCCGTGGCAAGGGCGACGGCCTGAGCGAGATACTCGGCGGGCGTCGCCGGCGCAGYGGACGGAGGCACAGTGCCGTGAGAAGGCACAGGGGTGCTGTTCATGGAGAGCTTCCTTGCTGTCGTCGCAGTGATACGGCTTCCGGTCGAGCCCGTCGTCGGGCCCTTCCTCGAGATAAGTACGTCGAACCGCTAGGTTGTCATCCCGCCCGAGACGGCTGTTGCGGCCTCGGGCTGGAATGACGATAACAGCGATCCTCCGCCGCGTCCATGGTTTTTTGGAACTCACATTCCGTATCGCGGTAAACATGGTTTCGCTTCCGCATTCGCGGCACTATCATCCCTTCCATGACGCATTTTCGGATCAGTGAGGCAGCGCGCCTTCTCGACGTCAGCGACGACACCATCCGCCGCTGGGCGGCCGAGGGGATCCTCACCGTCTCCAAGGACGATTCCGGACACCAGATCGTGCCGGGTGCGGAGCTCGCCGAACGAGCACAGGCGCTGGCCGGCGAGCCGGATCCCGGCGACAACGTGCTGCGCAGCGCGCGCAACCGCTTCGTGGGCCTCGTCACCGCCGTGCGCGTGGAGGGGCTCATGGCGCAGATCGAACTGCAGAGCGGTCCGCACCGCATCGTGTCGCTCATGAGCGCCGAGGCCGCSACCGAGCTCGGRCTCGAGGTCGGCAGCAAGGCCGTCGCCGTCACCAAGGCCACCATGATGATCATCGAAGCCGAAAGGGCCTGATCCCGAATGACCCGCTCCTTGCCGTTCCGCCTGTCCGCGGTCGTCGCCACGGCCGTCGCCGCGGCGCTCGCCCTGACCGCATGCTCGGGCTCCTCGCCCGCCGCGACGCCGACGCCGACCAGCACCGCGGCCGCCTCCACCGCGAGCGGCGAGCTGACCGTGTTCGCCGCGGCCTCGCTCAGCAAGGCGTTCGACCAGATCACCACCGCCTTCGAAGCCGACAACCCGAAGGTGCACGTCAACCCGATCACCTACGACGGATCCTCGACGCTCGCGACGCAGATCATCGAGGGCGCGCCGGTCGACGTGTTCGCCTCGGCCGATCAGAAGAACATGGACAAGGTCACCCAGGCCGGTCTCGCCGGTGGCGCACCGGTGTTCACCACGAACGTGCTGCAGATCGCCGTCGCCCCCGGCAACCCGCTGAAGGTGAAGGATCTCGCCTCGCTCGCGGACCCCGGTCTCAAGCTCGTGCTGTGCGCGCCCGCGGTGCCCTGCGGCAACGCCGCGAAGACGCTCCTCGACACGGCGGGCGTGACCGTGACGCCCGCCAGCGAGGAGCAGAACGTGACCGCGGTGCTGGCCAAGGTCAAGGCCGGCGAGGCCGACGCCGGCCTGGTCTACACGACCGATGTCAGGGCCGCGGGCTCCGCAGTGACCGGCATCGCGATCGCCGGCGCCGACAAGGCGACCAACACCTACCCGATCACGGTGCTGAAGGGCTCGAAGAACGCGGATGCCGCGGCAGCGTTCCAGGCCTTCGTGCTGTCGGACAAGGGGCAGAAGATCCTCAAGGATCTGGGGTTCGGCGGCGCATGAGAACGGGGGGCCGGAGGGAACCGCGCGCGGCCCTGTCGTCGATGACGGCGGCCGCGCGCGGCGACGCCCCGACCCCGGATGCCGCGCCTGTGCCCCCCGCGCCTGCCCCGCGCCAGGGCGGAGAGCACCTGCCCACCTGGCTGCTGATCCCGGCGAACATCGCGGTGCTGCTGCTGGTGCTGCCGTTCATCGCGCTGCTGGTGCGCCTGGACTGGGCGACGGTCCCGGCGGCGATCACCTCGCCCGCGGCGCTGCAGGCGCTCGGGCTCTCCCTGGCCACGGCCGCGATCGCGACCGTGATCTGCGCGATCCTCGGGGTGCCGCTCGCGGTCGCCATGGCCCGCAGCCCCGGATGGCTGGCCTCGGTGCTGCGCACGCTGACCACGCTGCCGCTCGTGCTGCCCCCGCTCGTCGGAGGCATCGCGCTGCTCGCCCTGCTCGGGCGCAACGGCCTACTCGGCGGCGCGCTCGCCGTCGCCGGCATCAGGATCCCGTTCACGACGGCGGCCGTGGCCATCGCGCAGACCTTCGTGGCCCTGCCGTTCCTGGTGATCTCGATCGAGGGCGCGCTGCGGGCGATCGGCACCGAGCACGAGCGGGTCGCGGCGGGGCTAGGGGCGAGCCGGTTCACGGTCTTCCGCCGGGTGACCCTGCCGCTCGCGTCTCCCGGGCTCGTCGCAGGCACGGTCTTGTGCTTCGCGCGGGCGCTCGGAGAGTTCGGCGCGACCGCGCTGTTCGCGGGCAACGCCGCCGGGGTCACCCGCACGATGCCGCTCGCGATCTACACGGCCTTCAACGGGGCCGGGGTCGAGGAGGACACCGCGATCGCACTGTCGCTGCTGCTGATCCTCGTCGCCCTCGCGGTGCTCGTGCTGGTGCGCGGCTGGCGGGCGGGGGCCGTGCGATGAGGGTCGACCTGCACACCTGCCGCGGCGGATTCGCGATGTCCGCGGCCTTCGAGGCGCAGCCGGGCGAGATCCTCGCGGTGATCGGGCCGAACGGATCCGGCAAGTCGACGCTGCTGAACGCGATCGCCGGCCTCCTCCCGGCCGCCGGGTCCGTCGTCGTCGGCGACCGCGTGCTCGACGCACCGGCCGGTCCCGGCGCGGCGCGCGGGATCCATGTGCCGCCCTCGCGGCGCCGCATCGCGCTGCTCGGACAGCGCCCGCTGCTGTTCCCGCATCTGTCCGTGCGCGAGAACGTCGCATTCGGGCCTCGCGCACAGGGAGTGCCGCGGGCCGAGGCCCGACGTCGCGCCGAGCAGCGACTGGAGGAAGTGGGACTGGGCGGCCTCGCCGCGCGCCGCCCCGCAGAGCTCTCCGGCGGGCAGCAGCAGCGCGCCGCGATCGCGCGCGCGCTCGCCTCCGAGCCCGATGCCCTGCTGCTGGACGAGCCGTTCGCCGCCCTCGACGCGCCGTCGGCCGCGCAGGCGCGGCGGCTCGTCGCCGCGCAGCAGGGCGAGAACCCCGCGCTTCCCATCGTGCTGGTCACGCATGATCCGATGGACGCGCTGATCCTCGCCGCACGCACGCTCGTGATGCACGACGGGTCCGTGGTGCAGGGCGGCAGCACCGCCGAGGTGCTGGGACACCCGCGTTCGGAGTTCGTGGCCGCGCTCGCCGGCGTGAACCGCCTCGAGGCGCTCGGCGCGGACGATGGCCTCGTGCACGCGGGCGGCCTGGTGCTGCGCGGGCACGGCGATGCCCTGGGCGTCGGCGAGGCCGGCAGCGTCGTGTTCGCGCCGGGCTCGGTGCGCATGGATTCGCTCGAGGCGCTCGGCGACGTCGGATCCGCCACCGAACCGAACCGCTGGACCGGGCGGGTCACGCAGCTCGACCCCATCCCCGGCGGGATCCGCCTGCACACCGCCGAGCACCCCGATGTCGCCGTCGACTGCCCCTCCACGCACGCTGTGACGCTCGGGCTGCACCCCGGACAGCGCCTCGCATTCCACATCGACGAGTCCGACGTCTCGGTCCGCGCGGGTTCCTGAGCGCAGCGCCGCAGCGGGCGTTGAGCGACGACGTTCCACCTCACTGGTCGCAGATTGCGACTCCGCCCGCGCCAGAACCGCAATTCGCGACCAGGGAGCAGTCATCGCTTTCCGGATCCTGCACAGCCACGGCGGTGCTACGGTTGCCCATCGAAAGGGGACAGACCGATGCCGACCGCGCCGCGAACACGCGAGACCGATGCCGCTCCGGCGCGCAGCGGTGCTCGGCGGCTGCCGTCGTCCGGCGTCCTCGACCTCCGCGATCGTCCCTTGCGCGACCTGCGGATCTCGGTCACAGACCGGTGCAACTTCCGCTGCGTCTATTGCATGCCGCGCGAGGTGTTCGGCCGCGACTATGCATTCCTGGAACGGCATGAACTGCTCAGTTTCGAGGAAATCGAGCGGATCGCCCGGGCCGCGCTCGCGAACGGCGTCCGCAAACTGCGGCTCACCGGCGGCGAGCCGCTGCTGCGCCGCGGGATCGAAGATCTGGTCGCACGGCTCGCGGCTCTGCGCACCCTCGACGGGACCAAGCCCGAGATCGCGCTCACGACGAACGGATCCGCTCTCGCCGTCAAGGCGGAGGCTCTCAAGGCGGCGGGCGTCGACCGCGTCACCGTGTCGATCGACTCCCTGGACGATCAGTTGTTCCGGCGGATGAACGATGTGGAGTTCCCCGTCGCCCGCGTGCTGCAGGGCATCGATGCGGCGCAGGCCGCCGGCATGCCCGTGAAGCTCAACACGGTGGTCAAACGGGGTCTCAACGACAGCGAGATCCTGAGCTTGGCCGAGCACTTCCGCGGCACCGGTCACGTGCTGCGCTTCATCGAGTACATGGACGTCGGCGCCACCAACGGCTGGAGCCTGGACGAGGTGGTCCCCTCGGCCGAGATCGTGTCGACCATCGATGCGCGCTTCCCGCTCGAAGCCATCGCACCAGCCTCGACCGGCGAGACTGCGAAGCGCTGGCGCTATGTCGACGGATCCGGCGAGATCGGCGTCATCTCCTCCGTCACGAACGCCTTCTGCGGCACCTGCAACCGCGCCCGTCTCTCCACCGAGGGGCGCCTGTTCACCTGCCTGTTCGCGACCGAGGGGCATGACCTGCGCGCACTGCTGCGCGGCGGCGTGGACGACGCCGAGCTCACGGCCGCGCTCGCGCAGATCTGGGGCGTGCGCGACGACCGCTACTCCGAGATCCGATCGAGCCTCACCCCCGAGCTGCGCGCCGACCGCCATCGCATCGAGATGAGCTACATCGGGGGCTGAGCTCGAGATCTGAATCTCCGCGTTTCGTCTCGCTTCGCTCGCTCAACGACCGCGTTGCGTCAGAGCCCGACCCACTCCGAGACGCCGTCGGCGTAGTGCTGGCGCTTCCAGATGGGCACGCCGCGCTTGATCTCCTCGACCAGGCGCTCGCACGCCTCGAACGCCTCCTTGCGGTGCCCTGCCGACGCCGCGGCGAACAGGGCGACATCGCCGATCCTCAGGTCGCCAACCCGGTGAGCGGCCGCGACGAGCAGTCCGGTCTCCGCGGTCACGCGCTCCACGATCTCCTCGAGGAACCGCTCGGCGTCGGGGTGCGCGCGGTAGTCCAGGGAGCGCACCGCCTGCCCGCCGTCGTGGTCGCGCACGACGCCGCAGAACATCACCGTGGCTCCGTGCGCCGCATCGCCGACTGCTGCCCTGATGCTCGCCTCGTCCAGCGGCTCGTCGCTGATGATCGCGCGCTCGCTCATGCGTCCGCTCCTTCCGTCGCTCCGCCCACGGCGGCGAATGCCCCGATCCCGCCCACGAGATAGCGCGCCTCGACGCCGCGCTCGCGCAGTACCCGCACTGCTCGACGTGAGCGCGGATCCTTCTCGCAGAACACGACGAGCGGCCCGTCGCCCGATTCGAGGTTCGCGGGGATCGCGGCACCGTCCTCGAGCGCGCCGAGCGGCAGTGTGCCGGCGCCGGGGATCCCCCGCAGCAGAGTCTCGTGCGGCTCCCGCACGTCGAGCAGCCGCACTCCGTCCTCACGCTGCAGCCGCAGCACCTCGGCGGCGGACAGCGCCGAGGCGTCCTCGGCCRGGCCGGTGCCGCAGAACAGCTCGTAGTCGATGAGCCCAGTGACGGCCGGAGCATCCTCGGCGCGCTCGAATCCGATCTCGCGGGTTCGCGCGGTGAGCGCGTCGTAGAACAGCACGCGGCCGACCAGGGGCTCGCCGATGCCCGTGATGAGCTTCACGACCTCGGTCGCCATGAASGATCCGATCGCGGTGCACAGGCTCGCGAGCACTCCGCCGAGCTCGCACGACAGCACCTCGTCCGCGGCCGGCGGCACGGGGAACAGGTCGCGGAAGCCGACCTCGGGCACAGAGACGCCGACCTGTCCCTGGAATCGCAGGATGGATCCCCACACCAGCGGCTTGCCGGCGAGGCGCGCGGCGTCGTCCGCGAGGTAGCGGGTCGGGAAGTTGTCACTGCCATCGATGAGGAGGTCGTACTCGGCGAGGATCCCGGGCAGCGTCTCGGCGGTCGCGCGTTCACGATACGGACGCACCAGGATGCCGGGATCGATGTCGCGCACGGTGTCGGCGAGCGAGCCGACCTTGGACCGGCCGATGTCGTCGATGCCGTGGCTGAGCTGGCGATGCAGATTGGACAGCTCCACGACGTCGTCGTCGATGACGCCGATCGTGCCGACCCCGCTGCCGGCGAGCGCGGGGACGAGGGCGCTGCCGAGACCGCCCGCGCCGATCACGAGCACCCGAGCCGCGCGCAGACGCCGCTGCGCGGTCTCGCCGAAGCCGGGCAGCATGAGCTGACGGCTGTACCGGACGATGTGTTCGGGCGGCAGTTCCGGCCCCGGCTCGACGAGCGCGATCATAGGATCGAGTGTACGCGGAGAACGTCTCGCGAAACCGTCTGTTTTCCATGATGCGGATGCCAACTTCCGCGATACGGGTTAGATTGAGGACATGGCCACCATCACCGTGCGGTACTTCGCCGCGGCCGCCGAGGCCGCCGGGCGCGATCAGGAGCAGCTGATCGTCGACGGTCCGGACGCCCTGTCGACGGTGGGCGCCCTGCGTGCGGAGCTGCTCGGGCGSTACGGYGASCCGATGGCGAAGGTGCTGCGCTCCGGTTCGTTCCTCGTCGACGGCAAGGTCAGCCGCGACGACTCCCGTCCTCTCGGCGAGACCGTCGACATCCTGCCGCCGTTCGCCGGCGGCTGAGTCCGGCGAATCCGTTCCACCGCCCGCGCCCCGGGACGCCTGCCCCTCTGGACCCGCGGATCGGGTCCCGAATCGCCGACGATGCCCCGTCTGGCCGAGATTTCCGGCGGATCCGTCGGCGAAACGTGACAAGCTCGGTGATCTGGGGCCGTGGCAGGAAGACAAGAGCCGGAGGAGACGAGCATGAGCGATCTGACCCATCTGCGGGCCGACGGATCCGCGCACATGGTGGACGTGACCGACAAGGCGGTCACGCGCCGTGAGGCGCGGGCACAGGCCGTGGTGCAGACCCGCGCCGACGTGGTCGCGAAGATCGCCGACGGCACTCTGCCCAAGGGCGAGGCGCTCGGCACCGCGCGCATCGCCGGGATCATGGGCGCGAAGCAGACCTCCACGCTCATCCCGCTCTGCCACCCGCTGCCGCTGAGCCGGGTCGAGATCGACCTCGTGCCGGAGGGCGACCGGGTGCGCATCATCGCCACGGCCGTCACGAAGGGTGTCACCGGGGTCGAGATGGAGGCGCTCACGGCCGCGAGCGTGGCAGCGCTCACCCTCTACGACATGATCAAGGCCGTCGACAAGCACGCCGTGATCGGCGACATCCGCGTGCTCGCGAAGTCCGGCGGCAAGAGCGGCGACTGGACCGCGGAGTGACCGCGACATCGTCCTCCGCCCGATCCGCGACCGTGCTCGTGGTGTCGACGCGAGCCTCCGCGGGCGTGTACGCCGACGAGACCGGGCCGATCATCCGCTCGTGGCTGGCCGAACGCGGGTTCGCGGTCGGCGATCCGGTCGTCGTCGCCGACGCCTCCGTGGCGGACGCGCTCGCGGCCGCGCTCGCCGATACCCCCGATCTGCTGCTCACGACGGGCGGCACCGGGCTCTCCCCCGACGACCGCACGCCCGAGGCGACCGCCGCGCTGCTCGACCGGGAGATCCCCGGCCTCATGGAGGAGCTGCGTCGCCGCGGCCTCGCTGCGACCCCGATGGCCCTGCTCACCCGCGGAGTCGCCGGAGTCGCGGGGCGCACCGTCGTGATGAACCTCCCCGGCTCGCGCGGTGGCGTGCGCGACGGCCTCGCGGTGCTGGATCCGATCCTGGACCACCTGCTGGCCCAGCTGGGCGGGCACGGCGACCACCGCTGATACGGGCCGGGACGACCCGCCCCGCGCCACCGAAGTCGTGCGAGGCCCGTCCGGTCCGAGCACGACACGGTGGGTCGATCCGCCGGGAACCATGGCATTCCGCCATCGACGCAGCCCGCGCGCACCCCCTACAGTGTGCTCAGAGGGCAGCGCTGGGGCACCGCTCTCAGCGATGAGGGGCGGTCTCTCCCATGATCGACGCGCAGCACCTGCACGCCAGGGCACCACGACTCCACCATCACGGGCGCGCAGCTCTCCTGGCGGTGCTGGTGGGCGCCCTGCTCACCGTGACCGGGTGCACCGCGAACGGGACGACGCCATCGCCCTCCACCCGTCCACCGTCTTCACCTGCGGTCGATCCCTCGGCGTGCGTCCCGGATCCCGGATCAGTGATCGACCGTACGCAAGTCGCCGCGGCCACCGGGAAGCTGCCGTCGGCGCAGTCCACGTCGCTCGACGCCGCGGCCGCTGCGGCGTTCGCCGCGACGGCTGCGCCCGGCGCGGTCGTCGCGGTGCGCTCCCCGCAGGGCACCTGGGTCAGCGCCTACGGCGTCTCGGACCTGACGACGAAGGAACCCCTGACCCCCGACGTCTACCACCGCATCGGATCGGTGACGAAGACGTTCACGACCACGGTGATCATGCAGCTGGTCTCGCAGAAGAAGCTGTCTTTGAGCGATCCGATCAGCGACTACGTGCCGAATGTGCCGCACGGATCCGAGATCACGATCCTCGAGCTGGCGAACATGACCAGCGGCATCGCCAACTACACCGACGATCTCGAGTTCATGAAGCTGTACCTGACCGACTACAGCATCATCTGGACAGTCGATCAGCGGCTGGCGACGGCGTTCGCGATGCCGCGCACCTCGGCACCCGGCGCCGAGTTCCACTACTCCAACACCAACACCGTGCTGCTCGGGGAGGTCATCGAGAAGATCACCGGGCACCCTCTCGCCGAGGAGCTTCAGCGGAGGATCCTCGATCCGCTCCGGCTGACCCACACCTCGTACCCGCTGGCCTCCGCCGTCCTGCCCGAGCCGCACGCGCACGGATACACCAGCCTCGGAATCGTCGACGACGCCATCAGCGGAAACGCGCCGACACGGGACTCCACCGCATGGAACGTGTCCCAGGCGGGCGCCTCCGGCGAGATCGTCAGCACCGTCGACGACCTGCTCGTGTACGGCCGCGCCCTCGGCACCAGACAGGACCTGCTCCCCCGGGATGCGCAGATCGCGCGTCTTTCCTCCTTCCCCACCCCGGCGGGATACGGCATCGGGCTGAACTGCGTGCAGGGCTGGCTCGGTCACAACGGACAGGTGCCCGGATACAACACGGCGCTGTACTACGACACCCGCACGGACACGACGGTGGTCGTCGAGGTCAACGGCGATCATCCCGTGGGGGCCGCCGGGATCACCCCCGCGGACTCGATCTTCTACGCCGTGGCCGCAGCCCTCGGACGCGCCGTCGAGGGAGCCCCCTGAGCCCGGCCGCGTAAGGTGGGACGTCTATGGCTATCGGGGCGACGATCCACACGTTCGACGTGCAGCTGGCGGACACCGACCGCGGCGTCTACGAGGACTACTCGCTGCGCGTGGCGCGGCACCCCTCCGAGACCGACGCGTACATGCTGACCCGGCTGCTCGCCTACGGGCTGGAGTTCACCGAGGGGATCGCCTTCAGCGAGGGGCTCTCCTCCACCGAGGAGCCCGCCGTCGTCGTGCGCGATCTGACCGGGCGCATCACCGGCTGGATCGAGGTAGGCGCGCCCGACGCCGAGCGCCTGCATTACGGAAGCCGCCTGGCCGAGCGCACCGTCGTGTACACGCACCGCGACCCGGCCAAGGTCATGGCGCCCTGGGAGGGCAAGCGGATCCACCGCTCCGAGCACATCCGCGTCTACAGCTTCGACCCGGGCTTCATCGAGTCCGCGGTGCCGCTGCTCGAGCGCCGCAACACGGTCACGATGACCGTCACCGAGCGCACGCTCTACCTCGATCTGAACGGCACGTCCCTGACGACCGCGATCCACGAGCACGAGCTCGGCTGAGGTCGCGCCCGGCGCTGCGGGCTCAAGCGTCCGACAGGCCGTGCTCGCGCAGCTCGCGCCTGGTCGGGTGATGCGCGGGAGACTCGGCACCCTCGACGTAGGCCGCCGCGATGGCGGACAGCTGCGAGGTCGAGGTCGGAGGTTCCGACGGAGCCACCTCCGCAGCCCCGGCAGAACTCTCCTCGGCGGGTGCTTCGTTCGATGCCGCGTCCATGATGGCGACCGGATCGCTCCCCCGTTCCGCTGCCGTCGAAGACCCGTCGCCCGACGGCGCTTCCGGCACCGTGGGGGCATCCGGATCCGACGTGTCCGTGCCACCCTGCGACCCGCCGGCCTTCGCCGCACGCTTGGCCGCCCGGCGCTCCCTGGCCCCCTCGACGAGGTTGTACAGCGTGGGCAGCACCAGCAGGGTCAGAACCGTCGACGACACCAGGCCGCCGATCACGACGATCGCGAGCGGCTGCGAGATGAATCCGCCGTGGCCAGTGATCCCGAGCGCCATCGGGGTGAGCGCGCAGATCGTGGCGAGCGCGGTCATCAGGATCGGGCGCAGACGCCGGGACCCGCCCGCGATGGTCGCGTCGTGCGCGTTCATGCCCTTCTCGCGATACTGGTTCACGAGGTCCACGAGCACGATCGCGTTGGTCACCACGATGCCGATGAGCATGAGCACGCCGATGAGGGAGGCGACGCCGAGCGGCACGCCGGTGGCGATCTGCAGCAGGATCGCACCGGTCGCCGCGAACGGCACCGAGCTCAGCAGCAGGATCGGCTGACGCAGCGACTTGAACGTCGCGACCATCACGATGTAGACGATGAGGATCGCTGCGAGCATCGCGAGCCCGAGCTGACCGAACGCATCCTGCTGCTGCGTGACCACGCCGCCGAGGGACGCGTCCGCTCCGGAGGGCAGCTTGGCGTTGGTGATCGCCTTCGACACGGATGCCGAGGCGCTCGCGAGGTCGTTGCCCTTCGGGGTGACCGAGACGGTCGCGGTGCGCTGCCCGCGCTGAGTCGTGACCGACGCCGGGCTCTCGCTCTGCTGCACCGTCGCGATCTGGTCCAGGCGGAGGAGCCCTGTCCGGCTCGGGATGGTCAGCGCCTTGAGCGCGTCGACCGTGGTCGGCGGGTTCGCACTCTGCAGGTAGACGGTGAGCGAGGATCCGTCGATCTCCACGGATCCGATCTGCTGCGGACGCATCGCCTGCGAGACGATGCCGCCGACCGCGACCTCGCTGAGTCCCGCCTTCGCGGCATCCGCGCGGTCGACCTGCACGGAGATGTACGGCAGCGATGCGGAGAGGTTGCTGGAGACCTGGTTCACGCCCGCCGAGCCCTTGAGCTCCTTCACGAGCGCGTCGGCCGCACTCGTCAGAGTCTTCTCGTCCGGCGCGGTGATCTTCACCTGGATGTCACTGGATCCGAAACCCTCCGACGCGGCGATCGTGATGTCGCCGACGCCGTCGAGCTTCTTCACAGCCGCGCGGACATCGGCCTGCACAGTGTCCTGGTCCGCCGACGGATCGGTCGTGATCGAGTAGGTGATGCCGGATCCGCCGCCGGAGAAGGCATCCCGCAGGGCGGATCCGCTCGAACCGATCGAGACCTGCACGGTCTTGATGCCGTGGATGTCCTTGATCGCCTCCTCGACCTTCTGCGCCGCCTTGTCCTCGGCGTCGAGGCTGGGCGCCTGGCCCAGCGACTGCGTCATGCGAAAGGTGTTCTGCCCGCTGGATCCGAGGAAGTTGACCTTCATGAGGGGAGCCGCGGCGAGGGTGCCGACGAGCACGACGACGGCGAGCAGCACGGTGATCCAGGAGTGCTTCAGCGTCCAGCGCAGGATCGGCAGGTACGCCTTCTGCAGGCGAGTCGGCGGGGCGTCCTCATGCTCGGGGTCGATCGCATGGCCGTCTGCGCCGAGCAGCGGCTTGCCCGGGCGCAGGAACCAGTAGGCCAGCACCGGCACGATGGTGAGAGCGACGAGCAGCGACGCCGCCATCGCGATCGTCACGGTGAGCGCGAACGGCCGGAACAGCTCGCCGGTCATGTCGCCGACGAACGCGATCGGAAGGAACACGGCGACCGTGGTGATGGTCGAGGCGGTGACCGCCGTCGCCACCTCGCGCACCGCGCTCAGGATCGCGGTCTTCTTGTCGGCGCCCTGCACATAATGCCGCTTGATGTTCTCGATCACGACGATCGAGTCGTCTACTACGCGGCCGATCGCGATCGTGAGCGCGCCGAGTGTGAGGATGTTGAGCGAGTAGCCGAACGCCTGTATGCCGATGAACGTGATGAGCACGCTGGTCGGGATCGAGATCGCGGTGACGAGCGTCGAGCGCACGGAGAGCAGGAAGATCAGGATCACCAGCACGGCGAAGACGAGCCCGAGCAGACCCTCCTGGGCGAGCGACTCGATCGACTGCTGGATGAACGGCGCCTGATCGAACACGGTCGTGAAGGTCGCCCCGGGCAGGTCCTTCTTGAGCTCGGGGATGAGGGCGGTGACGGCCTTCGACACGTCCACCGTGTTGGCCGAGGGCAGCTTCGTGACCGCGATCGTGAGGGCGGTCTTGCCGTCGACCCGGGAGAGCGAGGTGACCGGATTCCCGTCGATCGAGACCTTTGCGACGGATCCGACGGTGACGCCGGGCGTCGCCGCGCCGACCAAGGGGATCGCCTGCACCTGCTCGACGCTGGTGAGCTTCTCACCGGTCTGSACGGTGAGSGTGTTSTCGTYCTCSGTGATGGAYCCGCCCGGGAACAGWGTGCCGTTCTGCTGCAGCGCGTCCTTGATCGCGCTCGAGGTCAGCCCCGCCCCAAGCAGGGCGGTGGTGTCGGGGGTGATCGTGAGCCGCTTGCCCTGCCCGCCGACGAGCGACGCCGCGTTCACGCCCTTGAGCCGCTCGATCTTCGGGATGATCGTGTTCGTGAGGCGCTGCTGCGCCGCCTCGGCGTTGGAGAAGCCGGTGACCGCGACCTGGATCACGGGGAAGTCGTCGATCGACGCCGTGATGACCTGCGGATCCACGCCATCGGGCAGCTGGGACTTGATCCGACCGATCGCCTGGTTGATCTTCTGCTCGGCCGTCGCGAGGTTGGTCCCGTAGGCGAAGGACGCCTGGATCACGGAGGAGTTCGTCGTGCTCGTGGCGGTCGAGGTATCGAGGCCAGGGACGCCCTGGATCGCCGTCTCGATCGGGGTCGACACGTCGTGCTCGACGACCTCGGGCGAGGCGCCGGGGTAGCTGGCGACGATCGCGAGCTGCGGGAACTCGATCGACGGGATCAGCTCCTGCTTCAGGTTCGTGAGCGCGAGGCCGCCGAACACGGCGGCCACGATCGTGATGAGCGCGATCAGGGCGCGGTTGCGCAGGCTCAGGACGGCGAGCTTCGACACGGGTCCCCCTTCGTACTCCGGGGCGGGATCCGGCGTACAGGCCAGAGTCTAGAGCGCCGATGTCTCGCTCCCGTCACAGGATCCCGGCACCCTGCAGCGCCGGGATCCCGGCCGCGGGCTACTGGCAGACGCCGTTCTGATAGTGCGTGTTGAAGGAGTGCACCTGCACCCAGGACACCCGCTTGCCGGTCTCCACACTCCACCGGCGTGAGCCCTGCGCGGGAGCGGTGGCGTAGTTGGTGCCATACGAGGCCGAGGTGCCGTCGACGAAATGGGCGTTGAGCTCGTAGATGTCAGGGGCGCTGTCGTAGCTGACGATGACGCGCTCGCCGTCGACCGTGTAGCTGCCGTTGTCGCCGGCCGCAGCGCTCCCGCAGGTCACCACGTCGTCGGCGGCACCGTTCGTCGACGCGGCCGCGAGGGGCACCGCCGTGACCGCCGCGATCACGGGGATGCTCCAGGCTGCTCCCTTGATGACGGTGCGGCGGCTCAACGTACTGCGGGCCTCGGTGTTCTGCTCGGACATGGTTCTCTCCCCTGATGACGTGGCCCGCGGGCGCACGGAGGTGCGGCGCGGGCATGGATGCGATTGCGCGCGGGCATGCGGACGCGCAGCCCCAGGCGCGAGCGGACGGCGCTCGGGTGCGCCGTCCGCACTCACCACGTTCACCCCCGCGAGAGCGCCAGTCGCGTCATCCGGCGCAGAATCACCCCCTCACTCACCCACCCGGGTGAGCGCCGGAGCATGTGAACCCGTAGCGTGGCAGATGGTTGAAGCATGCAGGCGCATGCACCTGCCGGCCGGGTGCCGGCGCGGGGGATTCGTGGGGACGAGCGTGGATATCGGGGAGCGGTTCATCGATGCGGTGTTGTCGAGCCGAGATGCGGACGCCGCCGCGCTCGTGGAGATCTGGCCGATCGAGCTCTGGTACTCGCTGCCGCCCTACCAGCTCCGGACGCTCCTGGACCGGCTCTCTCCTGAGGCGCATCACCTGAGCCCCACGGTCTCTCTTCTCTCGCGCGCCCTGGCGCCGGACGACGCGACCTTCCGGATGCCGCGTCGGCGCGGACCGGTGCCGGCGAATCATCACCGCCGCGCGTCGATCTTCGAGGCAGCACGGCGACGGGTCGCCGGGGATCCTGTCGGTGCGTTCGAGCTGCTCTCGAGCCTTCGCGAGAACGTCGCCGGAGCTTCCCGCACCGGCATCGGCCCCACCGACCCCGCTCTGGCGTTCGTTCTGATGCAGACCGCGGAGTCGGCGCTCCTCGCCGGACGTCTGCGGGACGCGCTGGCCCTGTTCGAGGAGCTGGCCGCAGCACCGCGGACGGGCGATATGGAGTTCTTCGCCCGCAGAGCGCACCTGCGGGCAGCGCTCATCCACCAGCACTACGGCAATACCTGTGTCGCTCGATCCCATCTGCAGCAGTCCGCAGAGGTGCCGCGCACCACGAGCTGGGTGGAGAGCCGGCTGGATGGCGATCAGCGGCTGGTCGAGATCATGGTCGCGTCGGAGGATCTCGACGAGGCCTTCTCCGCTCTGCTGACCCTGACGTATTCGGATCTGGGTGAGCTGTGGCCGTTCGCGGTGATCGCCCTGCACGCATGGGGCTCCATCACGGGCCGTCGCGATGCGGCGCGCTCTCGCATGGAGGCGATGGCGAACGCCGGGTTCGGACGAGATGGCACAGGGCTCATCGGCTCGACGCTGCCCCTCATGCTCGCGCTGGACTCGCTCCTGAACGGCGACCTCCCCCGGGCGCAGGCCGAGATCCGCGACGTCCAGGAGGATCACTGGATAGCCACCGTGGTGCGCGCGCTGATCGACATCGGATCCGGCGCGCCTCGCCGCGCGCTGGACAGCCTCGAGGCCGCGGCCGACGCGACGGCCGGGCTTCTGCAGGCCGACCGGCAGCGATACCTGGTCTCGGCGCTCGCGCACTATCTGAGCGGCGACTCAGGAAGGGCGTCCGCCACGATTGCTCTGCTCCCGGTCAGCGCGCGTCGATGCAGCCCCTACGAGATCTCGGTGCTCGACACCCTGGCGCCGGGTGTCCTCGGGGTGGTCGCCGATCTCGTCCCCGAGCTGCTGCCGGAGGGCTTCTCCTTCGACCGGGCGGGCGTGCTCGAGAAACCGACGCTCACGCGGCCGGAGCTCGAAGTGCTGACCCGGCTGGCGCGCGGGATGACCAGACCGGACATCGCACGGGACCTCTTCCGCTCGGTCAACACGGTCAAGACCCACCAGCGTTCGCTGTATCGCAAACTCGGGGCATCATCGGCCGCGGAAGCGGTCGCCCTTGCCACCGAGTCCGGATACCTCTGGCATCTGCCGCAGCCGTCACCGCTCCGGCCGTGAAACCGGGCCCCGCCGGGTGAACCGCCGCGTCTAGTCTGGGACGATGTCCCGTCTTCTCGTCCGCCGCCCCTCGCCCCGCCTCGCCGAAGGCGAGCTCACGCACATCGAGCGGGTCCCCGTGGATCCCGAGCTCGCACAGCGCCAGTGGGAGGCATACGTCGAGGTGTACCGATCCCGCGGTTGGGACGTGATCGACATCGATCCGGACGACGCGCACGCCGACGGCGTGTTCGTCGAGGACACCGTGGTCATGTTCGGCGACATCGCGCTGCTCACCCGGCCCGGCGCGGACTCGCGGCGCGGCGAGATCGACACGACTCGCGCGGCCCTCGAGAAGGCGGGCATCGACTACGCCGAGGTCGAGGCGCCCGGCACCCTCGACGGCGGAGACGTGCTCAAGGTCGGCCGCACGGTCTACGTCGGGCAGACCCTGCGCACGAACGCCGAGGGCATCCGGCAGATGGATACGCTGCTCGCCCCGCGCGGCTGGACCGTCGTGCCGGTCGAGGTCACCAAGGTGCTGCACCTGAAGAGCGGCGTCACTGCTCTGCCCGACGGCACCGTGATCGGCTATCCCCCGCTCGTCGACGACCCGTCGATCTACCCCGAGTTCCTGGCCGTCCCGGAGGAGCATGGCACCGCCGTCGTCGTGCTCGACGAGAACACGGTGCTCATGTCGGCCGACGCCCCGCAGAGCGCGCAGCTGTTCCGCGACCGCGGCCTCACGGTGATCGAGACCCCCGTCTCCGAGTTCGAGAAGCTCGAGGGCTGCGTCACCTGCCTGTCGGTGCGCGTGCGCGACTGAAACCGCGGCTGCGGGCTGCGGCGGCGGCAGCGACTGAATCCACGACTGCGACTACGTCCGTCACGGTGCGACGATCAGCACAGCATGCAACGATTCGCACGCGTGGTGACGGGATCCGTGTGCTGATCGTCGCATCGTGTGCTGATCGTGGCAGCGCGTATCCGGGTGGCCGGAGCTCAGGCGGCGAGAGCCGCGCCGAGTGCGAGCCCGCCGACAGCGGCGAGGATCCCGAGCAGCAGCATCCCGACGGCGTTGAAGGCGCCGGCGCGCGAGGATCCGTCCCGCCACAGCGCGACCGTGTCGAGCATCGCCGTGCTGAACGTGGTGTAGCCGCCGAGCAGGCCCGCGCCGACGATGAAGGCTGCGCCGGGGAACCCGCCGCTGACGACACCGAGCACGAAGGATCCGGTCACGTTGATCACCAGCACGCCCCATGGGAAGCGCGTGCCGACGAGCCGAGCCACGCCGAGATCGACGAGGTAGCGCAGACCTGCTCCGACACCCCCGGCGAGCGCGGCGTACAGGAAGACCAGCGGGGTCATCCGCGCGCCTGCGTGTGCGAGGCGCGGGGGCGCCTCCCGCGCCAGCGGCCCGGCCGGCCGAGATCGAGACCGAGGGCCGCGGCCCCGATGCCGAGTGCGACGCTGCCGATCGCGTACGCCGAAGCGAGCCACGGCTGGGCATGCCACAGCGTCACCGTGCCGACGGCGAACGCGCTGTAGGTGGTGAACCCGCCGAGCACGCCGGTGCCCAGCAGCACCCGCACCGCATGCGAGCCGGGCAGCCGCGCGGCGAGCACACCGATGAGGAAGGCGCCGACGAGGTTCGCGATGAGCGTGGCCCACGGCACGGCGGCCAGCCCGTGACCGCTCGGCACGGGGAGGGCGAGTCCGAGTCCCAGGCGCGCGGCGGTGCCGACCACGCCCCCCGCGACGACGAGCGCGAGGCGGAGGGGGACGGGCGAGTTCACGCCCGTCAGCCTAGACCCTGCGTCTCGGCGGGCTCGTCCGACGGCACGCGGATCGCCCCGCTTCCAGGCCGGTTCCGTAGACTCGGCCGGGTGGCGGCGGCCCTGCCCGAGGGACCGCCCCCGCCGAGCCGGCCGAGGAGGACGATGCGCGCGTGACCATGAGGATCGCCTTCGGCTGGTCGCGTCTGCTCACCGCGGCCGTGTGCGGAGTCGCCCTCGTGGACCGCCTGTTCTGGGGCCTGGGCTCGCAGACCATCGCCGGCCAGAACTTCCTCGCGTACCTCACGATCGAGTCGAACATCGCGTTCGCCGTCCTCGCCCTGATCGCAGGGATCATCGCGCTGCGCACGCCGGAGGATCCCGCCTGGCTCACCACCGCACGTGCGGTCGTGCTCAGCTGGACCATCACGGCCGGTCTCGCGTTCGCCCTGATCGTGTGGCAGGCGGGCCTGCACGGCATCCCGATCTGGGTGCCGTGGTCCGACGTGGTGCTGCATTTCGTGCTTCCGGCGTGGACCGTCGTCGCCTGGGTCTTCGGCCCCGGCCGGCGCGCGGCCTCCTGGCAGATCGTGCCGTACGTGCTCCTCTACCCCGTCGCCTGGGGCGTGTTCACGATCTGGCGCGGCGGCCTGGTCGGCTGGTATCCGTACTACTTCCTGGATCCGCGTCAGGTGTCGGGGCTGCCCGAGATGATCGTCACCTGCGTCATCGCTCTGGCGATCTTCGCCCTGGTCGCGAGCGCCCTGGTCGCCCTGAGCCGGCTGCGCACCACGGCGCGGACGGATCTGCGCGGCACTCCGAAAGCGGACGGGGACGACCCGGATCCGGCCTGAGTTCAGGGCGTCGGCGTCGGCGTCGCCGAGACGAAGAATCGCAGCGACTCGCGCACGGCGGACTCCGCGTCGCCGTCTCCGAGCTTCGCGAAGGCCTCGGCCTCTGGCCCGCCGACGAGACCCACGAGCACGGGCCGGCCGGTGACCGGCTGGAGGTTCAGCCAGGTGCGGATCGGGCCGTCGCCCCCGACGACGTGCCAGAGGTCCGCATCGACCTTCCAGAACGCCTCGTCGAACTGCACCCACACCGTCTCCACGTATCCCGAGGCGAGCGCCGCGATCGCACCACGATGCGTGAACGGCAGCGGCGGGGCGAACTCGATCGCCCCGTGCTGCAGCACCCCGAGCGGGACCGTGACGACCACGCGATCGAAGGACAGCGACTCGCCGGTGGCCAGGCGCAGGCTCACCCCCGAGTCGTCGTAGGCGATGCGCGTCACCGGTGAGGCGAGCGTGACCTTGATGCCGTCGAGCGGCGTGTTCACGAGCGCGGCGACATCTCCATCAGCGCCCACGAGCCCGTCGGGGACGAACGTCGGCGGGAACCAGCTCGACGCCTTCTCCGCGTCGGCACCTGTGGTCGCCTGCAGCCAGGCGAGAGCCGCGGCGAGCGCCGGATCGGCCGGGTCGGCGCCGGCGGCCCGGAGCGCCGCGTCGATCGACGCGTCGGCCGGCGCGTTCGCCGCCTGCTCGATCGCGTGCCGCAGCGGTCCGCCGTCGAGGGCGGGCGCTGCGCCGTCCTTCGACCAGCCCGTGGGCGTGCCGAACGTCAGCCGGTGGATGCCCTGGGCGGCCAGCTCACCGCCCAGGGTGCCCGCCTCTTCGCCCGCCGACAGCCACGCCCCCAGCTGCACCGGGATCGGCCACTTCTTGTCCGCGATCGAATGGATCCGTCCCCCGGTGCGCTCGCGCGCCTCGAGCACGGTCACGGTGCGCCCTGCATCGGTGAGCGCACGGGCGGCGGCGGCTCCGGCGGCGCCCGCACCGACGACGGCGACGCGCTCGCCGCTCGTGGACGCGTCGACGAGCAGCGCCGCGGCCCGCTGCCCCGAGTCGATCGCGCCCGGGACGGTTCCGGGATGATCCGGATCCGTCGTCTCACCGGCGAGGAAGACGCGGTCACCGATCGGCTCGGCGAGATCCTTGCGCAGCTGCGGCGTCGCCCCGGCCGGCAGGTAACTCATCGCGCCGCGGGAATATGCGTCCGTCGACCAGGTGCTGCGCATCCACGCCGTCGGCTCCGGTGCGGCGCCGGGCGGCACGCTCGGCATCGGCGAGGGCGGGGCGGTCGTCGGGGTCTTGGTGGGCTGCGGCTCGGGCGTGCAGGCCGCGAGCACCACCGCGACGGCACCGGCTCCGGCGCCGACGAGCAGGGTTCGCCGCGAGATGCCCATCGTGGTGCCAGCCTATCCCGGGTGCCGGAGAGGCCGCCGTGGGACCCTGACCCGGGCCAGGCGCTGACGCCGAAAGATGGATGACGTCGCTCCGGACGACCCTGGAGCGCCGAAATCCATCTCCAGGCGAGGCCTCATCCTCCTCAGAGAAGGAAGACGCTGCTCGGACATGGTTCCGAGCAGCGTTTTCCTTCTTTGACGCGACCGCGGAGCCGCTTCCGGATCCGGATCCTGTTCCGGTTACAGGTTCGCCTCCGCGTAGATGCGCAGGGCGTCGCGGACGAACTCCGCGCCGGCGGTGCCGGTGGCTCCTTGCGCGGCGGCGGCGGACCGGTCCGCACCGGTGGCGTAGTTCGCGCCGAAGCGCGGATCCGCCACGTACATCTCACCGAGGCCGATGACGTACGCCTTGCGGTCGCCGGCGGCCCCGTAGGCGGGCGTGCCGGGGATGCCGGTGAGCCAGTCGACGTGGCGGCGCGCCACGTCCTGCGCCTCGGGCGATGCCGGATCCGCTCCCGCTTCGGCGAGCGCGATCCAGTCGGCGCCGAGATCGGCGACGCGCTGCTTCCACGCGGCCTTCTCGTCATCGCTCAGCCCGCGCCACCAGCGGTCGCTGTCGGCGTGGGCCTTCGTACCCCAGCGGGTCTCGACCTCGTCCTTGTACTGGGTGTGGTCGAAGCCGTCGAACATGTCGTCAGGCATGAGTGCTCCTCCTTCTCTGAGGGTGGTGATGGTGTTCTCGACCGACGCGATCTGCCGCGCCAGCCTGGTCTGCTCCGCGCGCAGCAGCGCGAGGTGCTTCTCGAGGGCGTCCACCTCGATCGCGGCGTTCGCCGACCGACCGGATCCGGCCCCGTCGGATGCCGGCACGCCCTCTCCGACGACCTGGGCGATCGCCGGCAGCCCCAGCCCCAGCTCGCGCAGGAGCAGGATGCGCTGCAGGCGCAGGAGCGCCCCCTGGTCGTAGTGCCGGTAGCCGTTCGAGGCCACCCGGGTCGGCGGCAGCAGGCCGATGTCGTCGTAGTGCCGCAGGGTGCGGCTCGTGGTGCCGGTCAGCCGCGCGATCTCCTGGATCGACCAGTCCCGATGCGCCATGGATCCTCCTTCCGTCGTCGATATGACCACCGTAGAAGTTGACGTCGCGTCAATGTCAAGCGGGATCCTTCTCGGCACCGGGGTCGGTCAGGGTACGTTCATCCCGTGACCCCCGACGCGCACCCGCTCAACGCCACGCACCCGCTCGCACTCGCCCCGGTGATCGCCCCGCCGCTCACCGTCGACGGGTTCGTCGAGGAGTTCCTGCACAACCTGAACTTCGACGGCGGCGTGACGCTCTCCGCATCCAGCGTGAACGACCGATATCTCGCCCTCGCCTGCACGGTGCGCGACTACCTGATGGCGCGCTGGCTCGAGGATCAGCGCCGGCAGCGGGAGAGCCAGGCGAAGAGCGTGTGCTACCTCTCCGCCGAATACCTGCTCGGCCGCCAGCTCGACAACGACCTGATCGCGACCGGCCTGTCCGAGGTCGCGACCGCGGCCCTGGCCGCGTGCGGGATCGACATCGACGAACTGCGCGCGCACGAGATCGAGCCAGGGCTCGGCAACGGCGGACTCGGGCGCCTCGCCGCCTGCTTCGTCGACTCGCTCGCCACCCTCGGCGTACCGAGCACCGGATACGGGATCCGCTACGAGTACGGGATCTTCCGGCAGACCTTCGAGGACGGCCAGCAGGTCGAGCAGCCCGACGCCTGGCTCGCGCTCGGCTCGCCATGGGAGTTCCCGCACCCCGAGCAGGCGCAGACGATCGCCTTCGGCGGGCATACCGAGACGTATGACGACGACGGCACTCCCCGTTCGCGCTGGATCCCGGCCTGGACCGTGCGCGCCGTGCCCTACAACTACATGGTTCCGGGCTTCCACAACGGCCGCGTGAACACCCTGCGGCTGTGGAGTGCGGTCGCCACCGACGCGTTCGATCTGCGCATCTTCAACTCCGGCGACTACGAGCAGGCCGTGCGGGCGCAGACCTATGCGGAGAACATCTCGAAGGTGCTCTATCCCGAGGACTCCACTCCGCAGGGCAAGGAGCTGCGCCTGCAGCAGCAGTACTTCTTCGTCGCCGCATCCATCGCCGACTTCCTGGATCGCCTGCCGGTGGACTTCGACCTCGCACACCTGCCCGATCGCGTGATCTTCCAGTTGAACGACACGCACCCGGTGATCGCGGTCCCCGAACTGCTGCGCGTGCTGGTCGACGAACGCGGCATGCCCTGGGACGACGCCTGGACCATCGCTCAGAAGTGCTTCGCGTACACCTGTCACACCCTGCTGCCGGAGGCCCTCGAGGTCTGGTCCGTCGAGCTGCTGGGCCGGTTGCTGCCGCGGCACCTCGAGATCATCTACCGGATCAACGACGAGTTCCTCGCCGCGGTGCGTGCCCGTTTCGGCGACGACGAGATGCGGATCCGCAACATGTCGATCATCGCGGAGTTCCCCGAGCGCTCCGTGCGCATGGCCTACCTCGCCACCGTGGCAGGCGCGCGCGTGAACGGGGTCGCCGAGCTGCACTCGCAACTGCTGCGCGACAAGGTGCTGCCCGCATTCGCCGAGTTCTTCCCGGACAAGTTCACCAACGTCACGAACGGGGTCACGCCCCGCCGCTTCCTGCGGCTCGCGAACCCCGGGCTCTCCTCGCTCATCACCGAGGCGATCGGCGACGGCTGGGTCACGGATCTGGAGCGGCTGCGCGAGCTCGAGCCCCTCGCCGACGATCCCGGGTTCCGCACCGCGTTCGCCGCGGTGAAGGTCGCCAACAAACGGCACCTGAACGATGTGCTGCTGGCCCGGGACGGGATGACGGTCGGCGACGGGCACCTCGTGGACGTGATGGTCAAGCGCCTGCACGAGTACAAGCGGCAGCTGCTGAAGGTGCTGCACATCGTGAGCTCGTACGAGGGGGTCATCTCGGGGCGGATCCCGCTCGCCGAACTCACTCCGCGCACCGCGCTGTTCGGCGCGAAGGCCGCCCCCGGCTACGCGATGGCCAAGCGGATCATCCACCTCATCAACGCGGTCGGATCCGTCGTCAACACGGATCCGAGGCTCGAAGGCCGCCTGCAGGTGCTGTTCCCGCCGAACTACAACGTCACGCTCGCGGAGAGCGTGATCCCCGCCGCCGACCTCAGCGAGCAGATCTCGCTGGCGGGCAAGGAGGCCTCGGGCACCGGCAATATGAAGTTCGCGCTCAACGGCGCGCTCACGATCGGCACCGACGACGGCGCGAACGTCGAGATCCGCGAGCTCGTCGGCGACGAGAACTTCTTCCTGTTCGGCATGACCGAGCCCGACGTCGAGGCGCTCTCGGCGCGCGGCTACCGGCCGAGCGAGTTCTACCAGGCCGATGCCGACCTGCGCCGCGCCATCGATCTCATCGCGTCCGGCGCCTTCTCCGGTGGTGACCGCTCGGTCTTCGAGCCGATCGTGTCGAACCTGCTGTACGAGGACCGGTTCATGGTGCTCGCCGACTTCGCCGCCTACATGTCGGCGCAGGAGCGCGTGGACGCCGCCTATGCCGACCAGGACGCGTGGTCCCGCGCTGCGATTCTCAACGTCGCCCGCTGCGGCTACTTCTCCTCCGACCGCTCGATCCGCGACTACATCGACCGCATCTGGCACACGCCGCCGACGAGCTGAGGACCGCTTCTTCGTTTCGAAGCGCGCACATGGCTGCATCCACTCCTCGGATGCAGCCAC
>NZ_JBFTQL010000013.1:0-87685 GCF_056398985.1 Microbacterium sp. 01T413_2
ATCATTGCTGACTTCATCCGAATGCCAACCCCAAAGGGTTGGTCTTTGATCCAAAGGAATTTCTCAACCAGCCCAAAAAGGACTGGACGAGGAATAAATTGGCATTTGACAAGTGCACGCTGTTGAGTTCTCAAGGATCGGATGCTCCTACAGCTCAGCCTCGCGGCATCACAAATAGGGCTAGATCTCACTCCCCCTCGCTGCGCCTTGCGGCGAACCTGAGGTGGGAGTTCCCAATCATAGTAGAAGATCTTCCACGAGGGAAGTTCTTCGTYGAGATCGGGGTTTGTTCGCCGCTTGGGGAGTCAGGCCTTCCGGCCCTTCGCTCTACCGCTTGGGGCGAACAAGTAATAAGTTACGCGGATCCCCGGGTTCCGGCAAATCGGGCTCGCAGCCCGGGCGTGTCGCACACCCCCGCTACCTGGTATCCAACCGGCGAAATACCTGATGAACGGGAAAACCCCCCTCCCGGCGAGGGCCGAGAGGGGGGTTTCAAGGGTCCGGGGCGGCTGCCGATGGACATCCGCAGAGGTCACATCCCGAGCGCGTGGGCGGCGGACTGCGCCCGGGCGACGAGCTCGATGCGCTGCTCGGCGACGCGCACCGGAGCGGTGCCGCCGACGCCATCGCGGCTCGCGACGGATCCCTCGATCGTGAGCACCTCGCGCACCCCAGGGGTCAGGTGCGGCGACACCTCGGCGAGGAGCGCGTCATCCGCATCCTCTAGACCGATGCCGCGCTGCTCGCACGCCCGCACCAGGGATCCGGAGATCTCGTGAGCCTCCCGGAACGGCACCCGGCTCTTCACCAGCCACTCGGCGACGTCGGTCGCGAGCGAGAATCCCTGGGGAGCGAGCTCGGCCATGCGCTCGGTGTCGAACCGCAGCGTCGCCACCATCCCGGTGAACRCCGGCAGCACGACCTCGAGCGTGCGGACCGAGTCGAACACCGGCTCCTTGTCCTCCTGCAGATCGCGGTTGTACGCGAGCGGCAGACCCTTGAGCGTCGCCATGAGCCCGGACAGGTTGCCGATGAGGCGCCCGGACTTGCCGCGCGCGAGCTCGGCGATGTCCGGGTTCTTCTTCTGCGGCATGATGCTGGATCCCGTGGAGTATCCGTCGTCGAGCGTGACGAAGCCGAACTCGCGGGTGTTCCAGAGGATGATCTCCTCGGAGATGCGGGACAGGTTGACGCCGATCATCGCCGTGATGAACGCGAACTCCGCGACGACGTCGCGGGAAGCGGTTCCGTCCAGCGAGTTCTCCGCAGGACGGTCGAGGCCGAGCTCACGGGCGACCAGCGCCGGGTCCAGGCCCAGAGTCGATCCGGCCAGCGCGCCCCCGCCGTACGGCGACACGCCGGCGCGCGTGCGCCAGTTGACGAGCCGCTCGAGATCCCGCACCAGCGGCCAGGCGTGCGCCTGCAGGTGGTGCGCGAGGAGCACGGGCTGCGCGTGCTGCAGATGCGTGCGCCCCGGCAGGATCGCACTGCCATGCGCCTGCGCCTGCGCGACGAGCGCGTCGACGAGGCCGAGCACCTCGCGCGCGATGAGACGGGCGTGGTCGATCAGATACATGCGCACAAGCGTCGCGATCTGGTCGTTGCGGCTGCGCCCGGCACGCAGACGCCCGCCCAGATCCGCGCCGACCTCGGCGATGAGCGCCGCCTCGAGCGCGCCGTGCACGTCCTCATCCCCGGGCTGCGGGAGCAGTGTGCCATCCGCGATCCTCGTCGCGAGGGCGTCGAGACCCGCGTGCATGCGCGCGGCCTCGTCGGCCTCCAGGTATCCGGCGGCCTCGAGCGCGGTCGCGTGGGCGTGCGAGCCGGCGATGTCATAGGGCGCGAGGATCCAGTCGAAATGCGTCGACCGGCTGAGCTCGGCGAGTTCGGGACTGGGACCTCCGGCGAAGCGGCCGCCCCAGAGCGCGCCCTGGTTCGTGCCGTGCGCGGCGGTGCGTTTCGTCTCCGTCACTTCGTTCCCTCGCTCAACGACCCCGAAGACTTCCCGATGAGCCACACCAGCAGCGCCTTCTGCGCGTGCAGGCGGTTCTCCGCCTCGTCCCAGACCACGCTCTGCGGGCCGTCGATGACCTCGGAGTCGACCTCGTAGCCGCGGTCGGCGGGCAGGCAGTGGATGAAGATCGCCTCGGGCGTCGCGAGAGCCATGGTCGCGCTCGTGACCTTGTAGCCACCGAGGTCACGCAGGCGCTGCGCCTTCTCCTCCTCCTTGCCCATCGACACCCAGGTGTCGGTGACGATCACATCGGCACCGACAGCAGCCTGGTCCGGATCCGTGAGAAGGGTCAGGGATCCGCCGGTCTCCGCGGCGCGGCGGTGAGCGTCGGCGACGACGTCCGCACGGGGTGCATACGCCTCGGGAGAGGCCACCCGCACGTGCATGCCCGCGGTGACGCCGGCCAGCACGTAGGAGTGCGCCATGTTGCTGCGTCCGTCACCGAAGAACGAGAGGGTGAGACCCTTCAAGTCGCCCTTGTGCTCGCGGATCGTGAGCAGGTCGGCGAGCAGCTGGCACGGGTGGAAGTCGTCGGAAAGCGCGTTGATCACCGGCACCCTGGTGCCCGCGGCCATCTCCTCGAGACCCGCCTGCGCGTAGGTGCGCCACACGATCGCGGCGACCTGACGCTCGAGCACCCTGGCCGTGTCCGCCGGAGTCTCCTTGCCGCCGAGCTGGCTGTTCGCGGTCGAGATGATCAGCGGGGATCCGCCCAGATCCGCGATGCCGACCGCGAACGACACACGCGTGCGGGTCGAGGACTTGTCGAAGATCACCGCGACCGTCTGCGGACCGGCCAGCGTCTTGTCGGCCCAACGATCCTTCTTCAGCTCGAGGGCGAGATCGAGGATCTCGGTCTGCTCGGCCGTGGTCAGGTCGTCGTCGCGCAGCAGGTGGCGGGTCATGCGTTCGTCTCCGTGAGAGCGGTGGCCGCGACCTCGGCGAGGGCGGCGGTGAACAGGTCGGTGAACTCGGCGATCTCGGCGTCGCCGATCGTGAGCGCCGGAGCGATCCGCACCGAGGACGGGTTCGCGGCGTTGATGACGAGCCCGAGACGCTGCGCCGCGGCGACGACGTCGCCCGCGACGGGAGCGGCCAGTGCCACGCCGATGAGCAGACCGCGGCCGCGCACACCGGCGACGAGCGGGGATCYGATCCCCTCGACGACCTCGCGCAGCTGGGCACCGCGTTCGCGCGCGTTCTGCACGAGGCCCGCCTGCTCGATCTCCTCGAGTACGGCGTTGCTGACCGCGGTGGCGAGCGGGTTGCCGCCGAAGGTGGAGCCGTGCGAGCCCGGCTGCAGCAGAGCCGCCGCGTCCCCGAACGCCACGAGCGCGCCGATCGGGAAGCCGCCGCCGATCCCCTTCGCGAGGGTGATCGCGTCGGGCACGATCCCCTCGTGCTGGAACGCGAACCAGTCGCCCGTGCGGCCGGCGCCGGTCTGGATCTCGTCCACGATGAGCAGCGCGCCGTGCTTCGCGGTGAGCTCGCGCGCAGCACGGAGGTAGCCCTCCGGCAGCTCGAGCACGCCGGCCTCGCCCTGGATCGGCTCGACGAACAGTGCCGCGACGCGATCGTCCATCGCCGCCTCGAGCGCCTCGATCGTGGCGGGGATGTGCTCCACTCCCCCGGGCAGCGGCTGGAACGGGTCACGCATGGACGCCTTCGCGGTCAGCGCGAGCGCGCCGATCGTGCGGCCGTGGAACGCGTTGTCGAGGGACAGGATCCGCGGGCGCTCGGTGGCCCGGTCCGAAGACAACCCGTGCAGGCGCGCGAGCTTGAACGCCGCCTCGTTGGCCTCCGTGCCGGAGTTCCCGAAGAACACCCGCCCCGCGTCGCCGGTACCGGCGAGACGCTTCAGCCGAGCCGCGAGCTCGAGTTGCGGAGGAGTGGCGAAGTAGTTCGACACGTGCGCGAGGGTGGCGGCCTGGCGCGAGACCGCCTCGACGAAGACGGGGTGGGCGTGCCCGAGGGCGGTGACCGCGATCCCCGCGAGGAAGTCGAGGTAGCGTCGTCCCTCGCCGTCCCACAGGTGCGACCCCTCGCCGCGGACGAGCAGCTCGAACCGCGGGCCCGCGTTCAGGATCAGGTCGCGGTCGGCCGCGCCCTGCCAGGCCTGTGCCGGTGCCGATGTCTGTGCGGCGTGCGAGGTCATCCCGCCACCACCTCCGTTCCGATTCCCTTGCTGGTGAACAGTTCGACGAGCACCGAATGCGGCACCCGTCCGTCGATGATGGCCGCCGCATGCACGCCCGACTCCACGGCCTCCAGGCACGCGGTCATCTTCGGGATCATGCCCGACTCGAGCGACGGGAGCATGGTCTTCAGCTCCGTCGTGGTCAGGTGCGAGACGAGCGAGTCGCGGTTCGGCCAGTCGGCGTAGAGTCCAGCGACGTCGGTGAGGATCACGAGCTTGACCGCGCCGAGCGCGGTCGCCAGCGCCGCCGCCGCCGCGTCCGCGTTCACGTTCAGCGACTGACCAGGATGGTCCAGATCCGGGGCGATGCTGGAGACGACCGGCACCCGTCCCGCGGCCAGATGGTCATGGACCGGCGTCGGATCCACCTGCACGACGTCGCCGACGCGGCCGAGGTCGACCTCTTCGCCGTCGATGATCACGCCGCGGCGACGTCCGCCGAAGAGCCCGGCGTCCTCTCCGCTCAGACCCGTGGCGATCGGTCCGTGCGAGTTGATCTTCGAGACGAGCTGAGGGTTGACCTGGCCGGTGAGCACCATCCGCACGACGCTGATCGCTTCGGTGTTGGTGACCCGGTAGCCGCCCTTGAACTCGCTGGGGATCTCGAGCCGCTCCAGCATGTCGGAGATCTGCGGTCCTCCGCCGTGCACGACGACCGGCTGCACGCCGACGTAGCGGAGGTAGGCGATGTCCTGCGCGAACGCCTCCTGCAGCTCATCGCTGATCATCGCGTTGCCGCCGTACTTCACGACGACGATCTGATCGCGGTACCTCTTCAGCCAGGGCAGCGACTCGATCAGCGTCTGCGCCTTGATCGCGGCTTCCTCGGGCGCGGTGTCCTGAAGGTCGCTCATGAGGAGTACGCGCTGTTCTCGTGCACGTAGTCGTGCGTGAGGTCGTTGGTGCGGATCGTCGCCGCGGCCTCGCCGACCTTGAGATCGATCAGCACGTGCGTCGCGCGCGGGGCCAGATCGACCTCCTCGCGCGGACGGTCGGGACCGCCGGCGGTGCACACCCGCACCCCGTTCATCCAGACGTCCACGTCGTAGGGATCGAATGCGGCCCGGGTGGTGCCGATCGCGGCCAGCACGCGCCCCCAGTTCGGGTCGTTGCCGAAGATCGCCGCCTTGAACAGGTTGTTGCGCGCGACCGCGCGACCCACCTCGACCGCGTCCTGCTCGCTCGCGGCATGCACGACCTCGATCGAGATCGCGTGACTGGCGCCCTCGGCGTCGTCCTGCAGCTTGCGGGCCAGCTCGTCCGAGACCTCGGTGAGCGCGGCCGCGAAGTCGTCCAGGTCGGGCCGGATCCCGCTCGCGCCGTTGGCGAGCAGCGTCACCTGGTCATTCGTGGACATGCACCCGTCGGAGTCGAGCCGGTCGAAGGTGGCGCCGGTCGCGCGACGCAGAAGGGCGTGAGCCTCGGCCGCATCGAGCTCCGCATCGGTCGTGAGCACCACGAGCATCGTCGCGAGACCCGGAGCGAGCATGCCCGCGCCCTTCGCCATGCCGCCGATGGTCCAGCCGTCTCGGCTCACCGCGACCGTCTTGGCGACGGTGTCGGTGGTCATGATCGCCTCGGCGGCGGCCTGTCCGCCGTCGGCGCTCAGCTGCGCGACGCCGGCCTCGACGCCCGCGAGCACCTTGCCGCGGAAGACCTCGTCCCCGGTGCCGATCAGCCCGGTGGAGCAGACCACCACGTCGCCGGCGCTCACCCCCAGCAGCTCTGCGGCGCGCTCCGCCGTGAGATGGCTGGTCTGGAACCCGAACGGGCCCGTGAAGCAGTTCGCACCACCGGAGTTCAGCACGACGGCCTCGACGATGCCGTCCTTCACCACCTCCTGCGACCAGATGATCGGGTTCGCCTTGGCGCGGTTGCTGGTGAACACCGCGGCGCCGACCTTTCGCGGGCCGCGGTTCACGACGAGGGCCACATCGGGCTTTCCGGTGGACTTGAGACCCGCGACGACGCCGGCCGCCTCGAATCCCTGGGGTGCGGTCACGCTCATGGGGCGACTCCGTTGATGCTGAGCGCCGTGGTCTCGGCGAGACCGAGCGCGATGTTCATGGACTGGATGGCGGCTCCCGCCGTGCCCTTGACGAGGTTGTCGACGGCGGTGACGACGACGACGCGGTTCGCGGCGCGATCGATCGCGAGGCCGATGAGCGCCGTGTTGGCGCCGAGCACGTCGGCGGTGCGAGGGACGGATCCCTCCGGCAGCAGCTGCACGAAGACCTCGTCGCCATAGGCGCTCTGCCAGGCCTCGCGGATCTGCGCGTCGGTGGCGCCTGGGACGATCGGGGCCGTCGAGGTCGCGAGGATCCCGCGGGCCATCGGCACGATGACCGGGGTGAACGAGATCCGGATCCCCTCGGGCGCCACGCCCGACGCGGCGGCGAGAGCCTGACGGATCTCGGGGATGTGCCGGTGCGTGCCGCCGACGGCGTACGGATTGGCGGATCCGAGGATCTCACTGCCCAGCAGATGGGTCTTGAGACTCTTGCCGGCACCGGATGGGCCGACGGCGAGCACGGTCACGATGTCGGACGGGTCGATCACGCCCGCCGCGACGCCGGGGGCGAGGCTCAGGCTCACCGTGGACGCGTTGCAGCCGGGGGCCGCGATGCGGCTGGCGCCGCGGAGGTGCTCGCGCTGCTTGACGCCGTTCACCGGCAACTCGGGGACGCCGTAGGCCCACGGCTCGTGGAAGTCCCCGCCGTAGAACGCGTCCCACGCGGCCTCGGAGGTGAGTCTGTGGTCGGCTCCCGCATCGATCACGAGCGGGACCTCGCCGAGGGCGTCGGTGTACTGACCGGACTGGCCGTGCGGCAGGGCGAGGAACACGATGTCGTGGCCGGCGAGGATCTCCGGCGTCGTGTCCTGCAGGGTGAGGTGCGCGAGCGAGCGCAGATGCGGCTGATGCTCGGAGAGCTTCTGTCCGGCGTTCGAGTGCGCCGTGACGGTGCGGATCTCGACGTCGGGATGGTTCGCGAGCAGGCGAAGGATCTCGCCGCCCGCATAACCGGATGCGCCGGAGACGGCGACGGAATACGTCATGCTTCCACCTTAACGGTCGGGTCTGCCGGCGACGCCCAAGAAGACGGCGCGGGACAGGAGTGCGATGCGGGGCCGGAGGCGGCGACGCCGGCACTCGACCGCGAACGACGCGGGAGCGCGGGGTCGCCTAGAGTCGGCGGTCGCCCGAACGGCGTCGACGCACCACGACCGCACCCGTGAGGGTGGTCGTGTGCGGAGCCGGAAGCATGCGGCGACGATAGCGCGGGGTGGCGCTCTCCTCCAAATCGAGGGCGCCTTCGTGCGTCATCGAGCCCGGTCGCGGGTGGCGGCGACACCCGGCCGCCGCCACCCGTCGCGCTGCGCTCGCTCAGAGAGCGGCCGCGGCGAAGAAGGCCCGCTCGTGCTCGCTCGAGCGCATGAACGCGACCCGCATCCGCTCGCGCGTGGCCGCATCCGCGGCGGCCGCGCGCGCGGTGACGAACCGGATCGCCCGCGCGGTCGCGTCGGCGAACCCCGGATCCGCATACTCGTCGAGCCAGTCCTTGAAGGGGTGCTCGGCGAAGGGGCGCGACGGGTCGCTGCTGGCGGCGGCGTGCAGTCTGGCGCCCACGTCGGAGTACAGCCAGAAGCAGGGCAGCAGGGCCGCGATCAGCACGCCGTAGTCGGCATCGAACGCGGCACCGCGGAGGTGGTCGAGATAGGCGACGGTCGCCGGGGCGGGCTCGGCCCGGAACGTGTCGGCCCCCACCCCGTCGGGAGAGATCCTGCTCGCGTGCAGCTCAAGCTCCACGATCACCGCCTGCTCTGCCGAGTGCGCCCAGAACGCCTGCTCCTCAGGAGTCGGCGCGAGGCGGGCCGCCTCGGCCAGGGTGCGCGCGTACTCGCGCAGGTACAACGCGTCCTGCGCCAGATACCAGCGGAACGCGGCCGCCGAGAGGGATCCGTCCACCATCCGGCGCAGGAACGGCAGCTCGTCGATCGCGTCCCGGATGGGCGCGATCGCCTCCCACCAGTCCGAGGCGACGGTCTCCGCCTCCGGGACGGCGGCCAGTCCCCCGCGCCGCCACAGCCCGGCGAAGTGGCTGATCGGACCGTGACCGGATCCGACCTGMARCCCGGCGCCGGCGGCGATCGATTCGCGCAGCCACGACCGCACCTCGGCCACCGCATCGCGCCAGTCGAGATCGGCAGCCCGGCGGGTCGCGAGCCCGGCGGAGAGCGAGCATCCTGTGCCGTGGGTGCTCGCGGTGCGAATGCGGGAGCCGGGATACTCGCGTACCGGCCCCGAGGGACCGACGAGCGCGTCGGGCGCCTCGTCGCCGCCGAGATGCCCGCCCTTCACGAGCACCAGCGCACCGGTCGCCGCCGCGAGCCGCTGCGCCTGGCCGAGGGCGCCCGTCCAGCTCGTCGCCGCAGGCTCCCGTACGAGGACGGCCAGTTCGGGGAGGTTCGGAGTGAGGAGGTCGGCCAGCGGCAGCAGCGCGCGCAGGGCCTGCTCCGCTTCGGTGTCCAGCAGCCGGTCCCCGCTGGTGGCGACCATGACCGGATCCAGCACGACCGTGGGCGGGCGGTGCGCTCGCAGCCACGATTCGACCTCCGCGATGACCGCGGCCTCTGCGAGCATTCCGATCTTCACGGCGTCGACCCGCACGTCGTCGCCGATCGCGTCGAGCTGGGCGCGCAGGAATGCGGCGGGCGGGACGTGCACGGCCCGGACGCCGCGGGTGTTCTGCGCGGTCAGAGCGGTGATCGCGGCCATGCCGTAACCGCCGTTCGCGGCGATCGCCTTGAGATCCGCCTGGATTCCCGCGCCCCCGGAGGGGTCGCTGCCGGCGATCGAGAGCACCCGCGGCACGCCGCCCGCACCCCAGGCCCGCAGCAGCGTGCGCGCCGCGTCCCGAGGATCCGGGGCCGCGCACAGTGCGGACACCACGGCGACGCCGGCCGCGCCCGCCGCACGCAGGGCGGCCACATCCTCACGGCTGATGCCGCCGATCGCGACGCACGGCAACGAGCTGGCCGCGGCGAACGCGGCGAATCCGGCCACGCCCAGCTCCGGCGGGTGGTTGCGCTTGGTGGTCGTGGGGTGGATCACTCCCACACCCAGGTAGTCGACGGTGCCGGCCGGCAGCACCGTCGCGGCTTCGAGGTGCGCCGGCTGGTTCGCCGTGAGGCCGACGATCGCATCGGGGCCGAGCACCGAACGGGCGACGAGGGGCGACACGTCCGACTGGCCGATGTGGATGCCGTCCACGCGCGCGCCGCGGCGCCGCGCCTCCACGACGGCGTCGAGCCGATCATCGACGACGAGCAGCGCCCGCCCCGCGATGACCTCGGAGAGCTCGACGAGCTGCTCCACGATCGCGGCGTCATCGGCGTCCTTGTCGCGCAGCTGCACGATCCGGACACCGCCCGCCACGGCGGCGTCGACCACGGCGGGCACTCCGCGTGCACCGCTCAGCACGGGGTCCGTGACGAGGTAGAGCGCAAGGTCTTCCGCCGTCAGCCTTCGCCGCGAGGTCGCCTCGCGGGTGCCGGCGTGGCGCGGCGCGGTGGCGACGTCTGCGAGCGTCATGCCGTGGCCTCCGCCGTCTCGATCGCCACGGCCTCGACGCGTGCGCGCGCCGTGAGGGACTCCGGCCGGATCGCCGCGAGCGCGTCGAGCAGGGCGACGGCGAAGGATCCGGGACCGTCGGATCGGGAGGCGGCGTCCTCGGCGGCCAGCGTGTAGACGAGGGTGGCCGCGGAGGCGGCGACCAGAGGGCTGTCGCCGGTCTGCCGCGCAGCCCCGAGGAAGRCGGCCATCACCGCACCCAGCGCGCAGCCGCCCCCTGTGACACGGGTGAGCAGGGCATCACCGTTCGCGATCCGGATCTCGTGCTCGGCGTCGACGAGGAGGTCGACGGGGCCCGATACGGCCACCGCTCCCCCAGTGCTCCGGGCCACTTCGCGGGCTGCGCCACCCGCCGCCTCGGTGCCGTCCAGTGCATCCACGCCGCGTCCGCCCAGGCTGCGGCCGGCGAGGGCGAGGATCTCCGACGCGTTGCCGCGGATGAGGGTGGGACGCAGCGCGAGCAGGTCCTGCGCCAGCGCGGTGCGCACCGGCAGCACGCCGACCGCGACCGGATCCAGCACCCACGGCGTCCCCGCCGTGCGCGCACCGCCGACGGCCTCGAGGCTCGCCGAGCGCTGCTCGGGCGTGGGCGTGCCGAGGTTGACCAGGAGCCCGGACGAGATCGCGGCGAACATGCCGGCTTCGCCCGTGATGTCCACCATCGCGGGAGCCGCGCCGAGCGCGAGCAGCACGTTCGCCGTGAAGCCGGTCACGACCGAATTCGTGATGCACTGCACGAGCGGGGGCTCCGCCCGCAGCTTCGTGAGAAGGTCCGCGGCGGATTCCACCGTGGACTCGGACGACAATTCCAGACGCGCGTTCATCGCGACATCCCTTCGCTAGTACGACCTAGATCAGGTTCGACGGGTGTGATCTCAGCCGCGGATGCGGCACCCCGTGTCACTGCGGGCCAGTCTAGCCAGGCGCCTTCGCCTCGCACGCCTCGCGCGCGGCGAAGGCGCGGTCAGTCCAGCGGGGACCGCTCTGCGGACCGCTGTCCGTTCACGACCCCGGCCCACGCTGCGGCGGCCGCCCAGAAGACGATCAGCAGCCCGGTCAGGACGAACCCGAGCGCGTTCAGATCGAGCTCGCCCACGGCGCGCGCGAAGCCACTCGGGTGCGGCAGGCTCCGCAGCGCCACCCCCGCGAGCTCGGCGACGCCGATCACGAGCGCGACGACGATYGACACGCCCGTCACCAGCAGGTCGTAGCGCCGCATCGCCCGCTCGCGTCCGGTCGAGCCCCACGAGTATGCGCGCCGCGACATCGCCCCCTGAGCGGAGTCCAGCAGCGACATGCCCGCGGCGAACAGCACCGGGAGGATCAGGATCATCCGCCACGGCACGGCACGGGACGCTGCGGAGCCGGCGAGGGCCAGCAGACCGATCTCCGTCGCCGTGTCGAAGCCCAGGCCGAACAGCAGGCCCACGACGTACATCCGCGACGGTCGGTCGATCACGGCGTTGAGCCGGCCCACCAGCGCCCATGCGGGACCGCCGTGCCGATGATCGCCGGGCCGGCGACGGCGGCGCAGGGCGAGGATGTTCGCCCCCGCGATGACGAGCAGGAAGACGCCCGACACGACCGGACCGATGACGCCCGTCCAGACCTGCAGCGGCGAGTCCGGATCCGAGATTCCCGCGGCGAGCGCGCCGACACCTAACGCCAGTAGCACGCAGAGGACCGAGACGACGCTCGCGTGACCGAGGGAGAACCACAGGCCCACGCCCCGTGCCGGGCGCCCGCGCGCGAGGAGCTGCCGCGTCGTGTTGTCGATCGCGGCGATGTGGTCGGCGTCGAACGCATGCCGGAGTCCGAGCAGATACGCGGTGACCCCCAGCCCGATGCCGAGCGGAGATCCCGCGGACAGCAGCAGCGCACCCCATCCGAGAACGTGCAGCGCACCGACGACGTATGCGGTCGGGCTAGGCCTCATGGATCAGTTCCTTCCGCAGCGCGCCCCACCCCGTGCCGAGATCGCCGAGATGCGCAGCGTCGACGACCGATCGCACCACCAGCCCACCGCGCTCGGGGCGCAGCACAGCCATCCCGCTCGTGCGCCAGGGGGGATCCTGCTCCGCGGACTCACGCCCGATCAGAACCACGCTGTCGAGCACGCGGTCGGCACCGAGGATTCCGGGGATCGGGAAGCGCCCGTCCACGTCCAGGTGCTCGATCAGCACGGGCGCGCCGTGCACCGTGACCCCCGTGCGCGCCCGGATCGCGCCCCCGCGCTCCCCGACACGGCCCAGGACGAGCGTCTCGCGCAGCAGCAGCGCCGCACCGTCGCCGAGTTCCGCGTCCGTGCGACGGTCGACGTCGGCGCCGTCGGCGATGACGAAGGGCTGGCCGTGCCACGTGCAGATCCCGCGGTCGCCGATCTCGATGCGCGCCGTCCACGAGGCGCGTCTGCCCTCACCGTCATAGGCGACGGTGCCGCCGATGTCCTCCAGCTCGAGCGTGCAGTCCGCGCCGACCGAGATGCGCAGGTCGACGGCATCGCCCCCGAGCAGGAGCGCTCCCGCGGCGACGAGCCCGACGCGGGCGTAGCGCGGCCGGCGTTCCAGGATGCGTGCGGCGATCGCACCGGAGCGCAGCACGACGCGGGCACGATCGGCACCGGCTGCGACCTGGACGACCGTGATCGATGCGGTGACGGCGTCCGTCACCGGGATTCCGCGTGCGCGTGCACGTGCACCGCACCGTCATCGTGGCTGTGCACGTACCCGCCGGCCTCGCTGTCGTCGGCGTGGAAATGCGGTGCCATCGGACCCGGATCCTGGGGCTGATGCGCACCGGAGCGGTGCGCCGCGAGCATATCCAGGATCCAGCCCTTGAGCCGCGCGACCGAGTCCGGGTCTGTGCGCGAGAGCGCGAGAACCTCCCGCCCGTCCCGGGCGTCCGATGCGTCGCGCACCATCTGCGCCACGTCGACGCCGACGTACGGGGCGAGGTCGGTCTTGTTCACCACGAGCAGGTCGGCGCGCGCGATCCCCGGCCCGCCCTTGCGCGCGACGTCCCCACCGCCGGCGACGTCGAGCACGAAGATCTGAGCGTCCACCAGCGCCGGCGAGAAGGTCGCCGTCAGGTTGTCGCCGCCGGACTCGATGATCACGACATCGAGCGGCGCGAAGTCCTGCTCGACGTCCTCGACGGCGAGCAGGTTCGCCGTCACGTCGTCGCGGATCGCCGTGTGCGGGCATGCTCCGGTCTCCACCGCGCGGATCCGCTCGGGGTCCAGCACGCCCGCGGAGCGGAGGAAGCGCGCGTCCTCATCGGTGTAGATGTCGTTCGTGATCACGGCGAGCGCGATCTCATCCGCGAGAGCGCGGCAGGCCGTTGCGATGAGGGTGGACTTGCCCACCCCGACGGGGCCGGCGATGCCGAGGCGGAGGGCACGGGGAACGAGGGAATCAGGCACGGAACAACCTCCGGTTCGTGAGGGCGTGGGCTTCCGCCCAGCCCTCGGAGTGAGGGGCACTGCCGGCGGGGATGCCGGCGGGATCGGTCAGTTCGGCGACGGCGTCGACGAACTCCTCGACTGCGGTGCACGCAGCGAGGACCCAGCCGACGGGCACCGCGGGGTCGGTTGGGGCGAGCTTGAGCAGAGCCGCTGCGGCGGTCTGCGCGTCCTCGTAGACGAAGACCCGGACCAGGTCACGCGGATCCATGTCGGTCACCGCGGCGATCGCGCCGACGACCACCGGCCTCGGCGGGGCTGTCAGCTCGACGCATGCCCGCACGGCCTCGGCATCGGGCCAGAGCCGTGCAGCCAGGCGCAGGACACCTCGTCCGAGGAGCCGGGACGCCTCACGCTGCGCCGCGCTGGGGGTGCGCGCCGCCCAGTGATCGACGATCTCGTCGAGCCCCGGATCAGACGAGGCGTCACGCAGCCGGTGCCGTGCGACGACCGCCGTCCCGGCTTCCAGGAGGCTCGTGGTCCGCGCCCGCCCGACGAGGTACGCCGGTACCTCCTCCGCGGACATGCCCGCGAGAAGTGCGGGCTCGAGACCGGCCGAATGCGCGTGCCCGCCCGACGGCAGCCGGCCGTCGGCGAGCAGCATCGCGACGGTGAGCGACGCGGGGCGCGTCGACAGGAGTGCCGGAGCGGTCATGATCAGAACATCGCGTACAGCTGGGCGAGCGGAAGCCGATCCACAGGGGCGGGTACCACGGACTCGCCGTCGATCGAGATCGCGAACGTGTCGGGACGGATGTCGATCCGCGGGAGGGCGTCGTTGTTCTTCAGATCCGCCTTCGTGACCGCCCGGGTGCTCCGCACAGCGGCGAGCCGGCGGCGCAGGCCCAGACGCTCCTGGAGACCGTCGGCGAGCGCGGCGGGCGAGACGAACGACACCGACAGGTCGGCGCCGATCGCGTCCAGGAACGCGGGGCGCATCAGGACCGGCTGCGGCGTCGGGATGGACGCGTTCGGATCCCCCAGCGCGCCCCAGACCAGGCCGCCGCCCTTGATGACGACCTCGGGGCGCACGCCGAAGAAGCGCGGATCCCACAGCACGAGATCGGCGAGCTTGCCGACCTCGACGGATCCGACCTCGTGATCGATCCCGTGCCCGATGGCCGGGTTGATCGTGTACTTGGCGACGTATCGCCGGGCCCGCTCGTTGTCGGCGGGCAGGCTCTCGCTCAGCCGCCCGCGACGGTGCTTCATGACGTGCGCGACCTGCCAGGTGCGGGTGATGACCTCGCCGATCCGCCCCATCGCCTGGGCGTCGGAGGACGTGACCGAGAGCGCCCCCATATCGTGCAGGATGTCCTCGGCGGCGATCGTCGTGGCCCGGATCCGGGATTCCGCAAACGCCAGATCCTCCGGCACGGCCGGATTGAGATGGTGGCACACCATGAGCATGTCGAGGTGCTCGGCCACGGTGTTCACGGTGTGCGGCAGCGTCGGGTTGGTCGATCCGGGCAGCACGTTGGGCAGCGACGCGATCGCGAGGATGTCCGGAGCATGACCGCCGCCGGCGCCCTCGACGTGAAACGCATGGATGCCGCGCCCGCCGATGGCGTCGATGGTGGACTGCACATAGCCCGTCTCGTTGAGCGAGTCGGAGTGCAGCGCGACCTGCAGGCCCCACTCCTCGGCGGCCGTCAGCGCCGCGTCGATCGCTGCCGGAGTGGCACCCCAGTCCTCATGGATCTTGTATCCGGCGGCACCGGCGAGCGCCTGCTCGCGCAGCGCCTCCTGGGAGACCGTGCTGCCCTTGCCGAGCAGCAGCACATTGACCGGGAAGCGGTCCAGCGACCGGTGCATCGTCTCGAGGTGCCACGCGCCCGGGGTGACGGTCGTCGCCTTGGATCCCTCGGAGGGGCCGGTCCCGCCGCCGACGATCGTGGTGATCCCCGCTGCGAGAGCTTCGTGGATCTGCGACGGCGAGAGCAGGTGCACGTGCGAGTCGATCCCGCCGGCGGTGAGGATCCTTCCTTCGCCCGAGATCACGTCGGTCGAGGGGCCGATCACGAGATCGGGATGCACGCCATCGGCGATGTCCGGGTTGCCCGAGCGCCCCAGCGCGACGATCCGGCCGTCGCGCAGGCCGACGTCGGCGCGCACGATGCCCCACCAGTCGAGCACGATCGCGTTGGTGATCACGGTGTCCAGCGCGCCCTCGGCCCGGGTGGCGGTCGACTGCGCCATGGATTCGCGGATCGACTTGCCACCCCCGAACACGGCCTCCTCGCCGCCGACAGTGAGATCACGCTCGATCTCGATCCACAGATCGGTGTCGCCGAGGCGCACCTGATCGCCCGCGGTGGGGCCGTAGATGGACGCATAGCGCTCGCGGTCCAGACGCATCAGGCCCCCCTCCCCGTCTCGGCGTCGAGCGCCGGTTCGTCCGTGTTCCCCCGTTGCAGACCTGGCACTCGGCGCATCCCCGCGAGGGCGACGATCGCCAGTTCGCGAGACGCCCCCGGCTCGAACCGCTGCGACGTGCCCGACGGGATGTCCAGTCGGAAGCCATGCGCCGCGGCACGGTCGAAAGCGAGGGCGGTGTTGACGTCCGGCAGGTGCACGTGGGAGCCGACCTGGATGGGACGATCGCCGGTGTTCAGGAACACCAGGCTCTTCGCCGCATCCGCCGAGCTGCGCGCGTTCAGTTCGATCGATCCCGGCACGATGCGGTATGCGCCGGGCGCCTCTGCGGGAACGGACTGTTCCTCCGACCGCGCGGCGAGCGGCTCCTGAATCGGGTGGTGCACCGTCACCAGCTTGCGCCCATCCGGGAACGTGGCCTCGATCTGCACGTCGTGCAGCATCGTCGCGACCCCGGGCAGAACGTCGTCGGCGGTCAGCACCTCGCGCCCCTGCTGCATGAGATCTTCGACGAGTGCTCCCTCGCGCGCCCGCTCGATCACCCATGTGCTGAGCAGCGCCACGGTCTCCGGGTAGTTGAGCCGCACTCCGCGCGCCAGGCGGTCCCTCGCCACCATGCCCGCGACGGCCAGCAGGAGCTTCTCGGTCTCAGCCGGACTCACGTGCATGCAGGGCCTCCGATGTCAGGGAACATCGAGACTCTAAGCCTCCCGGGGTATCGGCTCGAGGTCGAACGTGTTTCCGCGGTGTTACGGATTCGGCCCGGTTCCCGGTCCCTCCGCCGGCGCGCCCGTCACTTGCGGTCCGTCTGGTCCTCGCCCGAGTCGGTCGGCTTCGAGTTGCGCTCGAATTCGCGCTCCCAATCGCGCAGCTCATCGCGGCCGACCAGTGAGTCCAGTGAGACTTGGAAATGAAGGGCTTTGCGAGCATTCACCTGCTTGACGTTGTCCAGCGCCTGCTGGGACACGGCATCCAGGGCCTCCTGCACCTCCTGGATCCGCTCGTCCGGGTCCTCCCACAGCTGCGGATTCTGCAAGATGTCCAGCAGGTAGTCGCGATCCAGCGCCGCAACCAGGCGGCCGAGCTTGTCGGTGTACTCGACCTCGGCGAGACCGCGCTGATCATCCGCGGCTCTCGCATCCAGCCGTGGGAACAGCTGCGACACGGTGCCGACGAGGGAGCCGATCGTGGTCGCCGTCCGCGCGGCGATCGCGTCCCCGGCGCCCAGTCGCGCATAGTCCTGCTGCAGGGCGCTCAATCGGGTGAGCCTGTCATTGACGGACGACGGGATCGCGGCGGGTTCCGCTCGGCGTCCGCGGCGTCGACGCAGCACGGTGATCGCCGTCACGATTCCCGCAGCGACGAGGGCTGCGACGATCCCCACAGGCAGCAACCATGCCACCGCCGGGCCCGCGGCTCCCGGGGTCGATTCGCTTTCCGGCACCGACGCCTCGATTCGCTGCACCGCCGCGGTGAGCGCGTTCGCGGTGTTCCCGTTCGCGCTGCCCTCCGCCTCGTTCGCGATCGACATCGCCTCATCCTTCGGGATCGTGCGCGACGTGGCCTGCAGGTCGGTGCCCATCGCGACCACGAGGGATCCATAGTGCGTTCCGTCGAAGAGCTTGTTGAGCAGGTACGTCGTGTACGGCGCCGAGTCCAAGTGCGCCTGGTCGGGCAGCACGACCACCGCGATGGAGCCGTCGGACGGCACCAGTTTCGCCAGCTGCGTCTGCAGTCCGCTCGCATTCGCGACATCCGGCGAGACGTAGACGGCCCCCTGCTGCAGATGGCTCGCAGCGTCGTCCAACCAGCCGCCGGACGGATCCGCGGCCGCTCCGGCGCCCGTGTGCTCGGTCATGCGCGCCTCACTAGAAGTTGTTGATCACCGAGGCGAACACGAGATCGATGCGCTGCGGATCCGAGGCGTCGAACATCTGCCCGCCGGTCGCCTCGGCGATCCGCTTCAGGGCGGTCTTGTCCGCGTCCGCGCCGTACGCGATCGCGAACACGCGCACCAGGGACTGGTCACCGCCCTCCTTCGCGTCCTTGCCGAGCTGCGCCACCAGAGAGTCCAGCGAGGTGTCGGAGTCGGTGTCCTGACCATCGGAGAGCAGCACGATCGCATTGATGCGGCCGGGTTCGGCGCGCGCGCTCATCGCCTTGTACGCCGTGAGCACGGCGTCGTACAACGGCGTGCCGGCGCGGTGCGCGTAATGCAGATCGTTGAGGGAGCCGCTCAACGACTCCCGGTCGGAGCCGAGCGGCGAGATGTCGCGCACGGCGAGCACGTTCTTACCGGCCGACGACTGCACCTCCGTGGTGAACGCCCACACCCCCACCTCGTCCGTGCCGCGGAAATGCTGCAGGTTCTGCTGCGCGCCGTCGATCGCGCCGTCCAGACGACTTCTTCCATCGCCGATCGAGTCGTCCATGGATCCGGAGATGTCGATGAGCTCCATCACCGAGGACGGCTTTCGCACCTGTGCCCACTGGTCCAGAGCCGCAGAGATCGTGCTCACGTCCGGCTTGGGCAGCGAGATAGCGGGCTGGGCAGGATCGATGCCGTTCTGCCTCGTGAACAGGTCGCCGAGGTCGGCCTTCTCGTCCAGCGGGCGGAAGCCGTAGGCCGGCAGCAGCTTCTGCGCCGCGGGTGTCTGCAGGAACGCGGCGAACGCCGTCCCCGCCGCGCGCTGGGCGTCGGTGACCCAGTCCGCTCCGAGCACGGTGATCGGGTCGTCGGACCACAGCGATCCACCGGACGGGTAGATCGCCACGAGCTTGTCCTTGGGCGGGGTGAGCTTCTCCCCCGGCTGCACGGTGTGCGAGTCGGGGTTTCCCAGGTTGTAGTTGATCAGCGAGGTCTCCTCCAGCGCCACGGCCGAGACGTAACCCGAGCCCTTCGCACCGTGCTGCGTCTCGTCGTACAGGCGGGACAGCACATTGCCGGTGGTGTCGCCGTAGTGGATCACGCACTCCTCGAACACCCGGGAGAAGTCGGCGGCGGCGTCCACGTCCGCGGGTGTCAGGTCGCTCGACTTCCCGCTCGCGGCGTAGGCCTGCATCAGGATCGTGGAGAGACCGGTCGTGGACGTGTTCGGGTTGGTCTTGGAGATCTTGAAGGATCCCCAGATCGGCTTGCCGACGCTGCCCCAGCCATCCGGGTTCTTGCACAGGTTCGCGAGATCGGCGATGCCCAGCTTCTTGTCCGGCCAGCCCAGCGCCTTGGCCATCGTCTCCGGCATGCCGAACACGATCGGCGTGCGCGCGAACGACGCCGGCTCTCCCACGAGAGAGGCCGAGGACGCCGCAGCGACGCGATCGGTCCACACCGTCGACGCCGGTGACCAGAGCGTCGGCCACAGGTCGCGATCCTTGGTCGGCCAGTCTCCGCCCTGGGTGAGATATGCCGCAGCGTTGCCCGATGACACGTTGACCGGGCGCACCGTCGCGCACGTCTTCAGGCCCTTGCTCTCGGCGGAGTCCTTGAACGCAGCGGCCAGTGCGTCCAGCATGTTGACCTTCTCCGACGACGTCGCGACCGCGACGTGCGTGCACCCGTCGTTCTCGAAGGAGGATCCGCTGGTGCTTCCGCTGCCGCCGTGGTCCGCGGTCGGCGTGCACGCGCTCACGATCAGCGCCACGATCGCTGCGCCCACCGTCGCCACGACGGCCACCGCCCGTCTCCTGCGGGCGGTCCCGCCGGAACGTCCCCCTCGTGCTGTGTCCATGCGCCCACACTAACCGAGCGCGTGTCCGCGTCAGTCGCGGATCTGAGCTCCGAACCGCTCGGTCGCGACGGCGACGCCGGCGAGCTTCGCCTCCGTCGCCTCTGCGGCGGTCAGCGTGCGATCGTCGGCTCGGAAGCGCAGCGCGAAGGTCAGGCTCTTGGATCCGTCCGGAACGCCCTCGCCACGGTAGTCGTCGACGAGGCGGACCGACTCGAGCAGCGCGCCTGCGCCCTCGGACAGGGCGGCGCTCACATCGGCGGCGGGGATCCCGGCGTCGAGCACGAGCGACACGTCCTGCGTCGCGGCGGGGTAGGTCGACAGCGATGCCGCGACCACGCGCTCCCCCGCCAGCGCCAGCACGCCGTCGAGGTCGAGCTCGAGCACCACCGCGCGTCCGGGCAGGTCTGCGTCGGCCGACACCTGGGGGTGCAGCTCGCCGACGTAGCCGACCTCGGTGCCGCGCACCTGCAGCACACCGGCGCGTCCCGGGTGAAGGGACGCACGGCTGCCCTGCACGACGTCGATCTCGACGCCCGCGGCATCCGCGATCACGCGCACGGCGTCGAGCGCCTCGCTGAGGCCGTACTCCTCGGCCGCACGCCCCGGCTGGCGCGGGGTGACGTGCCCGGTGAACAGGGCGGCGACGAGGCGGGCCTGCGGCGGGATCGAGGCGTCCAGCTCGGCGAGCTTCTCGTCCGAGGGCCGGACACCCAGCGGCGGCACCTCGTCGGTGCCGTAGACGACGCCCGGCTCCGGCAGGAACACGACGCCGGTCTCGAAGATCGCCAGATCCACGAGGCCGCGCGCGATGTTGCGATGCGCGATCTGCAGCAGCCCGGGGAGCAGGGAGCGCCGCAGGAACGGCGTCTGCCCGTCGAGCGGGTTCGCGAGGCGCACACCGGGAAGGCTCTCCCCGGAGGCGGAGCCGTGCAGGTCGTTCTGCTCCTGAGTGGTGAACGGGAACGCCGGGGTCTCCACGAGTCCTGCGGCGGCCAGGGCGTTCGCGACGCGGCGCCGGCCCTGCTGCAAGTCGGTCAGTCCGCGACCGGACGGCGGGGTCGGCAGCACGGACGGGATCCGGTCCAGTCCGTGGATGCGCGCGACCTCTTCGGCCAGCGACCATTTGTCGGTGAGGTCGGGGCGCCAGCTCGGCGGGATCACTACCCACCCGGTCCCTGAGCCTGTCGAAGGGTCGTCCGCCGTGACCTCGGCGCCGATCGTCTCGAGCGCGCCCGTGACCTCGTCGTCGGTGTAGTCCACCCCGATCAGGCCCTGCACGAAGCCGGCCGGAAGGTCGATGCCCTCGATGTAGACCTCGGCGAAGAGCGCGCCGCCCTCCTCCGTCAGGGTGCCGCCGGCGAGTTCGACCATGAGATCGGCGACGCGACGCGCGGCAGCGAACGGAATGAGCGGATCCACTCCGCGCTCGAAGCGCTTGGACGCCTCGCTGGGCAGCTTGTGCCGGCGGGCGGAGCGCGCGATCGTGATGGGGTCGAACGTCGCCGCCTCGATGAGCACGTTGCGCGTGGTGCCGCTCATCTCGGTCGTGCCGCCGCCCATGACGCCGGCGAGGCCGATCGGACCCGAGCCGTCGGTGATCAGGAGGTCCTCGGCGTGCAGGATCCGCTTCTGGCCGTCGAGCGTGACCATGGTCTCGCCCTGCGCAGCACGGCGGACCACGATGTTCCCGTCGAGCTTGTCCAGGTCGTAGCCGTGCACGGGGTTGCCGAGCTCGAGCATCACGTAGTTGGTGATGTCGATGAGCACGCCGAGCGAGCGCATACCCGCGAGGGTGAGGCGCGCGATCATCCACGGCGGAGTGGGACGGGACGGATCCACGCCGCGCACCACGCGGGTGACGAACTCGGTCGCGCCGGTGGCGCCGCGAATGGGAGCCGTGTCCTCGACGACCGCGGTGCGGCCGCTGCCGGGCTGCAGCTCGGCGAAGTCGCGGTCGGCGGGGTCGCGGAAGGCGGCTCCGGTCGCGTGCGCGTACTCGCGGGCGATGCCGCGGAGCGAKAACGCGTAGCCGCGGTCGGGCGTGACGTTCACGTCGACGGCGACGTCGTCGAGTCCGAGGAGGGCGATCGCGTCGGTGCCGACAGGGGCGTCGATGCCGAGTTCGGAGAGGATCAGGATCCCGTTGTGCTCATCGCCGAGACCGAGCTCGCGGGCCGAGGCGATCATGCCGTCGGAGACATGCCCGTAGGTCTTGCGCGCGGCGATCGGGAAAGGCCCGGGCAGCACGGCGCCGGGCAGGGTCACGACGACCTTGTCCCCCACTGCGAAGTTGCTCGCGCCGCAGACGATGCCGCGGACGCCGCCGTTCGCCTCGCCCACGTCGACCTGGCACCAGCGGATGGTCTTGCCGTTGGACTGCGGCTCCTCCTCGAAGGAGAGCACCTGCCCGACGACGACCGGGCCGGAGATGTCGAAGCCGTGCAGCTCCTCCTCCTCGAAGCCCACGGAGACGAGCGCCGCGAAGACGTCGTCCGGCGTGACCGTCTCGGCCACATCCACGTACTCACGCAGCCACGAAAGCGGGACGCGCATCACACCACCATCCCGAACTGCTCGCTGAAACGGACATCGCCCTCGGCCATGTCACGCATGTCCTGCACATCGCTGCGGAACATCAAGGCGCGCTCGACGCCCATGCCGAACGCGAAGCCGCTGTACACATCGGGGTCGATCCCCGCCGCGCGCAGCACGTTGGGGTTGACCATGCCGCAGCCGCCCCACTCGATCCACCGCGCGCCGCCCTTGAAGGTCGGGTGCCACAGGTCGAGTTCGGCGGAGGGCTCCGTGAAGGGGAAGAAGTTCGTGCGGAAGCGGGTCTTCGCCTCCGGGCCGAAGAGCTGACGCGCGACGTGGTCGAGCGTGCCCTTGAGGTGCGCCATCGAGATGCCCTTGTCGACGACGAGGCCCTCGAACTGGGTGAACACCGGCAGGTGGGTGGCGTCGAACTCGTCGGTGCGGTAGACGCGCCCGGGGCACAGCACGTAGATGGGCACTTCGCGGTCGAGCATCGAGCGCACCTGCACGGGGCTGGTGTGCGTGCGCATCACGAGGTGACGCGACGGCGGATCCACGTAGAACGTGTCCTGCTCCTGACGTGCGGGGTGGTCGACGTCGAAGTTCAGCGCGTCGAAGTTGAACCACTCGTGCTCGAGCTCGGGGCCTTCGGCGATCTCCCAGCCCATGCCGACGAACACGTCGCTGATCTGCTCCTGCAGCAGCGTGAGCGGGTGCCGGGCGCCGACCCGGGTACGCGAGGCGACCGCGGTGATGTCGACGCGCTCGGCCTCGAGCCGCGCGGCGGTCTCGGCCTCGGCCAGCTCCGCCTCCTTGGCGGCGAGCGCCTGCGTGACGCGCCCGCGGCCCTGGCCGATGAGTTTTCCGAAGGCGGCCTTGTGCTCGGGAGCGACCTGGCGCATGGACGCGTTGAGGATCGCGAGCGGCGACCCCTCGGCGACGTGCGCAGCGCGTGCGGCCTTCAGCTCGGCGGTGTCGGCCGCGGACCCGATCGCGGCGAGCGCGGCCTCGACGGCGGTCTCCACCGCCTCGGGGGTGATCTGTGCTGCTTCGGAAGCGCGAGGGGAAGTCTGTGCGTTGTCGGACACGAGAACCGAGTCTACCGGCGCGGCGGCATCCGCCCCGCCCGCCACCGATCGCTCAGAGCGGCCCGAACATCTCCGTGCGCTCTGTCGGCGCCCACGACAGACGCTCGCGCTCCAGGGTCGTTGCGAGGCGAGGATTCCTCTGCGTCTGCCGTCGCAGGATCTGCCTGCTGCGGCCGACGATCGAGGGCGGCACGACGAAGACCGAGACGAGCAGGAGCACCATGCCGAGTTCGACGAGCACCGGCACCAGCACCCGGCCGCTCGTCAGGGCGCCGATCGCGAGGAACACCGTGAAGACGCACAGGATCCCTCCGGCCGCCCACAGCCCGCTCCGCAGACTCCCCGGGCCGCGGACGGACAGGGAGGTCCCCGGCCTCGGCACCCAACGCCGCACGCGCTGCAGGAACCATCCGCCGGCCGCCGCGAGGACAAGGCCGACGATCATCCATGGCATGGTCGACAGCGTTCGGCCGGTGACGGCGACCATCACCCCTGCGAACAGAACGGCCGAGATGCCCACGCTCAGAAGCGCCGCCCACATGCCGGCCGCCGCAGCCCGCGCATCCGCGATCTCCCGCAGCCGGGTGGAGAACTCCGGTGCGTACTGCTTCCCCAGCTCCGGATCGAGCCACTGAGCGAGCGTGCGGCTCGATGCGGGCGGGTACGCGGAGACCGGTTCGACGTGCACCATGACCGCGAGGCTACAGGGCGCCTCGGTCGGCGTGGTGGGGACCGGCGCGCTCGAGCCCCCCGCTGAGCGCGCCGGAGTCAGCGCGGCCCGCCGCCGGCGTCGAGGTTGCCGGCCCGGCCCTGCAGCGCAATGACCTCGGTCAGGGTCGACTCGTCGTCCGCGGCGGAGTTGCCGACGTGGTGGAGCACCTTCGGCGAACGCCGGGTGCGCACCTCGAGCCACTTCGCGATACCGGAGAGGATCAGGCACATGGAGATGTAGATGACCGCGACGATGAGACCCGCCTGCAGCAGCGGGCGGCCGGGCTGCCCGCTGAGGTACTTGGCGTAGTAGATGAGTTCGGGGTAGGTGATGATGAAGCCGAGCGCCGTGTCCTTGAGCGTCACCACGAGCTGAGCCACGATGACCGGCAGCATCGCCCGGATCGCCTGCGGCAGCAGGATGAAAACCATGACGCCGGACTTGCGCAGGCCGATCGCGTAACCGGCCTCCTTCTGCCCCTTCGGCAGCGCCTCGACACCGGCGCGCAGCGCCTCGGCGAGCACGGAACCGTTGTAGAGCACGAGGCCGATCACGACGGCCGCGTACGCCGACATCCGGAAGGTGGATCCGGGGATCGAGTTCACGCCGTAGAAGAAGATCATCATCATGACCAGCACCGGCACGGCGCGCAGCAATTCGATCACGACGGTGACCGGCACCCGCACCCAGGCGTGGTCGGAGAGCCGCCCGATCGCCAGCACGAAGCCGAGCAGGATGCTGCCGACCGCGGCGGCGAGGAAGGCGCTCACGGTCGCCCACAGCGCCTGGGCCATCCCCTGCCAGACGAGCGAGTAGGTGAAGAGGTTCCACCGCGCGGCGTCGAACTGGCCGGTCACCGCGAATCTATAGACGACGAAACCGACCGCGGCGACCACGACCAGGACGGTCACGATGCCGAGGAGGAGGTTGCGCCGGACGGCCTTGGGACCGGGGACATCGTAGAGAACGGATGCGCCGCTCATCGGACGATCCTCCACTTCTTCTCGAAGTGCCGCTGCACGAGGCTCAGCAGGAACACCAGGACGATGAACACCACGGCGACCCACAACAGGATCTCCATGACAGTGCCCGGCCGGTTCGCGGAATCGGCGACGGTGGCGCGCAGCGCGGCGAGCTCGGCGATGGAGAAGCCGGCCGCCACCGTCGTGTTCTTCAGCAGCGCGATGAACACGCTCATCATGGGCGGCACCACCGATCGGAACGCCTGCGGCATGACGACAAGCGTCATCACCTGCCCGAAGGTGAGGCCGATCGCGCGGGCGGCCTCGGCCTGCCCCACGGGCACGGTGTTGATGCCGGCACGGAGGACTTCCGCGACATAGGTCGCGGTGTAGATGCCAAGGGCGATGATGCCCAGCGGCATGAACGGGATCTCCGGAAGATCGAGCTTCGGATATCCGAAGACGAAGAAGAAGAACACCAGGGTGAGCGGGGTGTTGCGCACCAGGTTCACGTACACCGTGCCCACGCCGCGGGCGATCGGCACCGGCGAGACCCGCATGGCGCCGACGATGGTGCCCAGCACGAGCGCCAGCGCGCCGCCGCCGAGGAAGAGCAGGACCGTGTTCAGGGTCGCCTGCCCCCACAGGTCGAGATTGCCCAGGAGTGCGTCCACGCGCTCTCTCCTTCCGGTTCGGGTTCGGGGACGTCCGAGGACGTCGGGGAAGAAGCGGCCGGCGGGGTCAGCCCCGCCGGCCGCCCCGGATCACTTCTCGACCGCGGGCTGGGTGACCTTCATGCCGCTGGCGCCGAGGTTCTTCTCGAAGATCGCCTTCCAGGTGTCGCCGCCTTCGGTGAACATCGTGTTGATGAACGTCTGCAGTGCCGCGTCGCCCTTGGCCAGGCCCACGCCGTACTTCTCCGTCGTGAAGGGCTCGCCGACGACTTTGAGCTCTTCTGGATCCTGCGAGGCGTAGCCGATCAGGATGGCCTGGTCCGTCGTCACGGCATCGACCTGCTTGCTGATCAGCTGGTCCACACACGCGGAGTACAGGTCGAGACCGACCGTCTTGGTGTCGGGGAAGTTCGCCTGGATGTTCTGCAGGGGCGTGGATCCGGTCGCGGAGCAGACCGTCTTGCCGGCGAGATCCTTCTCGCTCTTGATCGTGTCCTCGCTCTTGCGCACCAGCAGGCCCTGGCCGGTGACGAAGTACGGGCCGGCGAAGTCGATCACGGCCTTGCGCTTGTCGGTGATCGAGTAGGTGCCGACGTAATAGTCGATGTCGCCGTTCACGATGGACTGCTCGCGGTTGGCCGACGGGATCGGCTTGAACTCGATCTTGTCCTCGCTGTAGCCGAGCGACGCCGCGATCCAGCGCGCGATGTCGATGTCGAAGCCGCTCCGCTCACCCGTGGTCGCGTCCTTGAAGCCGAGGCCAGGCTGGTCCTCCTTGACGCCGATGGTGATCTTGCCGTTCTTGGTGATGCGGTCGAACGTCGGGCTGCCTTCGAGCTTGACGTCCTTGGCGACCTCGAACAGCGGCTTGTCGCTGGTCGGGCTCACGCCCTCCCCCGTGGATCCGGGGCTGGTCGGGCTGCCGCTGTTGCAGCCGGTGAGGGCGATCAGGGCGACGGCGGCGATGCCGATGCCGGTGAGGATCCGTGACTTTCGCATGTGCTTCTCCTTCAGTGCAGGGTGCTGTGGTGCGGGATCAGGTCAGTGGGTGAGCAGCTTGGACAGGAAGTCCTTGGCACGGTCCGACTGCGGGTTGGTGAAGAACTCCTCGGGACCGGCCTCCTCGAGGATCCGGCCGTCGGCCATGAACACGACGCGGTTCGCCGCCTTGCGGGCGAAGCCCATCTCGTGCGTGACGACGATCATCGTCATCCCGCTCGCGGCCAGCTCGATCATGACGTCGAGGACCTCGGTGATCATCTCCGGATCCAGCGCGCTGGTCGGCTCGTCGAAGAGCATCACCTTGGGGTGCATCGCCAGTGCCCGGGCGATCGCGACGCGCTGCTGCTGCCCGCCGGAGAGCTGTGCGGGGAGCTTGGAGGCCTGCTGGGCCACGCCTACGCGCTCGAGCAGCTGCATGGCCTCCTTCTCCGCATCCGCTTTCTTGAGGCCGCGCACCTTGATCGGCCCCAGCGTGACGTTCTCGAGGATCGTCAGATGCGCGAACAGGTTGAACGACTGGAACACCATGCCGACGTCGGCGCGCAGCTGGGCCAGGCCCTTGCCCTCGGCAGGAAGCTCCTTGCCGTCGATCGTGATCGAGCCGCTGGTGATGGTCTCCAGACGGTTGATGGTGCGGCAGAGGGTCGACTTGCCGGATCCGGACGGTCCGATGATGACGACCACCTCGCCCTTGTGCACGGTGAGGTCGATGTCGGTCAGCGCCTGGAAGTCGCCATAGTGCTTCTGCACGTGGTCGACCACGACCAGGGGTGCGCCGACGGAGGCAGGGCGGGATTCGGGCATGTCGGAACTCCGTGAGGACGAGCGAGGCGGATGGAACCGCGGGGTGACGATGACGCTATTGGTTCGCCCGCTCCCGGAGCACTGCGCTTGAGGATTCCTTGAGGGTTTCGTCGCTCCCGTTTCCGGGCGGTTTCCCGCACGCGACAGCGGTGTTCCACAGGATGCGCCGCACCCTCAGTCGTGCGTCTCCCGGTAGTACCGTGCGGCACCGGTGTGCAACGGGATCGGGTCGGTGAAGATCGCCTGCCTGCGATCGAGCAGCGCCGCCGCGGGTGCAACCCGGGCGATCGTCGCGCGCTCGTCGAAAAGCACCGCCGTCGCGTCGTGGATGAGCGCCTCCGGCGCATCGGCGCGGGCGATCAGGTAGTTCGGCACCGTCATCGTCACCGTCGAGCTGTCGATGCCATAGCCGCCGATCGGGAAGTCGGCCTGCCGGTAGGCACCGGCATGCGCCGCGTTGACGGCCTCGACGACAGCCGGCGGAATCGACAGCAACCGGATCGGAGTGCCGGCCGCGAGCGTCGCGATGCCCGGTGTCGGCAACCCGCCCACCCAGAAGAACGCGTCGATCTCCCCCTTGCGCAGAGCCGCGATCGACCCCTCGAGGCCCAGCTCCGGATTGCTGATCGCGGCGGCGTCCACGTCGGCGGCCGCGAGCACGCGTCGGGCGACGAGTTCCACCCCGGAGCCGCGCGCGCCCAGCGAGACCCTGCGCCCTGCGAGGTCGCGCAGGTCGTGCACATCGGATCCGTCCCTGACCACGATGTGCACGTACTCGTCGTACAGCCGAGCGACGGCGACGATCGGGATCGCCTCTTCGAACGCGCCCGTGCCCGCCACGGCGTCCGCGACCGCATCGCCCTGCGCGAAGCCGAGCACCGCCCGGCCGGATCCGATCCGCTCCAGGTTGTCGACGGATCCATTGGTCTGCTGCGCGGTGAACCGGACGCCGAGGCGGGTGGCGAGAGCCGCGGCGTACTGCTGGCCGTAGGCGTAGTAGACCCCGGTCGCTCCCCCGCCGGCGATCGTCTGCGGCTTGTCCGCCCAGCTGCGGTCCTCCGGTGCGCACGAGGCGAGGCTCGACACGCTCAGCACGCAGAGCAGCAGCGCGACCAGCATCCGCGCCGTCCTCCACCCCGACCGCGTCGCGCCACCGCTCGGCGCGGTGCGCCGGGGCCGCCCCTGGCTGCTCTGCACGGTCATCGCGCCTCCGCGGCGGGGAGCACCAGGACTACCCGGAGCCCACCGTCCTCCGGCGCCTCCAGACGCACCCCTGCATCGACCGTGGCCAGCAGATCCGTGGCGATCGCGAGGCCCAGGCCCGTGCCGGGGATCGCGCGCGTCCGGTCACTGCGCCAGTGCCGGTCGGTCGCATGCGCGAGCTCGTCCTCCGCAAGGCCCGGACCGTGATCGCGCACCGACAGCTCGCAAGCGGTCTCCGCGCGCGCCACCGTGATGTCGACCACCGTGCCCGCCGGCGAGAACTTCACGGCGTTGTCGATCACGGCGTCCAGCGCGCTCTCGGCGATGGTCTCATCCGTGGTGGAGCGCACCGGTGCATGGACGTGCAGAGCCAGTGCGACGCCTTTCGCGGCCGCCGCGTCCTGCCAGGCCACCACGCGGCGCTCGGCGAGATCGGCGAGATCGACCGGATCGCGCAGCGGCGCGGGATCGGATCCGCGCGCGAACGACAGAAGGGTCTCCAGGATCCTCGACATCCGCCGGCCCTCTTCGCGCGTCGCCTCGACCTCGTCGTCCCAACTGCGGTCCAGGCCCGTCGCGAGCGATTCCACCCGCAGCAGCAGAGCGCTCAGCGGATTGCGCAGTTCGTGCGASGCGTTGAGGGCGAACTCCTGCTGACGCGACACCACGCGCTCGATCTCCTCCGCCATCCGGTTGAAGAGCAGGATCATGCGGTGCAGCTCCGGGGGTCCGGTGTCGTCGGCGATGCGCGCCTCCATGTCACCGCGCTCGATGGCCTCCATCGCCTCGTCCACGCGGTGCACCGGCTTGAGCACCCAGCGCGCGAGGCCCAGCACCACGAGCAGGCCGACCCCGATCGCGACCACGCTGACGACGCCGAGCAGGATCCACTGCCGCACGATCTCGGCACGCGGCGCCTCCACGCTCGCGGACATGACCACGGCGCCGATGACGTCACCCTGATCGAAGATCGGCTCCACCAGCGACTGCTCGGCGAACTGCCACGGCAGCAGGACGGGCTCCGGCAGGTCGCTGCGCCGCCCGGAGAGAGCGAGCTGCACCTTGTTCACGGTGGCGTCGTCGAGCACCGGGGACTCGCCCTGCTGCGGTGACCAGGGTCGCCCGGACCGGTCGACCACGATCACGCGCGTGCCGTACAGATCGTGGTACCGCTGCAGTTCGCCGTCCAGCACTTCGGAGCTTCCGGACAGCAGCGCCTGCCGCGCGCTCGTCACGAACGTGCCGATGTCACCGACCTGCTGCGTGTAGAAGCCCTGCTGCACGCTGCGGGAGGCCGCCCAGCCGTATGCGCCGCCGAGCAGCAGCAGCACCGCCGCGAGCGGCACCAGGAACACGATGAACAACCGCTTCCGCACGGGTCACAGTCCCGTCAGCCGGTAGCCCACGCCGCGAACCGTCTCGATGAGCGCCGGCCGCCCCAGCTTGCGCCGGATCGAGGCGACGTGCACCTCGAGCGAGCGGGCGAAGCTCTGCCAATCGGTGTTCCACACCTCGCGGATGAGTCGCTCGCGCGGCACGGCGACTCCCGGATACCTGGCCAGCACCGCGACGATGTCGAACTCCTTGCGGGTCAGCTCCACCGGCTCGCCGTCCACGAGCACCCGGCGCGCGACGAGGTCGATCCGCACACCGTCGATGTCGATGCCGACCGGCCCGACCTCGCCGGCGATCGCATGGCTGCGGCGGGTGACCGCCTCGATGCGGGCGAGCAGCTCCTGCACGTCATAGGGCTTGACCAGGAAGTCGTCGGCCCCGGCGCGCAGTCCCCGTATGCGCTCGTGCACCTGACTGCGCGCGGTGGCGATGAGGATCGGGACCCCGCTGACCGCGCGGATGCGGCGGCAGAGGTCGATGCCGTCGATGTCCGGAAGGCCGAGATCGAGGATCACGGCCTCCGTGTCGGTGCCGAGCATGTCGAGAGCGCCCCGTCCGTCGCCCGCACGCTCCACCGCATAGCCGGCACGGCCGAGGAACCCGGCGAGGGCGTCGGCCACGCGTTCGTCGTCTTCGACGATGAGGATCTTCATACTCAGGCGCGCTGGGCGAACGCGCTCTCGTAGAGGCAGACACTGGCGGCGGTGGCGAGGTTCAGCGACTCGGCCCGGCCGAAGATCGGCAGCCGGAGCGCCCGATCGGCCAGCTCCAGCGCCGGCTCCTCCAGCCCGTGCGCCTCGTTGCCGAACAACCACGCCGTGGGCCGGGCGAGCACGCCTTCGGCACGGGCCGCGAGCAGGTCATCGCCCTTCACGTCCGCGGCGACGACCTGCAGGCCGGCAGCGTGCGCGCGCTCGATGACATCGGCGAGATCGCCGCCGACCGAGACCGGCAGATGGAAGAGGGATCCGGTGGTCGAGCGCACGACCTTCGGGTTGTACAGGTCGACCGTGCGTCCGGTGAGCACGACCGCGTCGGCGCCCGTCGCGTCGGCGGCGCGGATGATGGTGCCGAGGTTGCCGGGGTCGCGCACCTCCTCGCAGATCGCGACGAGGCGCGGAGCGGCGGCGAAGATGTCCCGCACGGACGTGGGCGTCYGCCGGGCCACCGCGACCACGCCCTGCGGCGTGACGGTGTCGGCCATCGCCGCGAGCACGAACTCGGTCACGTACTCGAAGCGCACGTCCGCGTCGGCCGCCGCCTGACGCAGGTCGCCGTGCTTGTCCCATGCGGTCGGCGTCGCGAAGAGCTCGACGATGGCCTCGGGCCGATAGGACAGCGCTTCGCGGACCGCCTGCGGGCCCTCCAGCAGGAACAGGCCTGTCTCGGTGCGGGCGCTGCGCTTGGTGAGCTTGGCGACGGCGCGCACGCGCGGGGATCGGGGGTTCTCCAGCACGATCACAGTCTAGGGACACCGAAGGGGCGCCGCCCTCATGGACGACGCCCCTTCGTGATTCAGATGCTTACGCAGCCGACTTCGTGCTTACGCAGCCGACTTGGGCGCGTTGACGTCCGCCGGCAGAGCCTTGCGGGCCGTCTCGACCAGCGCGGCGAACGTCGCCGGCTCGTTGACGGCGAGCTCGGCGAGCATGCGGCGGTCGACCTGGACGCCGGCGAGACCGAGGCCCTGGATGAAGCGGTTGTACGTGATGCCGTTCTGGCGGGCAGCGGCGTTGATGCGCTGGATCCACAGACGACGGAAGTCGCCCTTGCGCTTGCGACGGTCGCGGTACGCGTAGACGAGGGAGTGGGTGACCTGCTCCTTCGCCTTGCGGTACAGGCGCGAGCGCTGGCCACGGTAACCCGAGGCGCGCTCGAGGATGACGCGACGCTTCTTGTGAGCGTTGACGGCGCGCTTGACTCTAGCCATTTTCGTGTGTTCCTGTTCGTGAGATCGGGCGCGTCAGCGGCCGAGGAGCTTCTTGGCGACCTTGGTGTCAGCCTTCGACATCACCTGGTCCTGGTTGAGGCGGCGGGTGCGGCGGCTCGACTTGTGCTCGAGGTTGTGRCGCATCCCGGCCTGCTGCTTCTTCAGCTTGCCGCTGCCGGTGATCTTGAAGCGCTTCTTGGCACCCGAGTGGGTCTTCTGCTTCGGCATCTTCTCTTCCTTCGTATGGCGCCCAGCTGGGCGACAGGGTTCTGCCCGCGCATTGCGGGAGGTCTGTGTGGGGCTTATCGCTCCGACCGGATCACTCCGTGGTCGAGGCGGGAGCAGCCGATTCTGCGGGCTCTGCCGGCGCGCCCGGCGCCTTGGCGTCGCGGGCCGCCTGCTTGTTGGCCGCGCGCTGCGCGTCGCGCACCGCGTTCTGCTCGGCCTTCGCCTCGGACTTGTTCTTCAGCGGGGCGACGACCATGACCATGTTGCGTCCGTCGATGGTGGGGTTGGACTCCACCGTGCCGAACTCGGCCACGTCCTCGGCGAACTTGCGGAGGAGCCGCACGCCCTGCTCGGGACGGGACTGCTCCCGACCGCGGAACAGGATCATCGCCTTCACCTTGTCGCCGGCCTTCAGGAAGCCCTCGGCACGCTTGAGCTTGGTCGTGTAGTCGTGCGCCTCGATCTTCAGACGGAAGCGCACCTCCTTCAGGATGGTGTTCGCCTGGTTGCGGCGAGCTTCCTTCGCCTTCTGCGCGGCCTCGTACTTGAACTTGCCGTAGTCCATGATCTTGACCACGGGAGGCTTCGAGTTCGGGGCCACCTCGACGAGATCGAGGTCGGCTTCCTGCGCAAGACGCAGTGCGGCCTCGATGCGGACGACGCCGATCTGCTCACCCGCGGGGCCGACGAGGCGGACCTCGGGGACGCGGATGCGCTCATTGGTGCGGGGATCGCTGATGCGGACTCCTTAGACGATGGTTTCGGCCACCGTGATCCGGACGGATCACGGGCGAAATCAGAATCGTCCCACCCGCCGGCAGTCAGACGCCGGCGACACCCTGACCCGCTGCACAGCTGTCGCTGCACGGCGGCTACCGATGTGAATCGGCGGAGTGCTGGACCCGGTAGCCTTGAGCGGCAAGCGCGGGTGGGAAGTGAATCCTCTTTCGTGCCGGGACATAAGCCCCGGAGCCCGCAGAAGTCTATCAGAAGGCAAGACCTTCGGAAAGCCGGCACTGTGAGCACTCCCGCGCCCGACGGCCACGAGCACGTCTCCCCCTCCACCTCCACGCTGGATGACACCGCGACGGGCGCCGCCCGGGACATCGCCGACGTCGCCGCCGTCGAGGTGATCACCACCGCCGCCGTGCATCTGCTCAGCGCCGCCGCGGTCAAGGTCGGCCTGGCCGATGACCCCGAGACGCAGAAGGATCTGGACGAGGCCCGCAAGCTCATCAACGCCCTGGCCGGCCTCATCACGGCCGCCGCCCCCGAGATCAGCGACATGCACGCACGCTCGCTGCGCGACGGGCTGCGCTCCGTGCAGCTCGCGTTCCGAGAGGCGTCCGTCATCCCGGATCCGATCGGGCAGGGGCCCGGCGAGAAGTGGACCGGCCCGGTCAACTGACCGGGCTCGCCCGCACCCTCAGACGCTGGCGCGCAGCTTCACCGTGAGCGAGTCGACGAGCACGGCGATGCGGTCGTCTGCGGCCCAGCGCTGAGCGAGACGCGCGAGCACCGCATCGAGCGTCTCCCGGTCCAGTCCCTCGACGAGCTCGAGCGTGACGACGAGCTCCGGGCCGCGCAGGCGCGCGTCCGGGTCGCCTGCGGAGACGGCGACATCGATCACGGCGAGCTCGCTGCCGACGCTCTCCAGAAGGCCCGCGTAGACCTCGGGCGAGAGGAAGCTCGGCTCCCACTGCTGCCCCTGCGCGATCGCCCACACCGCGGGACGGCGCAGCACGAACTCGGTCTCGGATCCGGGGTCCAGCACGATGAGCTCCGCGCCCCCCGAAGAGGCGGACAGCGCCACGCGGGCGGCCTCGACAGGGATGGGGCGCGCGATCGGATCCCACGCGCGCATCGTGTCGACGCTCGTGAACGCCGGCTGCACCGTGCGTCCGTCGGGCGCGGCGACGGTGACGAGCGAGAGCTCCTGGGTCTTGTCCACCGTCAGGCCCGACGGTGCCACGCCCTCCTCGCCCTTCTCCGCGACGAGCGGCACGAGCACGCGCGCGGCGCGGAACGCGTCGACGACCTCGGCCTGCGACCCGGCACCGGCGCGGAACCGGGTCAGCGCGTCCCAGAGAGCCGGGTCCGCAGAGCCGTCATCACCCGCGCGGGTGTTCTCCTCGAACGAACGCCCCGCCCAGGGAACTCCTGCGGAGTCGCCCGTGCTGGGATGCGCGCCGTGATCGTGATCGCATCCGGCAGCACCGGACACGGCACCGTCAGGATCCGGCGACATCCAGCGCCTCGGCCAGGGTGAACGCGCCGGCGTACAGCGCCTTGCCGACGATCGCGCCCTCGACGCCGAGCGGCACGAGCTCGCGGAGCGCGGCGATGTCATCGAGGTTCGCGATACCGCCGGATGCCACCACGGGCTTCGGGGTGCGCGCGGTGATCTCGCGGAGCAGGTCGAGGTTCGGCCCCTTGAGCGTGCCGTCCTTGGTGACGTCGGTGACGACGTAGCGGCTGCAGCCGGCGTCCTCGAGGCGGTCGAGCACCGTCCAGAGGTCTCCGCCCTCCTTGGTCCAGCCACGGGCGGCAAGTGTTGTGCCGCGCACGTCCAGGCCCACTGCCACGGCATCGCCATAGCGCGCGATGACGTCGGCGGCCCACTCGGGGTTCTCCAGCGCCGCGGTGCCGAGATTGATACGTGACGCGCCCGACTCCAGCGCCGCCTCGAGGCTCGCGTCGTCGCGGATCCCGCCGGAGAGCTCCACGTTGACGCTGCGGAACTGCTTGATCACGCGGCGCAGGATCGCCGTGTTGCTGCCGCGGCCGAACGCGGCATCGAGGTCGACGAGGTGGATCCACTCGGCGCCCTGGTCCACCCACTCGGCGGCGGCATCGAGCGGATCGCCGTAGCTGGTCTCGCTTCCGGCCTCGCCCTGCGTCAGGCGCACGGCCTGGCCGCCGGCGACGTCCACCGCCGGGAGCAGGGTCAGGGAGGGGGACTGCGCGAACTCGTTCATGTCGTCCTTCGGGTCACGGTGCGCTGCGCTCTTCGGGCGCGGCACGAGAAGAGAGTAGTCCGGGTGCGTGCGGGGCACCAATCCCCCGCCGTCACACTCCGAGGAGGGGGTCAGAGCGTGGAGATCCAGTTGCGCAGCAGCTGGATGCCGGCCTCGCCGGACTTCTCCGGGTGGAACTGGGTCGCGGACAGCGGTCCGTTCTCGACCGCGGCGAGGAATCGCGAGCCATGCTCGGCCCAGGTGAGCCGGGGCTGCGGGAACGGCGGCATGACGTCGAGCTCCCACGTCTGCGCGGCGAACGAGTGCACGAAGTAGAAGCGTTCGTGCTCGATCCCCCGGAACAGGACGCTGTCCGGGTCGGGCTCCACGGTGTTCCAGCCCATGTGCGGCAGCACCGGCGCGTCCAGCTCGGTGACGATGCCGGGCCACTCCCCGAGGCCGTCGACCTCGGCGCCGCGCTCGACACCGCCGGCGAACAGCACCTGCATGCCCACGCAGATGCCCAGAACAGGACGACCGCCGGCCAGGCGCCGTTCGATGATCTCGTCACCGCCGTGCGCGGCCAGCGCCTCGCGGACGGCCGCGAACGCGCCGACGCCCGGGACGACGAGCCCGTCGGCCTCGAGCGCCGCGGTGCGATCGCCGGTGAGCTCCGCGTCCGCGCCGGCGCGGATCAGCGCCTTCACGGCGGAGTGCACATTGCCGGATCCGTAGTCGAAGACCGCGACGGTCGGACGGCGACCCTCTGCCTGGGCGGTCACAGCGCGCCCTTGGTGGAGGGCACGCCGACCACCAGCGGGTCCAGCGACTTGGCCTGACGGAACGCGCGCGCGAACGCCTTGAACTCGGCTTCGGCGATGTGGTGCGGGTCGCGACCGCTGATCACGCGCACGTGCACGGTGAGCGCCGCGTTGTACGCGATCGCTTCGAAGACGTGACGGACGAGGGATCCCGTGAAGTGGCCGCCGATCAGGTGGTGCTCGTAGCCCGCCGGCTCGCCCTCGTGAACGAGATAGGGCCGACCCGAGATGTCGACGACCGCCTGCACGAGCGCTTCGTCGAGGGGCACGAGAGCGTCGCCGTAGCGGGAGATGCCGCTCTTGTCGCCCAGCGCCTCGCGGATCGCCTGACCGAGCACGATCGCGACGTCCTCCACCGTGTGGTGCGCATCGATGTGGATGTCGCCCGAGGCGCGCACCGTAAGATCCGTCAGCGAGTGCTTCGCGAACGCCGTCAGCAGGTGGTCGAAGAACGGGACCGAGGTGTCGATGTGGCTCTGACCCGTGCCGTCGAGGTTGAGCTCGAGCTCGATCGTCGACTCGGACGTGGAGCGKGTGCGRCGCGCGGTCCGGGCCGCAGCAGGGGTCTCAGCGGTCATGAGGCCGATCCTATCGAGGCGAGGGCGTCCAGGAATGCGGTGGTCTCGGCCTCTGTGCCGGCCGTGACGCGCAGGTGGTTCGGGATGCCGACATCGCGGATCAACACGCCCTTGTCATACAGAGCGCGCCACGTTGCCGCCGGGTCCGCGACGCCGCCGAACAGCACGAAGTTCGACCAGGACGGGTGCGGCGTGTAGCCGAGGGCCTCGAGCGTGGCCGAGATCCGATCGCGCTGCGCGACGATCTCGTCGACCATCGCGAGCATGATCGGCGCATTGCGCAGGGCCGCGACCGCCGCCGCCTGGGTGAGGGCGCTCAGGTGGTACGGCAGGCGCACGAGACGCAGTGCGTCGATGAATGCCGGATCCGCCGCGAGGTAGCCGACCCGCGCTCCGGCGAAGGCGAAGGCCTTGCTCATGGTGCGGGAGACGGCGAGCCGCGGACGTCCCTGCAGCAGCGTCAGCGCCGACGGCGAATCCTTCGGGGCGAACTCCTGGTAGGCCTCGTCCACGATCACGATGCCGCGCGCCGCCTCGTACACCGCCTCGATCACGTCGAGCCGGAGCGGAGTGCCGGTGGGGTTGTTCGGCGCGCACAGCAGGATGACGTCGGGGTCGTGCTCCACGACCTGTGCCACCGCCTCGTCGACGGTGAGCTCGTAGTCGGGGTGGCGGGTACCGGCGATCCAGGAAGCCCCCGTGCCCTGAGTGAGCAGCGGGTACATGGAATAGGTCGGGGCGAACCCGAACACGGTGCGACCGGGACCGGCGAACGCCTGCAGGATGTGCTGCAGCACCTCGTTCGAGCCGTTACCGGCCCAGATGTTCGCGGCGGTGAGGTCATGGCCGAGGTAGCCGGCGAACGCCTCACGGAGCTCTGTGAACTCACGATCCGGATAGCGGTTGACGTCACGCAGCGCCACGGCGATGTCGTCGAGGATGTCGCTCGCGACCTGCTCCGGCACCGGATGCGTGTTCTCGTTCACGTTCAGCGCCACGGGCAGCGGGGCCTGCGGGGCGCCATAGGGCCGCAGCCCACGGAGATCGTCGCGAAGGGGTAAATCGTCGAGCGAGACAGTCACCCTGCCATGCTAGGCGGCCGCGCTGTGGTGCGTGGCACAGATGACCGCGGTTGCTGAGCGACGCCGAAGTACGGTTGCTGAGCGACGCCGAAGTACGGTTGCCGAGTTGCGCCGACGCAGGGTTGCCGAGCTGCTTCGAAGGACGGGATCAGCGCCCGGTCGATCCGTACCGTGCCGGGATCGCCAGGTGCTGTCCGACCGCGATCACACCTCCGTCGACGAGGTTCAGCTTCGAGATCTCGGCGACCACGTCGCGCGGGTCGGCATTCGGCGCGATCTCGCCCGCGATCGACCACAGGGTGTCGCCGGGCTGCACCGTGACGGTCGCGAAGCTGTTGCCCGTCGTCTGCTCCCCGGAGGCGAGCGCGGATCCGCTGCTCAGCGCCGCGAACGCGATCGTTCCGGCCACCGGGAGCGCGACCAGCGCCGCGAGCACGCGCCGGCCGCGTGCGGTGATCCGCAGTCGCGTGGCGGGTACCTGACCGGCGAAGGTGATGCTGCTCATGGTGCTTCTCCTCAGTGTCTGTGTCGGTCCGCCTCTCCCYGGATCCGCATCCTCTGATGAGAATCTTCGAATCCGGGCCTCTGGAGAGGCGAACCTACGTACCGAAACTACTTTCGAGTTCGAACATCTGTCAAGACTTCTTCGAATATCGGTTCCGAAGACTTGCCGACACGCTCGAACAGATCTATCGATTCCGGCCCGATCTCGGATACGGTTTCGATACGAAGACCCCATCACGGACCACCGACATTCGAATCGCCGCCCGCGAATCCATGCCGATCCCACCGATCCGCGAGGGCACGACGCACACGAAGGAGATGGCATGAGCGACGGTGCGACCCCCGGCCCCGAGGTCCCGCGGACACGGCGCCGCAAGAGCCTCAGTGCGAAGCAGATGGCGATCCTCGAGGTCATCCAGACCTCGATCGCGCGGCACGGCTACCCGCCGAGCATGCGCGAGATCGGCGACGCCGTCGGCCTCAAGTCCCTCAGCAGCGTGACGCATCAGCTCGGCCAGCTCGAGCTCAGCGGCTATCTGCGTCGCGATGCCGGCAAGACCCGGGCCATGGAGGTCCTGATCGACCTTCCCGGCACATCCACCGAGAATCCCGCCGATACGGCCCCGTCCGTCGGCGACGCGGCACTCGTGCCCCTCGTGGGCCGGATCGCCGCCGGYGTGCCGATCACCGCCGAGCAGCAGGTCGAGGAGATCTTCCCGCTCCCCCGTCAGCTCGTCGGCAAGGGCGATCTGTTCATGCTGAAGGTCTCTGGCGAGTCGATGATCGACGCGGCCATCTGCGACGGCGACTGGGTCGTCGTGCGCTCTCAGGGCACGGCGGAGAACGGCGAGATCGTCGCCGCGATGCTCGACGGCGAAGCCACGGTGAAGACGTTCCGCCGTCGCGATGGCCACGTGTGGCTGCTCCCCCGCAACAGCGCATTCGAACCGATCCTCGGCGACGATGCGACGGTGCTCGGCAAGGTCGTAGCGGTGCTGCGCGCGGTCTGATTCCCGCCCCTTCCACGTCGAAGCCCCCTCTGCGTACCGAGGCCCCCTCTCAGATCCGTATCTGGGTGGGGGCCTCGGCGCTTGCGAGGGGGCCTCGATGAAGCCCGGTGCGGGAAGGTCAGACCGCGACCGACACGTCCTCGCGGACGCGGCGCGTGGCCTCGACGATGTTGCGCAGCGAGGCGTTGGTCTCCTCGTAGCCGCGGGTCTTCAGACCGCAGTCCGGGTTGACCCAGAGCTGCCGCGTGGGGATCTCCTCGACGGCACGGCGCAGGAGCGTCTCCACCTCGGACGCGTCGGGGATGCGCGGCGAGTGGATGTCGTAGACGCCCGGTCCGATGCCGTGGTCGAAGCCCGACGCAGCGATGTCGGTGACGACCTCCATGCGGCTGCGCGCGGCCTCGATCGAGGTCACGTCGGCGTCCAGCGCCTTGATCGCGTCGATGACGACGCCGAACTCCGAGTAGCAGAGGTGGGTGTGCACCTGCGTCGCCGTCTCGGCGCCCGCGGTGGAGAGGCGGAAGGAGCCGACGGACCAGTCCAGGTACGCGGGCTGGTCGGCCTGCTTGAGAGGCAGGAGCTCGCGCAGCGCCGGCTCGTCGACCTGGATGACGCCGATGCCGGCGGCCTCCAGGTCCGCGATCTCGTCGCGCAGCGCAAGAGCCACCTGGTTGGCGGTCTCGGCGAGCGGCTGGTCGTCGCGGACGAACGACCAGGCCAGGATCGTCACCGGACCCGTCAGCATCCCCTTCATGGGCTTCGCCGTGAGCGACTGCGCGTACTGCGACCACTCGACCGTGATCGGGGCCGGCCGCGAGACATCGCCCCAGAGGATCGACGGGCGGGTGGCACGGGATCCGTAGGACTGCACCCAGCCGTTCTCGGTGACGTCGAAGCCGTCGAGGTTCTCGGCGAAGTACTGCACCATGTCGTTGCGCTCGGGCTCGCCGTGCACGAGCACGTCCAGGCCCAGTTCCTCCTGCAGCGTCACGACGCGGCCGATCTCCTCGCGGAGGAAGCCGTCGTACTCATCCGCCGTGATCTCGCCCTTGGTGAACTGCGCGCGGGCGCGGCGGATCTCGCCGGTCTGCGGGAAGGACCCGATCGTGGTGAGCGGAAGCGCGGGCAGATCGAGCGCGATCGACTGCGCAGCCACCCGGGCGTCGTAGTCGCCGCGGTCGAAGTCCGTGGCGGTCAGTGCGGCGGTGCGGGCACGGACGGCGTCCACGCGCACGCCGGGCGCGCCGAGCCGGTCGGTCAGAGCGGCGGAGGCGGCGTCGAGCTCCACGGCGATCGCGGCGCGGCCCTCGGAGAGACCCTTCGCGAGGGTGGTGACCTGCGCGACCTTCTGGTCGGCGAAGGCGAGCCAGTTCACCAGGCGGGCGTCGAGCTTCGACTCGTCCTCGACGTCGTGCGGCACGTGCTGCAGCGACGTGGAGGTCGACGCGGACACACCGGCCGCACCGAGGTCGCGCAGTGCCTCGAGCGTGTCGAAGGCTGCGGCCAGGTCGCCCCGCCAGATGTTGTGCCCGTCGATCACGCCTCCGACCAGAACCTTGTCGGCGAGTCCCGGAACAGCGGCGGGCACGGTGCCGCGCACGAGGTCGAGACCGATGGCCTCGATCGGAGCCGCGGCGAGGACGGCGAGGTTCGCGTCGAGCGCGGCGTAGGGCGCGGCGACGAAGATCGCCGGACGCTCGGCGAGGCCGCCGAGAACCGCGTAGGCGCGCGAGGCGGCGGCGCCGAGTTCGGAGACGGACGACGGCAGCGACTCGCTCACCAGGGCGGGCTCGTCCAGCTGCAGCCACTCGGCGCCGGCGGCCTTGAGCGCACCGAGCAGCTCGGCGTAGACCGGGACCAGGTCGTCCAGGCGGGACAGCGGGTCGAAGCCCTCCGGGGCCTCGTCAGCCGCCTTGGCGAGCGCGAGGAAGGTGACGGGGCCGACGATCACGGGGCGGGTGCGGAAGCCGGCCTGCGCCGCTTCCTGCACCTGACGCACGATGCGGTCGCTGGAGAGCGAGAAGGCGGTGTCCGGTCCGATCTCGGGTACGAGGTAGTGGTAGTTCGTGTCGAACCACTTGGTCATCTCGAGCGGCGCACGCTCTCCCTCGCCGCGGGCGATGGTGAAGTACGCCGGCAGGCCGATCGTGCCGTCGGCGGACCGAAGGTCTTCGAAACGAGCGGGGATCGCGCCCACGGTGACGGCGGCATCGAGCACCTGGTCGTAGTACGAGAAGGACTCGGGGATCGCCGAGTCGGCGCGACCCAGGCCCTGCTCGGCGAGGCGCTCGCGCGTCGTCGCGCGCAGCTCAGCGGTGGTGCGCTCGAGCTCGGCCTCATCGATCCGTCCGGCCCAGAACGCCTCGACGGCCTTCTTGAGCTCACGGCGGCGGCCGATGCGCGGGTAGCCCAGGATGGTGCCCTCGGGGAATGCGGTCATGACGGTCCTCTCTGACGGAAGGGGGAAGGAAGCGGCCTAGTGCGCGCCGCGGGAATCTGCGAACTGCGGGATGCCCTGCGGAGAGACGGCGCTGCGCTCGGGCAGCACGCCGGCCCCCTCGAGCACATCCAGCACGGTGCGGTGCTGGTTGAACGCGTACAGGTGCACGCCCGGCGCGCCGCCGTCCACCAGCTCTCGCACGAGCGACACCGCATGCGCGACGCCGATCTCGGTGCGGCCATCGGCCGTCGGCTCGACCTCGAGGGCGATGGACAGTTCGGCGGGAAGCTCCTCGCCGCTGAGCTCCAGCACACGGCGCAGGCGCGCGGGCGAGGTGATCGGCATGATGCCCGGCAGGATCGGGATCGTGACCCCGGCGCGACGTGCGCGCTCCACGAACGCGAAGTAGTCGTCGGGGTGGAAGAACAGCTGCGTGATCGCGAGGGTCGCCCCCGCGGCCTGCTTGGCCAGCAGCGCGTCGATGTCCTGGTTGCGATAGGTCGAACGCGGATGCCCGTTGGGGTAGGCGGCCACGGCGATGCTCACCTTGCGTCGCGGCGTCACCTGCACGGCTCGCGGAACGCCGGGGATCGGTCGCTCCTGGTACGGCGCGCGCTCGGCCTGCGCCCGGTCGATGAGCTGCACGAGCTGCGCCGAGCTCTCCAGATCCCCGAGGAACGGCTCGCTCTCGTCGAGCGGCGGGTCGCCGCGCAGGGCGAGGAAACTGAGGATCCCAGCGTCGAGGAACTCCCGGATCAGCCGCGAGGCTCCGGCATACGTGTTGCCGACGCAGGTGAGATGCGCGAGCGGCTCGACCGAGGTGTGCTCGCGGATGTAGCGCAGCACGTCGAGCGAACGTCCCCCGACGGACCCGCCGGCGCCGTAGGTCACGGAGATGAACCTCGGCGCGGCCGTGGCCAGCTGCTGGATCGTCTCGTGCAGCGCCTCGATCGGGGCGGTAGTGCGCGGCGGATACAGCTCGAAGGAGAGCGGCACGCGCGGCTGAGCGACCCCGGCGGGGGCGAACGGCGGCGCGTCGAAGGACATCTCTCTCCAGGGTCGTGGCGGTCACCCCACGCTAGGCGGCGCCGCGATGCGACGCATGCTGTGTTTCACCATGTGTCGGCTCGCGCTCTTCTAGGCTCGGGCCATGAGCACTCCGCACGGATCCTGGCCCTCTCCGCTGTCCGCCCCCGGCCTCGCCGTCGCCGGCACGAGGATCGACGGCGCCCGGTACGCCGCGGGCGGGATCTGGTGGAGCGAGTCGGTGCCGCAGGAGCGCGGACGGATGCGTGTGATGCACCGGGACGCCGCTGGCGCCGTGCACGAGGTGCTGCGCGCGCCGTGGAACGCCCGTTCGCGCGTGCACGAATACGGCGGCGGCGCGTGGACGGTGGCCGAGGACGGAACCCTGCTCTTCGTCGACGGCGAGGACCAGCGTGTGCACCGCCTGGATCTCGGCGCGACGGCGCCTGTGCCGCTGACCGCGGCGGGCCCGCGCTACGGAGGGCTCCTGGTGCAGCAGGGCCGCCTGTTCGCGGTGCGCGAGGACCTGCGCCCCGACCCGCACCAGCGCGCGATCGTGGAGATCCCGCTGGACGGATCCGCGGCGGACGACGACGCGGCCGTCACCATGGTCCTCAGCGGCAACGGCTTCTTCGCGCACCCGGCGCTCTCCCCCGACGGTGCGCGGCTCGCGTTCGTCGCCTGGGACGAGCGCAAGATGCCGTGGGAGCGCGCGATCGCCTTCGCGGTGGACCTCGCGACGGGAGCCCGCTCCACGATTCCCGCGCGCGCCGCACTGCAGCCCGAGTGGCTCTCCGACGACGAGGTGCTGTTCGCCGACGATGCGAGCGGCCGCTGGAATCTTCACCGCGCGCGGATCCCCGTGCAGCCGGCGCCCCCGATCCCGACGCCTCCCGCCATCAGGGAGGACTCGCCCTTCGTCGACGCCGACACCGGCGGCGGCCTGTGGGTGCTCGGGCAGCGCTGGTTCCGGGTGCTCGATGACGGCAGGATCCTCGCCGTCCGCACGAACGGATCCGATGCGCTCGTGCTGCTCGATGCCGACGGCACGCTCCTCCGCGAGCTCGACGTGCCGTTCAGCGGCGACCTGAGCCTGGAGGACTCCCTCGGTTCCCGCGCGCTGGTCACCGGACAGGGCGCGCAGGTCGCACCCGGCCTGTGGGAGTTGGACGTCGATGCAGGCACCGTGCACGCGATCCGCGGCGGAGACCCCGTGGATCCGGCCTGGGTCCCCGGGGCGCGTCCCGTGACCTTCGACGGGCCGCACGGCCCCGTGCACGCGTTCGACCACGCCCCGGCGAACCCCGATGTCGACGCGGATCCGCGCGCGCTGCCGCCCTACGTCGTGCACGTGCACGGCGGACCCACCGCCCACACGTCCGGCGCGCAGGCGGGCTGGATCACGTACTTCACGAGCCGCGGCATCGGCGTGCTCGAGGTGAACTACGGCGGCTCGACCGGGTACGGGCGCGCGTACCGGGAGCGCCTCGACGGCCAATGGGGCGTCGTCGACGTGGACGATGTGCTGGCTGCCGCGCAGGGCCTCGCCGATGCGGGCGTCGCGGATCCGACCCGCATGGCGATCCGCGGGGGTTCGGCCGGCGGATGGACGGTGCTGTCGGCCCTGGTGCGCGGCGGGGTGTTCGCCGCCGGCCTCGACCGGTACGGCGTCGTGGATCTGCGGCTTCTGGCCGAGGAGACGCACGACTTCGAGCGCTACTACCTCGACGGTCTTGTCGGCCCGCTGCCGGAGGCGGAGCAGACCTACATCGACCGTTCCCCGCTCACGCACGCGGATCGCATCGACGTGCCGGTGCTGATCCTGCAGGGCTCGGAAGACGCGGTCGTGCCGCCTTCGCAATCCGAGGCGATCCGCGACGCACTCGCCGCCCGCGGAGTGCCGCACGAGTACGTGCTGTTCGAGGGCGAGGGGCACGGCTTCCGGCAGGCGGACACGATCGTCGCCGCCGCCGAGGCGGAACTGCGATTCCTGGGCGGTGTGTTCGGGTTCGACCCGGTGCCGTGAGAACTGGCAGCCGAGCCTGAACCCGGCTACTCCCCCAGACGGTTGCGGCTGCGCATCGCGCGCTCCGCCTCGCGAGTGTCCTGACGCTCGCGCAGGGCCTGCCGCTTGTCGTACTCGCGCTTGCCCTTGGCGAGGGCGATCTCGACCTTGGCGCGTCCGTCGGAGAAGTACAGCCGCAGCGGGATCAACGTGTAGCCGCCCGCGGAGACGGCGTGCGAGAGCTTCGCGATCTCCTCCTTGTGCAGCAGGAGCTTGCGGATCCGCTTGGCCGAGTGATTCGTCCAGTGCCCCTGCGAGTACTCCGGGATGTGCACGGCGTCGAGGAACGCCTCGTTGCCCTTGATGAACGCATAGCCGTCCGTCAGGTTCGCACGTCCCTGGCGCAGCGACTTCACCTCGGTGCCGGTGAGCACGAGTCCCGCCTCGTACGACTTCTCGAGGTTGTAGTCGTGACGTGCGCGACGATTGGTCGCGATGACCTTCTCCCCGCGTTCCCTGGGCATGGTTGTCTCCTGGATCTGTGCCGTGCGGGCGCACGGCAGCCTGTCAGCCTATCAGGCTCGCAGCCAGCGACGTATCGCGAACCCGGCGCTGAGCACGGCGAGGATCACTCCGATGCCGATGAGCACCGGAACCACGAGCAGTGCGTCCTGCCACCCGACCCAGGTCGTGATGAAGGCCACCCGCTTCGTGAGGTACTCCTGCACGCCGAAGTGCACGCCTAGCAGCACGGCGGCGCTCGCGAGCACCGATCCGATGACCGCGGCGAACACGCCCTCGAGCACGAACGGCGTCTGGATGAACCTGTTCGAGGCGCCGACGAGCCGCATGATCCCGATCTCCCGCCGTCTCGCATACGCAGACAACCGGATCGTCGTGCCGATCAGCAGCACGGCGGCGATGAGCATCAGCACGGCGATCCCGACGGCGATGTAGGTCGCGACGGTGAGCGCATTGAAGAGCGGATCCAGATACTCCAGCTGATCCTTCACCTCATCCACGCCCTTGATGCCGCTGAAGGCCTCGGCGATGACGGCGGACTGGGTCTGGTCCTTCAGGTTCACCTTGAACACCGCATTGACCTGGTCGGCGGTCAGCACACCGGCGTAGTCCTTGCCGACGAGCTTCAGGGTCTCCTGGTAGGCCTCGTCCGCGGTCTGGAAGCTGCTCTTGGCGATCAGCGGCTTGAGCGTGTCGCCGTCGAGTTCGGCCTGCACGGCCTTGATCTGGTCCTCGGTCGCGGTGCCGCCAATGCAGCCCGGCGACGTCGACACCGACGAGCACATGTAGATCGCGACCTGGGCGCGATCCTGCCAGTAGGCGCGCATCGTGCCGATCTGCGCCTGCATCAGGATCGCGGCACCCACGAAGGTGAGCGAGACGAAGGTGACCAGCACGACCGAGATGACCATGGAGGCGTTGCGGCGCAGGCCCGTGAGCGCCTCGCCGAGGATGAGTCCGAACCTCATGACGTCGGACCCACTTCCTCGTCGTCGCCGGTATCGAGTCCGAGCCGGTCGGCGACCCCGAGTTCGGCGAGGTCGACGGTCGGCACGGTGATGGGGCGCGTGGCGGGCCGCGCATCGTCCGACGGTTTGACCGTCGGCTGCTGAAGCGCGGACGCCGAGGCGGGAGTCTCGTCGCGGGCCTCGGAGGGGGCCGGAACCGGATCCGCGATCGCGGCCTCGGTTTCGCGGTGCACCTCGCGCACGGTCTGCAGTGCGGCCGTGGCCGCGGCCCCGCGGATCGCCTCGGGCGTCAGACGCGGGACGTTCGAGGTGTCGCCGTACCCGCCGCCGACCTCGTCGCGCACCATCTCACCGTCGCGCAGCTCGATCACGCGGCGCTGCATCTGGTCGACGAAAGCGGCCTCGTGCGTGGCCATGACCACGGTGGTGCCGCCGGCGTTGATCCGTGCGAGCAGCTGCATGATGTCGACTGAGGTGCCGGGGTCGAGGTTTCCGGTCGGCTCGTCGGCGAGCACGATCTGCGGACGGTTCACGATGGCGCGGGCGATGGCCACGCGCTGCTGCTCGCCTCCGGACAGCTCGTGCGGCAGGCGCTTCTCCTTGCCGCTCAGGCCGACGAGGGCCAGCGCCTCGGGCACCGCCTGCTGGATGAAGCCGCGGGAGGCGCCGGTCACCTGGAGCGTGAATGCGACGTTCTGGTAGACGGTCTTGGAAGGCAGCAGGCGGAAGTCCTGGAAGACGGATCCGATGCTGCGCCGGAAATAGGGGACCTTGCGGTTCGCGATGGACTTCAGGTCGCGTCCGAGCACGGCGACGCGGCCGGACGTGGGCGACTCCTCGCGGAGGATCAGCTGCAGGCAGGAGCTCTTCCCGGATCCCGACGCGCCGACGAGGAAGACGAACTCGCCTCGCTGCACCTCGAAATCGACCCCGGAGAGCGCGGGACGCTTGGTGCCGCGATAGCGCTTGGTGACGTTCTCGAATCGGATCATGGCGAGTCGAGCCTAAGCGGGCGGCGCGCCCAGTCCGCGAGCGACACCCCACCGCGGCGGGTTCCCCGCTATGAGGTGGCTGGGATCGTCAGGACGGTTCGTTGCCGATCACRAAGGCGAGGAACGTCACGATCGCACCGAGCAGCGCCAGCCCCGCCGCCGTCGCACCGACCGCCCGCCATGCCCTGGTCGCGCTCATCCTGCGCACCTCCTCTGCCGCCCTGGAGAGCCTTCGATTCTACCGCCGCCGGCGGGATTGCCACCAGGAGCTCGCGTCAGAGCCGGATGAAGATCGGCGGGCCGGAGCTCGCCCACGGGGCGTGGTGCTCGACGTAGCGACCCCAGTCGGGCGAGTCGATGATGCCGCCGGCACCGTCCCAGATGCCGATGTGCCGTCCGGGCCACCAGACCAGGTCGCCCGCTCGCGCCTCGTCGGCCGAGATCACGGTGCCGAGCGCAGCCTGGTTGTCGGCGCCGCGGGGCAGGCTGACGCCGAAGTGCCCGAACACGTACTGCACGAGTCCGTCGCAGCCGAAGGAGTCGCTCGGGTCGGCGCCCCAGCCGTAGGGCACGACGCCGACGAACGTCTGGGCATACGCGACGATCGCCTCGCCGGAGTAGTTCTGCGGCGCCGCGGCCGCCGGGGCCGCGGATGCGGCGGCGGGCGCCGGATCCGGTGCGACGACCGGTGCCGGCGGCGTGTACAGCACGTCGAAGACGGCTCGGCTCGCGCTGGGCTCCTGCGCTGCGGAGGCGACTGTGTAGGTCTGCGGGGCTACGACGAGCGACACCGTGTGCGCCGCGGGCGCGGCAGCTCCCGGCGAGAAGGCGTACGCAGCCGTCGCCGCCACCGGGACGATCAGGGCCGCGATCGCGCAGCCGGCTGCCGTCTTCCGTGTCACAGTCATCGGGATTCTCCGTGTCACAGTCATCGGGTCACCACCCTACGACAATCACGGCCGCGGCACCCTGGAAAGTCCCTGAGCCGTCAGCGACGGACGATCAGTCGTCGTCCTTGCGCTTGCGCCACCGGATCCCGGCGGAGATGAAGCCGTCCAGGTCGCCGTCGAACACCGTCGCGGGGTTGCCGGACTCGTGGCCGGTGCGCAGGTCCTTCACGAGCTGCTGACCGTAGAGGAAGTAGGAGCGCATCTGGTCACCCCAGCTCGCGGTGATGTTGCCGGCGAGCTCCTTCTTCTTCGCCGCCTCCTCCTCCTTCTGCAGCAGCAGCAGGCGGGTCTGCAGCACGCGCATGGCGGCGGCGCGGTTCTGGATCTGCGACTTCTCGTTCTGCATCGAGACGACGATGCCGGTCGGGAGGTGCGTGATGCGCACGGCGGAGTCGGTCGTGTTGACCGACTGGCCACCGGGTCCCGACGAGCGGAACACGTCGACGCGGATGTCGCCCTCGGGGATGTCGACCTCGGTCGCCTCCTCCATGAGCGGGATGACCTCGACGGCCGCGAAGGACGTCTGGCGCTTGTCGGCGGATCCGAACGGGCTGATCCGGGCGAGGCGGTGCGTGCCGGCCTCGACCGAGAGCGTGCCGAACGCGTAGGGGGCGTCGACCTCGAACGTCGTGGACTTGATGCCCGCCCCCTCGGCGTAGGACGTGTCCATGACCTTGACGGGGAACTTGTGGCGCTCGGCGTAGCGCAGGTACATGCGCAGCAGCATCTCGGCGAAGTCGGTGGCGTCGTCGCCGCCGGCGCCGGAACGGATCGTGATGATCGCGGCGCGTTCGTCGTACTCGCCATCCAGCAGGGTCTGCACCTCGAGCTGGTTCACGGTCTCGGTGAGGGAGGCGAGTTCGGCGCGCGCCTCGGCGGCGGAGTCCTCGTCCTCCATCTCGTTGGCGAGCTCGATGAGCACCTCGAGGTCGTCGAGGCGCTGCTCGACCTCGGTGACGCGCTTGAGCTCGGACTGGCGGTGGCTGAGCGCGCTCGTCACCTTCTGCGCCTTCTCAGGGTCGTCCCAGAGGTCGGGCGCGCCCGCTTCCTCGCTGAGGCGTTCGATGTCGGCGCGGAGTCCCTCGACGTCGGCGACCTCGCGGATGTCACCGAAGGTCTGACGGAGGGCCGCGATTTCGGCGGAGAGATCAAGTTCGAGCATGGCGGTACCAGACTACCGTGGAGCTGTGATGGTTCGAGCGTCGGCTGTGCTGTGGAAGTTCGGCCCGATGGTGTACCTGCCGACGCTGCTATTCTCGCTCGGCGAGGGCGCGGTCCTGCCGCTCATCCCGGTGATCGCCGCGAGCCGTGGGGCGACGCTCGCCTCCGCCGGCCTCATCGCCTCGGCGCTCGTGGTCGGCCAGCTGTGCGGCAACATCCCCGCGGGGTGGCTGGTCGCGAAGGTCGGCGAGCGGGTCACGATGGTGGTCGCGGGTGCCCTCTCCCTCATCGGCGTGGTCGCAGGGGCACTGGCGCCGAGCCTTGTCGTGTTCACCGTCGCGGTGTTCGTGGTCGGGATGTCGGCGGCGGCCTTCGGGCTCGCCCGGCACGCGTTCATGACCACACGGGTGCCGGTCGAGTTCCGCGCTCGGGCGCTCTCACTGCTCGGCGGATCCTTCCGCGCCGGGATGTTCGTGGGCCCATTCCTCGCAGCCGCCCTGCTCGCCCTCTTCCACACCGAGAACGCGGCACTGTGGTTCTTCGCGGTCCTGCTGGTCGCATTGATCCTGCTCGTGCTGTTCGGACCGGATCCGGAGGCGCAGGCGCAGTCGTCCGCGGCGGAGCACGAGGGCGCTGTCGAGGACACCGGCGAGGCCGTCAGCGGGTCGATCCCCACCATCGAGCGCGCGGGGGTGTTCCGCACGATGTGGCGCAACCGCGGCGTGCTGGGGCGCCTGGGACTCGCCGCGGCGAGTCTGTCGGCCGTACGCTCCGCCCGCCAGGTGGTGCTGCCGCTGTGGGGCGTCTCGATCGGGCTGGACGCCTCGTCGATCGCGCTGGTGGTCGGCGTGTCCGGCGCGATCGACTTCGCCCTGTTCTACGCGAGCGGTCAGGTCATGGACCGGTTCGGCCGTCTCTGGGCCGCGTTGCCCGCGATGGTGCTGATGGGCGCGGGCTTCCTGGTGCTCTCGCTCACGCACGACGGGAGCACGAACGTGCTCTGGTTCGGGATGATCGCGGCGGTGCTGGGCGTCGGCAACGGGCTGTCCAGCGGCATCCTGCTCACGCTCGGAGCAGACGTGGCTCCGCAGTCGGAACCGGCGGCGTTCCTCGGCTCCTGGCGCACGCTCACCGACGCCGGCGGGGCGATCGCTCCCCTGCTGTTCTCGGGCATCGCGGCGATCAGCTCCCTCGCGATCGGCGCCGCAGCCATGGGCGCGATCGGCGTGCTGGGCGCGGTCGGGTTCCTGCGTTGGATCCCCCGGTTCGTGCCGCGGCGCACAACGCCGTAGACCCACCGCAGACGATCATCGCTCGGCACGGCCGATCCCCTATCACGTCCTCCGCCCTGACGCAGCCCGCCCTCCGCTTCCGCGTCGCATCACTAACGTGGAGAGCGAGGGAGGTGCCCGATGGCACGCAGAATGCACAGGAGCGGGATCCGCGCCGCGGCCTCCGAGGTCCGCGAGCAGGTGCATGCCCTGGACACTGCCGTCTTCTCCGCCGTCGCGACGACACCGAGCCCGGTCATGGACCGGTGGATGCCGAGGCTCACGAATGCGGCGGACCACGCCGCGCTCTGGCTCCTGATCGCCGGCGGGCTGTACCTGACCGGCCGCAGTCGTGCCCGCCGCGGAGCGCTGCGCGGCGTCGTGACGCTCGGCGCGACGAGCCTCATCGCGAACCAGCTCGCCAAACGCCTGCACCACCGAGAGCGCCCGATCCGCGCGCTCGTCCCGATCGGCAGGCTCTCCCGCAGGACTCCGCTCTCCTCATCGTTTCCCAGCGGGCATTCCGCGAGTGCGGCGGCCTTCGCCGCGGGTGTCTCCGCCGAACTCCCTGCAGCGAGCGTCCCGCTGCACCTGCTCGCCGGGCTCGTCGGCTTCTCCCGCGTCGCTACGGGAGCGCATTACCCGTCCGATGTGGCTGCCGGGCTCGTCCTGGGCAGCACGGTGGCGGCGATCGGACGTCGTCTCGTACCTCCCGTGCCGCCGCCTGCCGTGTCGGAACCGCGAGAGCTCGACCAACTGCCGCCTCGCCCTCGAGGCCGAGGAGTGACCCTGGTCGTCAATCCGGCATCGCACAGCGGGCGCGGCGCGACCCTCTCCAGAAGTCTCCGTCGGGTCCTGCCGGAGATGCGGATCGTCGAGCTGAATGAGAGCGACGATGTCGATGCGGTGATGCGCGCAGCGGCGGCCAAGGCTGACGTGCTGGCCGTCGCCGGCGGGGACGGAACCGTGGCGGCGGCCGCGCATGCCGCCGTCGAGAGGGGCGTGCCCTTGGCGGTGTTCCCGGCCGGCACCTTCAACCACTTCGCCCGGACCATCGGCGCTGATCGGGCGAAACGCACCGTCCAGGCGATCAGGCGGGGCACCGCCGACAAGGTGGACGTCGCCTACCTGAACGACAGGATCTTCCTCAACACGGCGAGCGTGGGTGCCTACACGGACTTCGTGCGCATCCGCGAGGGCCTGGAGAAGCGGATCGGGAAGCCGTTGGCGGCGCTCGTCGCCGGGTGGCGGACGATGAAGAAGGATCGCACGGTCTCCATCACCGTCGACGGCACGACCCGGGATTCGAGTCTGCTGTTCATCGGCAACGGTCAGTACGAACCGCACGGGTTCGCCCCGAGTGCGCGCGAAGATCTCCAGGACGGGCTGCTCGACGTCCGGATCCTCGACGTGTCGAACCGCTGGTCGCGCTTCGTGGTCCTGCTCGCGACACTTACCGGTCAGCTGGAACGGGTGAAGCAGTATCACGAGGTCGCGGCCCCCGAACTCGAGATCACCCTCCCGAAGGGGCCGGAGCGCATCACCCGCGACGGCGAGGTCGGCGAGGCGAGCGAGGTGCTGCGGGTGAAGGCTGTGCGGCGGGCGCTGACGGTCTATCGCGTGCGGACCGACGGCTGAGGGTCGCTACTCGAGCGCGGTGCGGCTGGTGCCGGTGGACTGGATCGTGAGCATCCTCGGCACGAAGTCGCTGAGCAGCGGAGGGGCCCAGGACGCACGCACCGTCACGCGGGCCGAGAGCCCATCGGGGCTGCCGGCCGAGACGAGCTCAGTGCCGTCGTCGATGATCCCGATCACGGCGCGCGCCTGGTCGGCGATCTCCACGTCGTCGAGCTCGGCACGGATCGCTTCGCCGTCGATCTGCACCCGGAAGCCGTCGGCTCCGGCGAGCGCCGCGGCGTCGGCCACGGAGTCGAGCCGCTTCTGGGCGATGTACAGATCCGTCGCGCACACGCACACGTAGATCAGCGCGATCGCGAGGACGAGGTAGCCGAGGATGAGCGGCATCGTGCTGCCGTGTTCGTCGTCGAGCAGCGGGGTGCGCCGTCCGCGGGGCTCGCCCAGTCCACCGATTCCTCGGAGTTCGCCGGGTTCGCCGACTCGGCCCCTGCTCCGCATCGCGCTCATCCGCCGGTCCAGGTGCGCGAGACCTTGTACGCCGAAGACGCCTGCACCGGCACGCTGCCGACGCGATTGAGTCCGAACACGGGCGGCACGAACGGAAGCGCGACCTTCGCCGTGACGGTGACCACGACGGTCGCCCCGGCGGACGGGCATTCTGCGCCGAGCGGTGCGCACTGGATGTCGACGACCACGGTGGCCGGATCCATCCCGTACTCCTCGATCGCCGATTGCACGGCGGCATCGGCGCGAGCGGACGCGTCGTCGGCGTCGGTCGCCGCGCTCATCGTGCGAGCCGTGTGCCGCGCCGCGGACTCGACGCCGAGCATCTGAGACTGGATCGCACCGAGGGCGAGCACGAGATAGACCAGCGGCACGAGCAGGATCACGCCGAGCCCGATGAACTCGAGCGCTGCGGATCCGGTCTCACCCGACATCCCGACGCCAGGCGCCGGACAGTCGATGCGGTCAGCGCTCGGTGAACGACTCCACGGGAGCACGGCCGGTCACCTCCAACCCCGACGGCACCCCGAGCAGGCCGATGAGCGGCAGCGTCGTCTGCACGGTGATCTCCATGGTCGGCACGCCCAGTGCGGCCGTCTCGTGCACGGTCACGTCCTTCGCGTAGTCGGCACCGACGGCACGCCCGATCACGAGCACAGTGCGCTGCACGCCCTCGCCGGGCTCGGTGTCGGCGAGGGCCGCGACGTGCGCGCCCTCGACAGCCGCATCGTGCACGACGTTGCGCACATAGACCGCCAATGCGAACTGCAGCACGCCGAGCGTGAGCGCCGTCAGCAGCGCACCGACGAGCACGAACTCGACCGGGCTGGACCCTCGGTCGTCTTCGAGCACGTCGCTCAGCCGCCGCACGCCGCCCATGGTCGCGTCAGAGTCCGCTCACGCGCGCGATCGCCTGCTCGAACAGGTTCGTGAGGGCGGGTCCGGCGACGGCCCAGATCAGCACCACCAGTCCGGCCGTCATGAGCGTGATCAGCACCCAGCCGGGGACGTCACCACGTTCCGGATCGTCGAGGTCGTCGAAGAGGGGCGGCTCGAGCCGAGCGGAGGTGCGATCGCTGAACATGTGGGTTCCTTTCGTGGAGGCCGAAGCAGGAAGCGCGGTCAGCCGATGCCGAGCCGCAGGATGAACACGCCGGGAAACACGGCGAACAGGACGGAGAGCGGCAGGATCAGGAACACCAGCGGGAGCAGCATGAGGATCTCCTTGCGTCCGGCCTGTTCGATCAGGCCGCGCTTGGTCTCCTCGCGGGCGTCCGACGCCTGCGCCTGCAACACCGCCGCCAGCGGGGCTCCCCGCTCGAGTGCGGCGATGATCTGATCCACGGCGCGTGTCAGCGGGGGGATCTGCAGCCGCTGCGCGCAGTCGCCGAGCGCATCGGCGAGAGACGATCCGGTGTTCACCGCGAGAATCACGCCGCGCAGCTCCCCGCTGAGCTCGCCGGATCCGGCCTGCCCGACCCGGCGCAGCGCATCCGGCAAGCCCTCCCCTGCGGACAGACACAGGGCGAGGAACTCCAGCACCGTCGGCAGCTCCTCGGTGAGCCGCCCGACGCGCGCCTTCGCCCGGGCGCCGAGCAGTACATCGCAGGCGACGCCCGCCGTGATCGCGGCGAGTACGGGCAGCAGCGCGACCGGCGCGGACATGCGTCCGGCGATCACGAGCGCGACCGTGGCCGCAGCACCGACGCCCAGTCCGACGAGAACCCAGACCAGCTGGCGACTGCGGAAGGCGCCGGGTCCGCCCGGCAAGCCCGCCTGCGTCATCCGCAAAGCGACTCCGGCGTCGCCGCCGCCGAACAATCCGAACGCGCCCTTGACACGCGCGGCCCAGGATCCGCCGGCCGGCATCCGCCACGGCAGGCGCTCGGCCGGATCCGTGAGATCGGCGACATCGCGGACGTGCGGGGCGATGCGGGTGCTGAGGTTCGCCCAGCGCCAGCGCGGGAAGGCGGCCAGGACGAGCAGCAGACCCGCGGCCAGCAGCCCGCCGAGCAGCACGGCGACGGCGACGTCCGACAGCGCGCTCATCGGAACCATCTCCGCGGCTCCGGCAGCCGGCCGATGCGCAGCATGACCCGGAAGGCGACGAACGACACTGCGGCGCCGCCCAGGATGAGCGCCACGCCCTCGGGACTGGAGTACGCCTCGACTCCCTCGGGACGCAGCAGGAGCAGGGCCAGGATCACCCACGGCGCGATCGCGCCGAGCACGGCCGCGCCACGAATCCAGGACTGCCGCGCCTCCACCTCGGCACGCAGCGCGGCCTCCGCCCGCACGGAGCTCGAGAGCGCCCGCAGCACGGTGCTGAGCTCGGTGCCGCCGACCTCCCGCGCCATGCGCAGCGTCTCCACGATCCGATCCCCGACCGGATCCGCGAGCGCCTCCTTGAGCTTCACCGCCGCCGCATCGAACCGCCCCGTCGCATGCAGATCACGCGCGAAGGCGGCGAACGCCGGGCGGAGCGGAGCAGGCGCAGCCTCCTCCAAGCCGGCGACCGCGTCGGGCAGCGGCATGCCGACCCTGATCGACGCGATCAGGAGATCGCACACATCGGGCCACAGACCGCGCCGCAGCCGCAGCAGGCGCTGTCGCCGCGACCGCAGGAACACCAGCGGTATCGCGGCCCCCGTCACCGCGATCACGAGCGCGAACGCCGCGGTCGCCGTCGTCAGCCACGCCACCGAACCCGCGACGAGACCACCCGCGACCATGCTCACCCCGAGCACACGCGCATCCGCACGGAACCCGGCCTCGCGCAGCAGCCGGGTCGCCGCTCCGGTGCGAGGAGTGCGCACCACGCGGCTCCCGGCGGGCCACAGCCACGGTGACGCCGCCAGAACCATGCCCGCGGCGAGCAGCGCCCCCATCAGCACCGTCATGCGAGGTCCCCTTCGGCGACCATGCGCGAAACGGAATACGGGGCCGACTCCGCATGCAGCACCCGGTGGGTGATGCGTCCGTCCGCATCGACGCCGAGCGGCTCGATCACCTCGGCGACGAGCCGGCTTCCATCGGACTCCCGACGGCAGTGCACGACGAGATCGACCGATGCCGCGAGCGCCGGCGCGATGAACGCACGATCGATGTTGCGGCCGGCGAGCAGCGGCAGCATGGTCAGCTTGTCCAGCGCCTCCGCCGCCGAGTTCGCATGCACCGTCGCCGCACCGGGGATGCCGGTGTTCAGCGCCAGCACGAGATCGAGCGCTTCGGCATCGCGCACCTCGCCGACCACCAGCCGATCCGGCCGCATGCGCAGCGCCTCTTTGACGAGACGGCGCAGTGTGATCTCGCCCGTTCCCTCGAGGCTCGCCTGACGCCCCTGCAGTGCCACGAGATCCGGTGCCTGCACGCCCAGCTCGAAGGTCTCCTCCACCGTGATCACGCGCTGCTCGGCGCATTCGGCGACCAGGGCCGCCAACAGCGTGGTCTTACCCGCATGCGTCGGCCCCGATACGACGACGCTGCGCCCTGCGCGCATGGCGTCGGAGAGCATCGCCGCGACCGGAGTGGGCACCATCCCCTGCGCGACCAGCGACTCCAGACTCCGATACCGCGGCACGAACTTCCTGATGTTCACCGCCCACGAGCCCCGCACCACAATCCATCGACAGTTGCATCGACTGCATCTGTCGATGTGTTGCGATAGTCGAATATCAGCCTGACGGCAGTGGCTCAGCATCGACGTTATCTCCTGGGGTTGCCGAGCGTGCGACCCATTGCTTGACCCGATGATGCATCATGCCGTACTTTGTTGCATCTGATGACTACATACGATGAACCGTCCTCAACATTTCGGTTGCTAGCTTCTGCGTCGAACGTGTCGCTCGCGAACCCGGAACTGCAAGTTTTCCGGGCGATGCTCGATGGCTGGCGAAACCAGCAAATGTCTCGAGCGCTGAGCGAACAGACGATCAAGAACGGGGTCGCGACGGTGACTCGGTTTCGCGACTTCGTGGACGCGCCGCCCTGGAGGTGGACTTTCGCGGACGTTGATGAGTTCTCGGCGAACTTGGTCACTCGGGGACGTGCCTTGTCAACGCTTCGGCAGGTCCAAGGGTCGATTCGGGGGTTCTGTGACTATCTGACGAGCCCGCTGTATGACTGGATGCTCATTTGCGAGCGGGAGTTCGGCGAAGTGCCCTCTCAGGTGTGCCTTCCTTGGAACACGGTGGCGCATCGGTACGAGTTCGAGGGCAACGGGAAGAGGCGTCCGTTCACATACGAGGAGCTGGAGCGCCTATTCGACACCGCGGACGCACGAGTAGAGTCGCTCGTCACTGCCCGGCGCAAGGGAGCTCTCGGGGCATTGCGAGACGCTCAGTTGCTGAAAACGGTGTACGCATTTGGGTTGAGGAGGACGGAAGCGGTGATGCTTGACATCGCTGATCTGCATCACAACGCGAAAGTGCGGAAATGGGGACGATATGGGGCGATCCATGTGCGGTGGGGCAAGGCGGCCGGTGGTGGCGCGCCGCGGCGGCGGACAGTGCTGCTAGTTCCCGAGTTTGATTGGTGGATCGAGGGGATGCAGATGTGGCTAGAACAGGCACGGGATCGATTCGCCCCGAGACCCGAGCTGGACGCGCTGTGGGTGACAGAGCGCCGTACGCGGTTGTCCGCTGGCTATCTCGATCGGCGATTTGCGGAGCTTCGCACCGAGGCCGGGCTGCCTCGCGAGCTAACGTTGCACAGTCTGCGCCATTCGTATGTGACTCACCTTTTGGAGTTCGGGTACGCGGATCGGTTCGTGCAGGATCAGGTTGGGCACAAGCACTCGTCGACGACATCGATATACGCGTCAGTCAGCTCGGACTACAAGAATCGGCAGCTCGCGCAAGCGTTGAAGAACTTGATCGAAGGAGAAGCTGATGACGATTGATCTCGCCACCGATTGGCATCTGCGCCGGGTGATGGCGTCTCGGGGAATCTTTCAGACCACGAAACTCAAGCCGCTGCTCGAAGAGCGCGGCATCTATCTGTCCAGGGAGCAGGTGTATCGGCTGGTCACTCAGCCGCCGCAGCGGGTGCGTATCGACGTGCTAGCTGCGCTGTGCGACGCGTTAGATTGCTCGCTGGACGACCTACTCACGATCACACGGCGGCAGTCCTCCGCGCGCCCGCGTGCGATCGGCGAAGAACCGACCCGTATGCCAATCGGAGACCTCCGCCCTGTGAGAGCAGAGATCCGCCGACCTCGATCCGAGTAGAAGTCATGCCGAAACGTGCTCAGGAGCCGAGGATCGAAGAGATTGTCAAGCTCATTCGGCCTGTCACGCCGGAGGTCACGCCGGAGAGGCTGACAGAGATAGTCGCCCAAGTCGCCTCGGTGAATCTGACACAGCGTCTGCTGGAGCTGGCCCTAATAAAGCAACCTGGTGTCCTCGAAGGGCGCCACACGAACGTGCCTCAAACGGTTCAGAAGCTCGCGCACGCTCTCAAGGCCGAGGGCGCGACCCGGGTCGTCCTCCCCACGTGTGAGTCTTGCGGGCGCGCTGTTCTCATGCCCAACGTTGGCTCTGGCGGTGGGCGACGGTGCTCTCGATGCGACCGGAATGCCCGGGCTACGCAATGCACCACATGCGGGCTGGTTCGCCCGGTCCAGCGCACCTTAGACGGCCTTGCCTACTGCCGGGAGTGCTGGCGCGCAGACCCAAGATCGTTTGCGCTGTGCGCGCTGTGCCACCGACAGGCAACGATCATCGCCCGCCGTCCGCATAACATCTGCCTCGCCTGCTACAAGGCGCCGATCAAGGTCTGCCAGCTGTGCGGGCAACGCGGGCGCATCGCCTCGCATATGGACGGCCGTCGCGTGTGCGCACGATGCTATTACGCCATGCGGACGCCTCGCTCGTGCCCGGAGTGCGGACTCAAAGTGCTGCTTACAGGATTCATGGGCGGACAGAGCGTGTGCGCGGTCTGCGCTGGCACGCCAGTCACGATGGCTTGCCCGCAATGCGGATCGATTGAAGAAGCACGCAAGCATCACCTATGCGCTCGTTGCCGTCGCCCTCTCGTCATCCAGCAACTCCTCGCAGACGAGACCGGTCAGATCCGTCATGGGATGGAGCCGCTCGCCGCATATCTCCGGACCCACCACGGCAGTGCGGCGTCTCTCGAGCGCTGGGTGCATAAGAGCCGTGCGGCGGCCGTGTTGCGCGAACTTGCGGAAGGAGCATTGCCCTTGAACGCGGACGCGATCATCGACCGCGTCGAGGTCGGGCAATCAGCTGCCTTCCTGCTTTCGTTGTTGGTTCGCGCCGGGGTGCTGCCGGAATTCGACATCCAAGCCGCACGCTTCGATCACTGGGTGCGCCACTGGCTGCCTACGGTCGCGCATCCTGAAGACCGGCTCATCCTCCGGCAGTACTGTGCTTGGGAACTTCAACCGGCGAACACGCCGCGAACGGCCTCCCGGAGCCATCCACGTTCCAGCTCTCGACATCAGCGGCTGCGCTCGGCTCTGCAACAATGCGCCCGGCTCCTCAACGAGATCAGGACGGAGGGCGCAACGGTGATGACCTACCCGCAGAGGAAGTTGGACCAGTTCCTCACCGGGTCGCCCAATCAACAGGATGCTCTCGCTCCCTTCACAAGATGGTTGCGTCGACACCGCCTAAGCAACCTCCGCGTAGAAGCACGCCCTTCCCAACTCGAAGGCCGCCACTACGCATCCGACCATCGGTGGAGCATGGCCCGCACGTTTCTCACCGCCCCAGACATGGATCCCCTCACTCGCTCCGCAGGCCTCCTCGTGCTGCTCTACGGTCTTCACATCACCCGCATCACCACCCTGACCCGAAACCACGTCGACACCACGACCAAGCCCGCTACGTTGACAGTTGGCGTCGACCCGATTCAGCTCCCCGAGATCCTCGAGGACGCGCTCACCGAAATCTGGGCAACCGCTCAGCGCAACTCCACCGAATGGTTGTTCCCCGGACGCAACCCCGGTCGGCCCATCACACCGGAATCGCTGAGCCGGAGACTGCGGCACCACGGGCTCCGCGCCGGCAGCGCCCGAGTGACGGCCCTCATGGAGTTGACTCGGCAAATGCACCCGCGCGTCGTGTCCGACCTGCTCGGGATCACAGCGGCTACCGCATCCGCATGGTCGCGCCTAAGTGGCGGCGAATGGTCCGACTATCCGGCCCTAAGAAACGCCTGACCGGCATGCGCGTCCTCGCACAGGCAGCACACTTCAGGGTCAGCTTCGCCTGGCTGCCGGGCACTCCGACGGCTCGGGTGCGGTGGTCAAATATGCTCGGCCGCGTCTCGGCTCGTGCCAGACCTCGTCTCGCCGCATTGAGCTTGCCGCTTGCGGCCAGTCGGAACGCACTACCGCGCACGCAGATCTGGAACATCAGCGGGGATCAGCGATGTAACTGGGAGTTCCAAGACTTGCGCTAGCGCGAGCAGAGTCCGCAGGGTGGGATTCGCAGGGCTGCCCGGGCGCGACTCGCCCTTCTCGTACTTCTGATAGGTATATCGAGTCAGGCCCGCCCGATAGGCGACATCCTCCTGGCTGAGGCCGACCCGCTCACGGGCGGATCGGAGCGAAGTCGCAAAGCGCCGCGAGTACGCGCTCCACTCCGCTTCGATCTGTTCGTTCCGCCGAGCCACCCCATCAGCGTGGAGAAAGTCAGACGACGGTATGGCCTAATTCGTATGGCATAATTTCGGAGGCCATACGAAACAATCAACGCTCGTCGGACGTACTCCGCTGTTCCCTGCACGTGTGCTGCCAGCCCCGATGACAGTTGGTCGCCTCGCGGGGTCGGCCCGTGCGTGCGACCACGATTGCGACGGTGGTTCGTGGAGCCCGATCCCAACCCGATCTGGTGGCGAGGAATAGCAACGCCACCTCCAGTGGCGTGGGCGTATGTCTTTGACGAGTTCACCGGTGAAGACACGGCAGAGGAGTGGGCCCTCGCGGCCGCAATCTTCGTCGCCCAAACACGACGGCGAACGGGGCACGGCCCCACCTTCTCAGAGCTCTTCGCACACCTGCTCCCCGACACATCAGGGCTCCCCGCTCCATTCCCTGACGGCCTGGAGTTCGTCGAGCGTCGCCGGGCCATCTCGCGGTTTCGTGGACATGYGGCCACGGAGTGGCGACGACGCGACATGATCAGCTGGGACACGCGCGTGACGCGCAGCCTTAGAGTCGGACGCGCATTCCGAGAGCGATCACGTCGACGTCAACTTGCGCGCGAGCAACGCCAGAAGCCAGCACCACCTGAGCCCCTTGTGCACAGACCCGCCGATCCGCCGTGCAGCAGTGGAGGAGCCGATGACTGACGGCGACCAGACGGCGATGCGATCGATCATGGCTCGTTTTGAAGCAGGATGGCCCGAAGTCATTGACGTCGGGCCGGGCTGGCATTCACTCCTCGTGAGGCTCGATCAAGAGTTGACGACCATCGACCCCAGCTATCTGGTGCACCAGGTGAAGAGCAAGTTCGGGTCGCTGAGCTTCTATGCGCGAGCTTCCGTCGAGCCGGACGAGTACAACGAGGAGTTCCACCAGGCGATCCGGGATGCCGAATGGGCAAGTACCGAGATCTGCGAGATGTGTGGCGCGTGCGCCCGCACTTACACGATCCGCATGTGGGTCTGGACGCTCTGCGAAGAACACGCCAGGCTCAAGCGCGAAGAATCCGGCAGACACTGAACTGCGAGGCAGTCAGTCGCGTGGCAACGTCTACGAAACGGCGAGTCTCCGAGACGTCTACCTGCTGCATGCGCACCGGTGAATCCCCGTGCGAGATGGTCAGCAGGCAGAGCCACAGGCGACAAGCCGGTGCCGCCCGTCCCAGCACCATTAGGACGAACCACTGTTCGTCTGGCGAGACCTCGACGGAGTAGAAGAAAGCTCCCTGGCGCTCCGAGATCGTGAAAAGCACTTGCCCGGGCTTGCCCTTTCATGTCGATGGTGACGCGGCCAAGCCCGTGTCCGTGTCACGGATATGCTCGGGCCATGGGTGTGAACATCGTCCGTGGCACGTCCACGAAGCCTGCGGCAGTCGGCGAACTGACCAAGATTTTCGCGTCGGCAGCGCTCCTGGAGGGAGATCTAATCATCGGCTACCCGAATTTGGGTGGTGATGCCGACGATGCCATACCCGAGGCACTCTGGCTTTCTCCCCAGTATGGCGCGGTGCTCTTCGACGTCGTCGAAGGCACAGATCTCGGCGACTATGAACGCCGGCAAGACGACATCTACCGCCTCTACCACTCGCGCCTCATGCAGAACCGGGATCTGGTCAACAGGCGCCGGCTCGTCACGACTCCACAAATTCTGACGTTCGCCCCAGGCATAGCCGGACGGCAGGGCGCTCTGCCCGACCTCGTTGCCACCTCGGCGACTCTCTTGGACCGGCTCTCAGAGCTTGACGAAGAAGACCTCAACGAGGACACCTACCGAAAGCTCCTGTCGGCCGCGCAAAGCGTGTCATCAATCCGCCGGGCACGGCAGACCCGCGTCGTGGGCGACGAAGGCTCACGAGGCGCGCGACTACTGGCCCTGGAACACTCGATCGCGACCCTAGATAGCGGTCAACAGCAGGCGGTGGTCGAGACGATCGACGGGGTTCAACGGATCCGAGGACTTGCCGGATCGGGGAAAACCATCATCCTTGCCCTGAAGGTTGCGTACCTRCACGGACGCCACCCAGACTGGCGCATTGCAGTCACGTTCTACACACGCTCCCTCAAGGAGCAGTTCAGGCGCCTGATCACGACATTTTGTCTTGAGCAGAACTCAGCGGAGCCTGACTGGGATCGGATCCACATCGTCAATGCCTGGGGCGGGCGCGGCGGCCCAGAGCGCACCGGGATCTACAAGCAGTTCTGCGACGTGAACGGACTTACGTACTACGACCTCCAGTCGGCAAAGGCGGAGTTCAGCGGTGACGCCTTCGAGGGCGCAGTGAAGCACGCCCTGTCCCAAGCGACCGATCCGAAGCCTGTGTACGACGTGATACTCGTTGACGAAGCTCAGGACTTCCCTGCGGCGTTCCTGCGACTCTGCTATGAGATGTTGAGCGAATCGCGTCGGCTGGTGTACGCGTATGACGAGCTTCAGAGTCTCACCGGCTCCGGAGTACCTGAGCCCGAAGTCATCTTCGGGAACGATGATGCCGGCAACCCTCGAGTGTCCCTGGCCGCTACCGCGTACGACGTCGGCGCTCGACGCGACGTCGTGCTTGAGAAGTGTTATCGAAACTCCCGTCCTGTGCTCGTCACTGCACACGCGGTGGGATTTGGGGTCTATCGGACCCCTGAGCCTCAGACCGGGACGGGTCTTGTGCAGATGTTCGGCAAACCCGACCGCTGGAGAGATATCGGATACCACGTCTCCGACGGGGACCTTGTTGCCGGGGAACATGTGAGACTGGCTCGCTCCCCCGAGTCAAGCCCCAAGTTCCTCGAGGAACACTCTCCGTTTCCGGACCTCGTCGAGCACCGCAGATTCGCCACCGCGCACGAGCAGAACCAGTGGGTCGCCGAGCAAATCAAGAAGAACCTCGACGAGGACGAGCTTCGCCATGACGACATCATGGTCATCAGCCCCAACCCATTCACGGCGCGAACCAAGTTGGGCCCCCTTCGACGAATCCTTCTCGAACTCGGCGTCGAGAACCACCTGGCTGGCGTGGACTCGTCCGCTGATGTGTTCTTTGCTCCCAACAAGGACTCGATCACATTCACCGGCATTAACCGCGCAAAAGGGAACGAAGCCGGCATGGTCTACATCGTCAACGCAGAGGAGGAGCTCGATCGACGAGCCAATCAGGCCGTGGTCCGAAACCGACTCTTTACAGCCATCACCCGCAGCAAGGCCTGGGTACGAATCTGCGGCGTTGGGCCGACCATGGGCATCCTCACCGATGAGATCACCGACGTGGCACGTGCGGCGTTTGAGCTCGACTTCACATACCCGACCGAAGACCAACTTACTCGGCTGCGTATCGTCCACCGCGAAGTAAGCCAAGCAGCCCAGGGCACGATCTCCGAGGCAGAGCGTTCGATGCGCGCCATCATCGAGGGCCTCCGACGAGGTGAGGTGTTCAAGGAGGATTTGGACCCACAAGTGCTGGATGAGCTCCGGAGCATTCTGGGTTCGGAGGTCTAATGGCGCAGAACGTAGCGGTGGCTCTCGCCAAGGAGATTGCTGGGCTCACCGCACGGCTCGTCGAAACCGGAATGGTCGACGATCAAAACGTGGTTGTTCCCTCTCAGCTCCCCGAACGGCGCTGGCGCGTCGCCCAGCCCGGTGCGGATATGAGCTTGGCTTTGAAGAAACAACCGTACGCCGACATCTACACGGATCTCGCCCGGACCGGCAATTACGCGATGCATCTGCTCGATGGCGCTCTTATCCAGTTCAGCTATGCGGGTGGCCCCGCCGGTATCGAGCAGCATCGGCTGGCCTACCTGCCGGCACCGGACTTGGAGCCGTACCAGAACGACCCGGAACTCTACTTCGGAGAGAACCACTTCGTCGACATCGTGGGCCATCAGGTCATGCCGGTACCGGTCCGATTCGATTTCGACGCGCGCCCCGGCGTCGCCAGGGACCTCGTGCACCCCGTCTCCCACATCACCTTGGGCCAGTATCAGCATTGCCGAGTACCGGTAACTCGCGCGTTGACTCCGTCGGAGTTCATGTCCTTCGTTCTCGGCAGCTTCTATTCCATTCCGGATAGGCCACGACAACGCTTCCAATCGGGAGTTTTCGCAGGTCAGATGACCATCACGCCCAACGAGGCCGCATCCATGCACATCGCCTTGTCCTAAATGGGACCTTTCGATATCTAGTGGGGGCGAGGCTCGCCAGGTGAGGAGTGATTGGTCGGGCCGGACGTTCTCGCCGCCAGCAGCCATCCCGGAGATCGCGATGCTCTACTTGCGCGTTACCCAACGCCACAGGGCCCCCGGCGCCAGCAGCTCGAGCAACTATCCAAACCATCCAGACGATCAACGTCGGGATCCGGCCGAGCAGGTCGAGCATGCATCGCTCATCGCCGTGCTCGCGCCCCCAGACGTTCAGGTCGGTTGATGGTGCCGAGGCCATGTCAACTAGGGAGGGAATTAGAGCGTGGCGCAGGAATCCGGCCGCGTTCTCAGTAGTGCGTGAGGATGTACCGCCAGGCGGAGTCCATTGGCTCGCCTGTGCGGGGCAGCGCGTACTTCTTGAACAGTGCGTTCAGCTCTCGCTTCACGGCCTTCATGGAGTTCTCCCGTGTCGTCCACTGCGGATGCACGGCATGGCTGACGAGATTGTCGACCTCTTTCGCGATCTGGCTGACCATCACCGTCATCCCGGCAGGCGTGTGCTCCTGGAAGATCCGCGTGAGCATCCCCACGTTCGCGTTCGGGAGAGCCGCGAGCACGCCCTCTTCGTCGGCGTCCTCCACGGTCTTGAGGTCCGTGCCCACGTTGAACAGCTTCGTCAGCCAAGCGATCGAGTCATCCGCGTTCTCGATCATCTGCTGGCGCAGCTGGTCCAGGCGTTCGGCGATCGAGCGGTACACGCCAGCGTTGGCGCCGCCGCCTTCGAGCTTCTTGCGGATCCGCGCAGCCAGACTGTCCACGATCTCCTGCGCGGACTTGCCCTCGTATTCGGTGGGCACCGGCGGGAGCTGACCCGCGTCGGCCATCTTCTTGATCGTGTCAGCGTCGGCGATGACGACGGCGATTTGGCGGTCATCGACGCGGACGTTGTGCATGTGCTGGTGCACTATCTGCAGGGTCTTCGGGCCAAGGCGCTCCCAGAGGATGCCGTCCTCGTCGACTTCGCTCGGGATCGCGGCGTACACCTGCGCGTACCAGCGATAGTCGTTCTCCCAGTCGGAAAGTTGCTCGTCGGGAGCGATGGTTTCCCAGAGCCCCTGCGCATAGAGGAACTCAGCGCGGTACTCGGCCCGATCGTCGCTATCCTGCGGTAGACGCTCCAGAGCCTGCTGCAGGGAGTTCATCGACCCGTCCCGGACGATCCCGACGAACCGGCGCCGCATCTCTTTCAAAGCAGCGTCCAGACTCAGCAGCAGCGTATCCGTCTCGATCTGCCGCTGCGCGTGATCCGGGTTGCTAGGAGCGATCGCGCGCGCGAAAGCACCGCCGAGACCGACGTAGTCGACGATCGTGCCGTAGCCCTTCGTGAACCCGCTCGCCGGGTTTCGCCACGGCCTATTGGTCCGAGTGATCGTCTGGAACAGCGTGTGTAGCTTCATCGGTTTGTCCAGGTACAGCACACCCTCGATGGGGGCGTTGAATCCCGTGCCGAGCTTCGCGGTGACGATCAGGAACTTCAACTGATCGTCCACGTCGCGGAAGCGGTCCAGCACCGCTTCTTCTTCGCCCTCGTTGAGCTTGTACGCCTCGAGCTCGCTTTTGCCGGTGGCGGAGATGACCACGGCCACCTGATCGTCCCGGCCGGCCTTCGCGAGCTCGTCGCGTAGAGCCTGCTCGTACAGGATGCAGAGCTCCTGGTCAGCGACCACGACCTGCGCCTTCATCCCGTGCGGGTCGATCGCGGCATAGAAGTGCGCAACGATGTCGGCGGCGACTTTCTGGATCCGCCCGGGGTTGTGGAAGACCGCCCGCGCGTTGGCGACCCGGCGGGCGAAGGCTTCTTTCTGGGTGTCGCCCAGCTCTTCCTCATCCGCCAGAGCGTCGAACGCTGCGTCGAGCTCTTCCTTGGCGACGTCGAACCGCACAGGCCTCGGGATCACCCTCATCGGGACGGTGGTCCCGTCAGCGATCGAGCGGTCGGAATCATATGTGTCCAGTGCCCAACCGGGATCGCGCTGGTCGCCGAACAGCTGGTAAGTGTTGCGGTCCAGGTCCGCGATCGGGGTTCCTGTGAAGCCGAACCGGTGCGCGTTCGGCAGAGCGTTCCGCATGTCGGCGCCGAGGGATCCCTCCTGCGTCCGGTGCGCCTCATCGACGAGCATGATCACGTTGGCCCGCTCGGTGAGAACGCCTGCGCCCTTGAACTTGTGGACGGTCGTGGCGATGATGCCGCGCTCGCCGCTCCGAAGCGCCTGCTGCAGTGCCGCAGTGCTCTGTGCTTTCACCGGCTCCGGCACCCCTGCCGAGGCGAACTGCGCGAACGTCTGCGTGACCAGCTGGGTGCGGTCGGCGACCGCGACGATGGTCGGGTTGTGCATCCGCGGATCGAAGTAGAGGCGGGAAGCAACCCACGACATTGTGAGAGTCTTGCCGGAGCCCTGCGTGTGGAAGATCAGACCACGAGAACCCTGCTCGCTCGTCGCCCGGGCGACGATCTTCTCCACGGACTCGTACTGGAAGTAACGCGGCAGCAGCTTGATCGTGTGACCGCCGTCCTGCCGGTCGTACATCGCATAATGCTCGATGACGTTGAGGATCACCTGCGGGGTGAGAAGCCCGGCGACGCTCATCACGACCCGGGCCCAGCCCTCGATCGTCGCCGACTCAGCGCTGGAACCCCACCGCTGCCAATGATCGAGGGGCGTGTGCACGCCAGCGAAGCGAAAGTCTTTGCCCTCCGTGGCGAAGGACAGCAGGTTTGGGGTGAAAAATTCCGGCTGGTGGATCTCGTAGGACGTGTAGATGTCCTTGGCGCCATCCTTCCAGCTCTTGGTGAGAGAGACCGGTGTCTTCGTCTCGCCGACGACCACGGGGATCCCGTTGATCCACAACACCAGGTCGAACCGCGCACCGCGGTAGCTCACCTCGTCCGACACCAGCAGCGTGTTCTTCTCGGGGTGCTTGAAGTCCAGCAACTGGAACGGCTCGTCGTGGTTGGTGTCCGGCATAAGCACAGTGCCGCCACCGCGCAGCAGGTGCGTGAACTGCTCGTTCACGACCATCAGTCCTTCGGCGGACGCCGACAGGGCCACCTGGCGCACCTTCGCCAGCACGGCTTCCGTACGGCCGGCTAGCTCCGGGTTGAGCCGCTCGATCGCATCCCGCAGGTCCGACTCAATGAACACCTGCTGCGTCGTCCGCGGAAGGTTCTTGCCCTCCACATGAGTCCAGCCCGTCTCGACCAGGAGATCGATGAGCGCCGCCTGCACGGTGTTCTTCTCGTTGTACCCGGTCATGCTGCAGCCTCCTCGTCGAGGTTCAGGAACTGGTCATAGCTCGAGGGGATCTCATGTTCCCCGGAGAGGAGCACTGTGAGCAGGTTCGAGCGCAGGGCGAGGAGAGCTTCGGCGGTGGCTCGGGCGGCGTCCGCGGCAGCGTGAAACTGACTGAAGGCTGCTGCCTGTTTGATCTGGACGTCGGGTCTGGGCGTTGGTAGCGAGATCTGCCGAGCTTTTTCCTGTGACAGGTTCCGCATGTCTGATCCAGTGGCGAGTGCAGCGATCTGTCTTCTCGCGCTGTCAGTTCTGAGCATCGTGTTGAGCCAGTCTGCGGATGTCCTCGAGGTATCAGGCACCAGTCGGAGTGTCTTGTCGCTGAGGTAGAGATTGTCCGTCGACGCTGACACGAGACATGTAATCCCTACTCGATCTACTGTGCCGCTGGCACGTGTCATGAGGAGATCGCCAGACCGTACAAGCGCACGTTCGGGCATCGTCGTCGAGTCAGGTAACGCCTTCGACTCAGAGGGCTTGAACCCTGAGTACCCGATCGCGCTGACCTTCAGAACGCCTCTTTCGCCGCCCAGCGGCGGTCGGTCTAGTGCTCGGGGACTTGAGCCGGCCTCGATACGGCTGAGGAGAAGTCTGAGCTCGGTAGGCACTCCCTGCACCGCCTGCGCGATTGCCATCTCTGCTTCCGCGGAAGCCTTGGCCTCAGCATCCGCCGATGCAATCGCATCGTCGATCGCAGCGATCAGGTCCACGATCCGTCTTTGCGTGGCGATGGATGGGAGCGTGACAGGGATCATCAGAAAATCCCGCTGCTTCAACCGGCGTCGCTCCGTGGTACCGATCGCGCGAGCTGCGGCCTCGGCCTGGAATCCAGACGTCTGGAAGAGCAGTTCAACGAATCTGACAAGGGTCGTCGCCGGGTTGACAGAGAAGATGGGGAAGTCGTTAGTCACGAGGCAGCCATCGACGTCATCGTGAGCGACTCCGAAGCTCGCCTTGGTTGCCCACATACGGTTATACGTGACGTCGCCCGAGCGGAGTTCAGTGAGGGACTTCGCTTTTACGTTGGACGCCGGAACAGCCTCCCGTACGTACACTCCTTCGGCATACCAACGCACCCCTGCGTAGTGGACCTCGTCGAGGTTGGCCACCAACACAGGTCGATGGATCTCGCGTAGTGCGTCGCCCAAGGTGACACACTGCCACCCCTCACGCATCGAACCCAGCCTCTTTCAGCCGGAGGTCCAGCGCCGCGCGCGAAACGTCCATGGCCTCCTGCACCTCGCGCAATGCCGCCAGCGCCGCGTCGACGTCAGCCTCTGCGCGGGTCTCGGTCTGGATGTACCGCCCGATGTTCAGGTCGTAATCAAACTCGCGGAGCTTGTCGCGGTGAACCAGGCTGAGCGCGAGCCCGCCCTCGCCGTCGAGGTCCTCGCTGCGCTTGTAGGCCGCGTCGATGACCTCGACGTCCTCGTCGCTGAGGGTGTTCTGGTTCTTGCCGGGCTTGAACCGAGTCCGGGCGTCGATGAACAGCACCCGATGCTTGCGCTCAGAGCTCTTCTCCGCCCGGAAGATGAGCAGGCACACCGGGATCGACGTCGAGTAGAAGAGGTTGTTCGGCAAGCCGATCACTGCTTCGAGCTTGTCCTGCTCGATGACCCACTGCCGCATCTCTGCTTCGCGGCCGCCGCGGAACAGCACGCCATGCGGCATTACGACACCGACGCGTCCGTTGCTCGGGTCCATGACGGAGAGCATGTGCTGGATCCACGCCCAGTCGCCGTTCTTCGCGGGCGGCACGATCCCACCCAGGGCGCGCTTGTACGGGTCCTTCGCCCAGGTCGAGGACGGCCAATTGTCCAGGGAGAACGGCGGGTTGGCGATCACGACGTTGAAGTTCCGCAGGCGCCCTGCGTCATCCAGGAGCTTCGGCGCGCGGAACGTGTCGCCGCGCTTGATCTCGAAGTCCTCCACGCCGTGCAGGTACAGGTTCATGCGTGCGATGCCCGCTGTGGTGAGGTTCTGCTCTTGGCCATAGAGGAACAGGGATCGCGGGTTGCCGCCGTGTAGCTTTACCGCCTCGGTGGTCTCGACGAGCATGCCGGCAGAGCCGCATGCGGGATCGCACACGGAGTCACCGGCCTGCGGGTCGAGGATCTTCACGAGCAGGTGGACCACAGGCCGTGGGGTAAAGAACTCGCCGGCCTTCTTGCCTGACGCCTCGGCGAACTCCCGCAGCAGGTACTCGTATGCCGATCCGAGCATGTCGCCGGAGACGTGCGCAGGGTCCAGGGTGAGCTTGTCGAAGACCTGCATCAGCGCGCGCAGAGCGGGCTGCGGGATCCGCTCCTGGTTGGACCAGTTCACGTCTCCGAAAACTCCGGCGAGCTTGCCGGGGTTCGCCTGCTGGATCGCAACCAGGGCTTTGTTCAGCGCAGCACCGCTGTTCTTCGTGACCTCGAACGTGTCGTCCCAGTGAGAGCCCTCGGGGATCACGAACGCCTGATACTCGTCGTCCTCCTGCTGCTGCGTCCAGCCGTCGCCAAGGTCGTCGAGGGCCTGCTCGTGGTGGTAATCGAATACGTCGCTGATCCACTTGTAGAAGAGCACCGGGAACACGTATGCCTTGAAGTCGCCCGGGTCCACCGGCCCGCGCAGCGCATTCGCGGCGCCCCAGAGCGCCTGCTCGAGCTCACGTTGAGTGAGGTGATCCGGGTTCGCGGGTGCAAGCGTCATTAGTCTCCAAGCCATCGGCGCCTGCGGGTATCCACACCCCAGCGCGCACGCTCCTACCGTATCGGCGGCGACGACATTGGGGGAGCATCTATGCAGTGCCTGCAAGCAATCGAGTGAATTCGCTCGAGCCGGAGAGCTCAGACCTCCGTTGCCAAGCTCGCGTTCATGCGGGGTCTTCGCCCAGCCGAGAACCGGCGGGTCAGGCCGGGAGCTGTTTGCAGATGAACTCGCCGTTACGGTCCCGGAAGATGTACTCATCTCCCGGCATGTCCTCGTACATCTTGCTGATGACCTCGGGCGGGGCGGCCGCACGGAATCGGACGCGGTCAGCATCGGTGTGGACAATGTACGCGGAGCATTCGCAGGCCACCATGAAGGCGTAGAACGTCCCGCTGAGTGCTTCCTGCAGGAGGACGGGCGGGTAGTAGACGTCATGCTTGTGGCACAGCGCTCGGACCTTCACGGCCCCGTTCTCGATTCCGCTTTGCGGCAGCTGGGCCGCCTGCGTCCAGGGCTGCAACTGGATCTCATCGTTCCCGACGCGCAACATGCCTGCGTCAGCGAGTGAGATGAAGTTCTCCTCGGTGCACACTTGACCCGCTGGCCAGTTTACCGGGGAGATCGTCGGCCACAGTTGCGGGAACCCATGCGTCATGGCTGCGTCGATGGGACGCGCCGGAGGTGTGAACCGGACTCCGTGGAGTATCAGCGCGCCGAGCACGATCGTCATCGCGTACGCCTGAGGAGTGTGGGGCTCTGGGTGCCCCGGGATGCGCCCGGTCAGCGGCGTCACCCGGACCGCCGCGAATGCTCGATCTCCCTCAAACCGCCCCGCCCAGAACTGGCTGCCCGCGAGCGGGCCCATCGACTCGCGGTTGTCGTACAGGGCGCGGTATTCGACTGGTGAGAGCCCGTACCCGTCGTCCCGTTGCCCTTTGCTTGACAGCAGCATCGCCGTCAGGGCGGTCTTCTGCGCCCACCTCGCGACCATCGGCTGATCTTCCACAGCAATAGTGCTGGGTTGGCCGAGAACCATTGGGGTTAGTACAGGCCCCGCGGCTTTTTCGAGTCTGCTCATCCACCCGTTGTTGCAAGCGCCGCACACATCTCTGACCTCCTGCCGGTACGGCGGCTGATTTCCCAGGTGCCGTGGCAACGCGTTCAGCGGACCCGCATGATGCTCTAGCGGTGCGAGGTCCAGCCCGGTCTTCGCCACCCATTTCCCGAAGACGTGTTCACGGGTCAGCGGGGCGTCGGAACCACAAAACACGCATCTGCTCGGCACTCGGACATTCTCCCGCAGGGGTGGCTCATCTTTCCCCCAAGTCTCTGTGCGAACGATGTCAGATACGCCGCGAGGCAGATCTTAGAGCGCCGCGCTAGCCGGAATAATTCACTTTCGAATAGGCAACTCCACCAGTATCCGCGATCGCGACGTGCAGACGGGAGCCGTCCGGAAGGGACGCATCCACGAACGGCTGCCCGATGTCCACACGCCGGCCCGTGGAGTGCAGCATGCGCTCCACGACATCGCGCAGCTGCGCCTCGGTCAGCGTGATCGGCACACGCTCACTGCGCCCCTCTCGGGCGATGAAAACACGGGAGGGGCCGTTCAGCCAGATCTCCTCGATCGTGTCATCCTCGAGCAGCGGCTGCAGCGGACCGTATCCGGCAACCCCCGCGAGGATGTCCCTCACGCACGCCGCCTCGTCGTCGATCGTGGCCGTGCCGCGAGCCAGCGCCTGATCGTTGTGACGGCGCACCTCGAACTGGGCGATCCGCCGCGCCTCATCCGGATGGACCGAAGGATCCGTCCGCTCGGCACGCAGCCGGGCGCGCACCCTCTCGGTGACGGCAGCGGTCGACAGGCTCACCCCCGCATCGTCGCAGGAACCGAGGGCCGGCCTCGGAAGTTATCCACAGACCCGCCCCTGCACGGCGCGGGAGGTATGTCAGCCGACGCGCGCGACGTCGTGCAGAGCTTCCACCATCGGCAGCAGCTCCGGCTGCTCGGCCGCATCGGCGAGCACCCGCTCCAGCGTCTCGTCATGCACCGGACGTGCGCGCTCGTACAGCTTCTGCCCGCTCGGGGTGAGCTCGGTGTAGATCCCGCGACGGTCGTCGGCGCAGAGAATCCGGGTGAGCAGCCCCCGGTCCTCGAGCCGGTTCACCAACCGGGTGGTCGCGCTCGGGCTGAGCGCCGCGGCACGGGCCAGCTGCTGCATGCGCATGTGCCAGCCGTCCTGCCGGCTCAGCGCCTCCAGCACCGTGTACTCGACCACGGAGAGCCCTGCCTCGGTCGACAGCGCACGCTCCAGCTCGGCCTCGATCATGGCGTGCAGAGCGGCCATCGTGCGCCATCCGCGGGCGCGGATCTCGACGGCGTCATCGGCGATGCCCATGGATCCTCCAAAAGTAGTTGCTTGCGCTTTCTATTTGCACGTGCAAGTATTGTGGTCACYGACGCAAAAACCCGCGTCTGCAACTATCTCACTGTATCAGGAGTTCCCCCATGCCTCTCGGCCTGATCGCCCTCGCCCTCGGCGCCTTCGGAATCGGCCTCACCGAATTCGTCATCATGGGCCTGCTGCCCGAGGTGGCCGCCGACTTCGGCGTCACCGAGGCCGCCGCCGGATGGCTCATCTCCGGCTACGCGCTGAGCGTCGTGGTCGGCGCGCTGTTCCTGACCGCCGCCACCACTCGCCTTCCGCGCAAGCCCGTGCTGCTCGGCCTCATCGTGCTCTTCATCATCGGCAACGCGGTCACCGCGCTCGCCCCGGGCTACGGCCTCGCCATGGTGGGCCGCATCATCGCCGCGCTCACGCACGGGGCGTTCTTCGGCATCGGATCGGTTCTGGCCGCCTCGCTCGTCCCCGCCGCGAAGAAGGCGGGCGCGATCGCGATCATGTTCACCGGCCTCACCGCGGCCAACGTGCTCGGCGTCCCGTTCGGCACCTTCCTCGGCCAGCAGCTCGGCTGGCGCGCCACGTTCTGGGCGATCGCGATCATCGGGGTCGTCGCGTTCGTGGGGATCGCCCTGCTCGTGCCGGCGACGCACGACATCCCGCCCACCCGCCTGCGCGACGAGCTCGGCGCCTTCCGCTCCGGCCAGGTGTGGCTCTCACTCATCGTGACCGTGCTCGCGTACGGCGGCATGTTCGGCGCGTTCACCTACATCGCCTACACGCTCACCGAGGTCAGCGGTTTCGCCTCCACGATGGTGCCGTGGCTGCTCGTGCTGTTCGGCGTGGGCCTCTTCCTCGGCAACTGGGCCGGTGGCAAGGCAGCGGACCGATCCATCGACGTGACGCTCATCGTCTTCGTCGCGGCCCTCATCGTCGTGCTCGTCGGATTCGCGCTCTTCGCGTCGAGCGGTCCGGCCACCGTCGTCGCTCTCTTCCTCATGGGCGGGTTCGGATTCGGCACCGTGCCCGGGCTGCAGTCCCGGATCATGGGATACGCGTCGTCGGCCCCGACGCTCGCATCCGGCGCGAACATCGGCGCGTTCAACGTGGGCAACGCGCTCGGGGCCTGGGCCGGCGGCGTCGGCATCGCCGCGGGCCTCGGATACACCTCCCCCATCTGGATCGGCGCCGGCATCACCGCACTCGCTCTCGTCGTGATGGTGATCGCCGCGCTCACCGCTCGTCGCGGCACCGCGCGTCCAGGCGCAGCGCACACTCCGACGACCACGACTCCGGTCCCCGCCGGGGTGGCGCGCTGATCCCCGGCTCCGCCCCCGACGACACCCTCTTCGCAACACGCACAGAAGGACGAACGACATGACCGTTCCCACCATCACCCCGAACACCACCATCACGCTGAACAACGGCGTGGCCATGCCCCAGCTGGGCTTCGGGGTCTTCCAGGTCTCGGACGACGAGACCACGGCCGCCGTCGCGAGCGCCCTGCGGACCGGATACCGCAGCATCGACACCGCGGCGATCTATGGCAACGAGCGGGGTGTCGGCCGCGCGATCGCCGAATCCGGCATCCCTCGCGACGAGCTCTTCATCACCTCGAAGGCGTGGAACGCCGAGCAGGGCTACGACGCGACCCTCCGCGCGTACGACGAGAGCCTCGAGAAGCTGGGCCTGGACGCCCTCGACCTCTACCTGATCCACTGGCCCGAGCTCGGTGACGGCGACTACGCCGGCACCTGGCGCGGCCTCGAGTCGCTCTACGCCGACGGCCGGATGCGCGCGATCGGCGTCTCGAACTTCGAGCCCGTGCACCTCGCGCGGATCCTCGAGACCGGATCCGTCGTCCCCGCGGTCAACCAGGTGGAACTGCACCCCGCGTTCCAGAACCGCGCGGTGATCGCCGCAGACGCCGCGGCCGGCGTGACCACGGAGGCCTGGAGCCCGCTCGCCCAGGGCGCGGTGCTGCAGGATCCCGCCATCACGGCCATCGCCGCCCGGCACGGCCGCACTCCGGCCCAGGTGGTGCTGCGCTGGCATCTGCAGCAGGGCCGCGTGGTCATCCCGAAATCGGTGACGCCGAGCCGCATCGCGGAGAACTTCGACGTGTTCGGCTTCGATCTCGACGCCACCGAGCTCGCCGCGATCGACGCCCTCGACCGCGACGGCCGCACGGGACCGCACCCGCACGAGTTCCACGGCTGATCGGCAGAGGAATGGGGTGGATCCGGCCTCAGTAGACTGGGTCCACCCGCGGGAGTGGTGAAATTGGCAGACACGCAGGATTTAGGTTCCTGTGCCTCCGGGCGTGTGGGTTCAAGTCCCACCTTCCGCACGGCATCGCTGGTGGGGTGACCCGAGGWCACCCCACCAGCGCCGATTCCGCGCGTCGCTCTCCCAGCCGAGCGAGACCTGCCCGCTCTAGACTTCACAGAAGCCGGCATCTCGGCGAACACTCCAGCGACGACTCCACGGACGGGACTCACCTGTGCACCACGCCGCCCTCATCCCCTGGCTCGACCCGAACGTCATCATCAACGGTGCCGGCCCTTGGGCGCTCGCCGTGGTGCTGTTCATCATCTTCGCCGAGACAGGTCTGCTCATCGGGTTCCTGCTTCCGGGCGACACGCTGTTGATCATCTCGGGCCTGCTGACCCACACCAACCACGTCTTCGGGCTGGACATCTGGGCGGTTGGCCTGCTGATCGCACTGGCGGCGTTCCTGGGCGGCGAGGTCGGCTATCTGATCGGGCACAAGGGCGGCCCTGCGGTCTTCGAGCGCAAGGAGTCCGGTCTGTTCAGCCGCAAGAACGTCGAGCRCACGAACCACTTCTTCGAGCGCTTCGGCGGTCTCACCGTGATCCTGGCGCGCTTCGTGCCGGTCGTGCGCACCTTCGCGCCCGTCGCCGCCGGCGTCGGGCACATGCCGTGGCGCAAGTACAGCCTGTACAACCTCATCGGCGCCCTGATCTGGGGCTTCGGCCTCACCTACGTCGGCTTCCTGATCGCCTACATCCCCTGGGTCGCCGACCTCGTGACGAAGTACATCGACGTGATCCTGCTCGGCGTCGTCGCGCTCACGCTCGCCGTCACCGCCTGGCACTACTTCAACGAGCGCCGCAAGGCGAAGAAGGAGTCCGCCGCGGGGATCCCGGCCGTCGAGCCGGAGATCTGAGCCGAGCTCAGCCGGCGTCGCGGGCGGCTCCGTCCGCATCGCCCTTCTCGGAGGCCGCCGCACGCGCGGCCTTCGACTTCTCGACGCTCGCCCGCAGCGCCTCCATGAGGTCGATGACCTCACCGCCCTTCTCGGCGGGCGCGAACGTCTCTTCCTTCTCGAACGCCTCGCCCTTCTCGATCTTGGCGTCGATGAGCGTGCGCAGTTCGACCTGGTACTCGTCGACGAACGCGTTCGGGTCGAAGTCGGCGGAGAAGCCCTCGACGAGCGACGCCGACAGTTCGAGCTCCTTGTCGGAGACCGTGACCTCCTCCTGCAGGATGGGGAAGTCGGCTTCGCGCACCTCGTCGGCCCAGAGCAGCGTCTGCAGCACGAGCACATCGCCGCGCACGCGCAGGGCCGCGAGCCGGGTCTTCTGACGCAGGGTGAAACGCACGATCGCGGTGCGGTCCGTGGCCTCCAGGGTCTTGCACAGCAGCACATAGGCCTTGGGCGACTTGGAATCCGGCTCCAGGTAGTACGCCTTGTCGAGCGTGAGCAGATCCACCTGGTCCGACGGCACGAACTCCACGACGTCGATCTCCCGGCTGCGCTCGGCGGGCAGCGACTCCAGGTCATCCTTGGTCAGCACCACGGTCTGCGACTCGTCCTGGTAGGCCCGGTCGATCTCCGAGTAGGCGACGGTCTGTCCGCAGATCTCGCACACCCTCTTGTACCGGATCCGCCCCCCGTCCGCGTCGTGCACCTGGTGCAGCGAGACGTCGTGGTCCTCCGTCGCCGAGTACACCTTGACCGGCACGTTGACCAGGCCGAAGGTGAGCGAGCCCTTCCAGATCGTCCTCATGGCACCAGTACACACCACTCCCGCAGCAGCGGGATAGCCTGACGACATGGCAGACGGCCCGCAGTTCGCGCGCATCGGCGAGCGTCGTCTGCGTGTGACGAACCTCGACAAGGTCGTGTACCCGGTCACCGGCACCACCAAGGGCGAGGTGATCGACTACTACGCGCGGATCGCCCCGCAGCTGCTGCCGGTCCTCGCCGGACGCCCCGTCACGCRCAAACGCTGGGTGGAGGGCGTCGGCACCGCGGAGGATCCGCAGGGATCCTTCTTCGCCAAGCAGCTCGAACCGGGCGCCCCCGGGTGGATCCCGCGCCAGGAGATCCCGCACTCCGGCGGTGCGAAGGACTATCCGCTCGTCGACGAGGTCGCCACGCTCGTCTGGATGGCGCAGGTCGCTGCGATCGAGCTGCACATCCCGCAGTGGCGCTTCGCTCCCGACGGCGGGCGCGGCAACCCGGATCGTCTCGTGCTCGACCTGGATCCGGGACCGGGCGTCACGCTCGCGCAGTGCGCCGAGGTGGCGCTCATCGCGCGCGGCATCCTCGACGGCATGGGCATGGATCCGGTGCCCGTCACAAGCGGCAGCAAGGGCATCCACCTCTACGCGCACCTGCCCGGCGACCGCACGAGCGAGGAGATCTCCGCTTTCGCGCACGCCCTCGCCCGGGCGATCGAGACGGATCGCCCGGATCTCGTGACGAGCGTGATGACGAAGACCCTGCGCGCAGGCAAGGTGTTCCTCGACTGGAGCCAGAACAACGGCAAGAAGACGACGATCGCGCCCTACTCGCTGCGCGGCCGCCCGCAGCCGTGGGTCGCCGCCCCCCGCACCTGGGAGGAGCTGGAGGATCCGGATCTCCGGCAGCTGCGGTTCGACGAGGTGCTCGAGCGGGCGGAGAGCGGGCTGGATCCGTTCACGGTGATCACTCAGAATCATCCGCCGACGGCCGACACCCCGCTCACCGTGCGTCGGCAGGATCGGCGACCGGTCGAGAAAGCCCGCACGCGCGTCGCCTCCTCGACGGGACCGGCGGCCGGCGGGACGGCCACCGCTCCAGAAGCCTCCTCCGTCCCTCCGGCGGATGATCCGGTCCCCGGCTACTCCCCCATGCTCGCCGACCACGGCACACCGGGCACGGCCCGCGGACTGGGCTGGGCCGAGATCAAGTGGGACGGGATCCGCGCGATCGGGACCTGGTCGGACGGCCGGTTCCGGCTGCGAGCGCGCAGCGGCACCGACATCACCGACCGCTATCCCGAGCTCACCGCCGACGGCGCACCCCGATTCCCCGTGGGCGAAGCCGTCGTCGACGGGGAGATCGTCGCTCTGGACGCCGCAGGCCGACCGAGCTTCCACCGCCTTCAGGATCGGATGCACCTCACCCGGGCACGCGAGATCGAGCGCGAGGTCATCCGCACGCCGGTGCGCTACCACCTGTTCGATCTGCTCCGCCTGGAGGGGCACGACCTCACCGCCCTGCCGTTGCGCGACCGCCGGGAGCTGCTGGAGCAGATCGCCGCCGACCTGCCCGCGCCGGTGCTCGTGCCGCCGGTGTTCGACGACGTCGATGCGGCCCTGGCCACGAGCGCCGCGCTCGATCTGGAGGGCGTGGTCGTGAAGGACCCTGCGTCGGCATACGCCCCGGGTGCGCGCTCACCGCGGTGGCTGAAGATCAAGCTCACCCGCGCGCAGGAGGTCGTGATCGTCGGCATCCGCCCCGGCAAGGGCGACCGCACCGGGCGTATCGGGTCGCTGCTGCTCGCGATCCCCGACCCCGCGCTGCCCTCGGGCCTGCGCTACGTGGGCAGGGTGGGCACCGGCTTCACGGATCGCATGCTGCAGGAGCTGGGCACGCGGTTGGACGCGCTGCGCACGTCGGCGCCGGCCGTGGACGGCGTCCCCGTCGCCGATGCGTCCGACGCGCTGTGGGTGCGTCCGGAGCTCGYCGGAGAGGTCGAGTTCGCGAACTGGACCGACGACGGCGTGCTGAGGCACTCGCGCTGGCGCGGCCTGCGTCCGGACAAGTCGCCGGGCGAGGTGGTCGTCGAGTCCTGACCGGTCGCGAAAGGGCCGTCAGGCGTGCACGGCCTCGCAGTCGCCCGCGTTGCCCGAACCAGACGCATCGGGCTCGATCTGGAACGTGGAGTGCTCGACGTCGAAGTGCTCGGCGAGGCAGGACTGCATCTGCACGAGGAGGGCCGACGCTCCTCCGCCGACGAGCAGCGCGGGCTGCACCGACACATGCGCGGTGAAGACGGGCGCACCGCGGGTGAGCTGCCAGACGTGCACGTCGTGCACCCCAGTGACGCCAGGGTAGTCGAGCAGGTGCTGGCGGATCTCGCTCACGGCCGTGCCCTTCGGCGCCGACTCGGCGAGCACCGAGAACACCTCGCGCAGCAGCGAGACCGCCCGAGGGATGATCATCGCGGCGATCACGAGGGAGGCGATCGCGTCGGCGGGCATCCAGCCCGTCGTGATGATGACGATCGCAGCGACGATCACCATCGCGGATCCGATCAGATCCCCCATTACCTCCAGGTACGCGCCGCGCACGTTGATGCTCTCCCGCTGCGCCGCGCTGAGCAGCCACATCGAGATCGCGTTCGCGACGAGGCCGACGGCGGCCACGATGAGCATGAGCGTTCCGGCGACCTCGACCTGGGTCGGGTGCAGGAGCCGTGTGACGCCCTCGAAGGCGACCCACGCCGACAGCAGGATCAGGATGATCGCGTTGATGAGCGCTCCGAACACCTCGGCGCGCTGGTAGCCGAACGTGCGCCGATCGTCGGCGGGACGGGCCGCGACCGCGCTCGCGATGAGCGCGATGACCAGGGCGGATGCGTCCGTGAACATGTGCGCCGCGTCGGCGAGCAGCGCGAGGGATCCGCTGAGGATCGCACCGACCACCTGCACGAGCATGATGACGCAGGTCAGCGTCAGCGAGATCGCGAGCAGCCGTCGATGGCCTGCGGAACGGATCCCGGTGGCGGGTGCGTGATCGTGCATACCTCCAGGGTAGAGCCGGGATCCCCCGGTCGGAGGGGTTTTCGCCTAGTCGGGAATGGGGATGATTCTCAGTTGCGCGTGCGGTCGGGCGCGGCTCAGAACACGTCGTCCAGGAAATCGGTCAGCATCGGCAGCGTGCGACGCAGCGGGGCGAGGTCCTCGCCCGTGGCGAACACCTCGCCGAGGTAGTCGCCGTGGCCGCCGGGCACGATGAGCAGCCGCGCTCCGGGGATCAGATCGGCGAGTGCCACGGCATGATCACGGCGGATCACGTCCTGATCGCCGGCGACGATCAGCGTCGGCGCGGCGATCGCAGCGACCCCTTCGCCCGGAAAGTCCTGAAACCCGGTCAGCATGAGGTCGCGGTCCAGGACGAACATCCGCTCCGCATGCGCCGGATCCCCGCTGACGAGCGCATCGGCCTCACGGTAGGCATCGGGCATGTCGCCGAACTCGCCCGAGGCAAGACCGTCCCAGAACCCGTCGATCATGCCGTCCCGCTGGAAGGGTGCCGACGCGACGATCAGCCGCGCGATCAGGGCCGGGTGCCGCATCGCCAGCTGCAGAGCGACCTGCCCGCCGTTGCTGAAGCCGAGCACCTGCACCGCGCCGGTACCGAGTTCGGCGAGGAGCCCCGCGACGTCATCGGCCGAGCGCTCGAATGAAGCGGGACCGGATCCGGTCGGCGTGCGCCCGTGCCCCTGCAGCTCGACGGCCAGTAGACGGCGATCACGGGCGAGCTCGGGGATCAGCGCACCCCAGTTCGTTTCGATCGTGGAGCCGCCGCCGTGCACGAGCAGCAGCGGCGGTCCGTCACCCGCCGGACCGTGCCACTGGTAGTAGAGCTGCGCCGGGCTCTGGGATCGTCCGTCTTCGAAGTCCACGCCGCCGACGCTACCCGCGGGTCGCGACGGCGTCCACGGTCGGGTTCGCGGTGGTCAGAGTTCCGCGAGCAGCGGCACCAGGGCGGCGAAGGCGCGGGCGCGGTGCGACTGAGCCTGCTTCTCCTCCGCCGTGAACTCACCGACCGTACGCTCGGCGCCGCTCTGCCCCTCGGGCACGAAGACGGGGTCGTAGCCGAAGCCGCCGGCGCCGACGGCCGCGTGCGCGAGCCGGCCCGGCCATTCGCCGCGGACCGTCCACTCGCGTCCATCCGGCAGCACCAGCGCGATGACGCTGACGTAGTGCGCGGCACGGTGCGGATCCGCGATGTCGCGGAGCTGATCCAGCAGCAGTTCCCGGTTCGCGATGTCGTCCTTCTGCTGCCCCGCCCAGTAGGCGGAGAAGACTCCGGGCGAACCACCCAGCACGTCCACCGCGATGCCGGAGTCGTCGGCGAGCGCGGGCAGGCCCGTGTGCGCGGCGGCCGCACGGGCCTTGATCAGGGCGTTGTCCTCGAAGGTGACGCCGTCCTCGATGGGCTCGGGCCCGTCGTAGCCGACGACCTCGAGATCGGGCCGGGTGGCCGCGACGATCCCGCCGAACTCGGTGACCTTGTGGGCGTTGTGCGTCGCGAGGACGATCCTCACGCCCGCTCCTCCGCGAGGGCCGCGAGTTGGCGGTCACGCAGATCCGCACAGCCGTTCACGCCGAGCTCGAGCAGTGTGTCGAGCTCGCGCTTGTCGAAGGGCGCACCCTCGGCCGTGCCCTGCACCTCGACGAACAGTCCGCGCCCGGTCACGACGACGTTCATGTCGGTCTCGGCGCGCACGTCCTCGACGTAGGCCAGGTCGAGCATGGGCTCGCCGTCGATGATGCCGACCGACACCGCGGCGACGGAATCGTGCAGCACCTGGGCCTTCTGTCCGATGAACTTCTTGCGCCGGCCCCACTCGATCGCATCGGCGAGGGCGACGTACGCCCCGGTGATCGCCGCGGTGCGAGTGCCCCCGTCGGCCTGCAGCACGTCGCAGTCGATCACGATCGTGTTCTCACCGAGAGCCTTGGTGTCGACGACGGCACGGAGTGCCCTGCCGATCAGGCGCGAGATCTCGTGCGTGCGCCCGCCGATGCGGCCCTTCACGCTCTCCCGGTCGTTGCGCTCGTTCGTGGCCCGCGGCAGCATCGCGTACTCGGCCGTGACCCAGCCCTTGCCTTTGCCGGTGAGCCAGCGCGGCACGCCGTTCGTGAACGACGCCGTGCACAGCACCTTCGTGTTGCCGAAGCTGATCAGGGCGGATCCCTCCGCCTGAGCGCTCCAGCCGCGTTCGATCGTGATGGGCCGGAGCTGGTCGACGGTGCGGCCGTCCTTGCGGATGGTGGCGTCGTCAGACGGGGAAATGGTCATGGGATCTCCTTGAGGTGGGGAAGGTCGATGACGCCGGTCTGCACGAGCCGGACGCCCCGCACCTCCTGGCCCATCAGGCGGTTGGCGAGGGCGGTGAAATCGTCGGCCGAGGCGCCCGTCGCCTCGTACACGTAGCGGGGCTGCGCGTCGGCAGGGGCGAGCAGATCCCCCCGGACCAGCTGCCGGTACACATCGCCGGCGGTCTCGTCGTCGCTGGAGACGAGGGACACGCCTTCGCCCATGACGTAGCCGATCGCGCCGCGCAGGAACGGGTAGTGGGTGCAGCCGAGCACGAGCGTGTCGACGCCCGCGTCCCGCAGCGGGGCCAGGTACTCCTCGGCCACGCGGAGCACCTCCGGGCTGTCGGTGATGCCCGCCTCCACGAACTCCACGAACCGCGGGCAGGCCGCCGTGAACACCGAGAGGTTCTCGTTGACCTCGAGCATGTCCTGATAGGCGCGGGATCCGATGGTCCCGACCGTTCCGATCACGCCGATCCGACCATTGCGCGTGGTCGAGATCGCCCGGCGCACGGCCGGGCCGATCACCTCGACGACGGGCAGGTCGTAGCGCTCGCGGGCGTCTCGCAGCATCGCCGAGGACGCCGTGTTGCAGGCGATCACGAGCATCTTCACACCCTGGTCGACGAGCGTGTCGAGCACCTCGAGCGCATAGCGGCGCACGTCGGCGATGGGCTTCGGCCCGTAGGGCGAGTGCGCGGTGTCGCCGATGTAGACGAAGGATTCCCGGGGCAGCTGCGCCCTGATCGCCCGGGCGACGGTGAGACCGCCGACCCCGGAGTCGAAGATCCCGATCGGCGCGTCGTTCATGATGCTCCAGCCTAGTCGCCGGATCCGCGCGGTCCCGTGCGGTGTGCGTCCTATGCTGTCGATCATGACCGCGTCCAGCGCCCTCAAGACCGATCGCTATGAGCTCACGATGCTGGAGGCCGCGCTGCGCGACGGCACCGCCGCGCGGCAGAGCGTGTTCGAGCTGTTCTCACGGCGACTGTCCGGGGGGCGCCGATTCGGCGTGGTCGCCGGCACCGGCCGCCTGCTCTCGCTGCTGCGCGACTTCCGCTTCGGCGACGACGAGCTGCGCTACCTGCGCGACGCGAAGGTCGTCGACGCCGACGCTCTGCGCTACCTCGAGGGCTACCGGTTCACTGGGACGATCCGCGGCTACCGCGAGGGCGAGCTGTACTTCCCCGGATCCCCCATCCTCACTGTCGAGGGCACCTTCGCCGACGCCGTGATCCTGGAGACCCTGGCGCTCAGCGTGCTCAACCACGACTCGGCGGTCGCCACGGCGGCAAGCCGCATGAGCATCGCCGCCGGAGAGCGCCCCCTCGCCGAGATGGGGTCGCGCCGCGCGGCTGACGATTCTGCGGTCGCCGCAGCCCGCGCCGCATTCATCGCCGGATTCGGCGCCACCAGCAACCTCGAGGCGGGCCGCTCCTGGGGCATCCCCACGATGGGTACCGCGGCGCACTCGTGGACGCTGCTGCACGACAGCGAGGAGGACGCGTTCCGAGCGCAGATCGCGGCGCTCGGCACCGGCACCACACTGCTCGTGGACACCTACGACATCCGCCAGGGCGTGGAGACGGCCATCCGCGTGGCGGGCACCAGGCTGGGCGGGGTTCGCATCGACTCCGGCGACCTGCCCATCATGGCCGCCGAGGTGCGCGCGCAGCTCGACGAGCTCGGCGCGACTGAGACGAAGATCACCGTGACCAGCGACCTCGACGAGTACGCGATCGCCGCCCTCGCCGCGTCGCCGGTGGATGCCTACGGCGTGGGTACCTCGGTGGTCACAGGATCCGGCTACCCCACCGCGAGCATGGTCTACAAGCTCGTGGCGCGGCAGGGATCCGACGGCGGCTGGGTCGCCGTGGCCAAGGCATCGGCGGACAAGGCCTCGAAGGGCGGGCGCAAGGCGGCGTTCCGGATCCTCGCGGACGGCGTCGCGCAGTCGGAGACCGTGCTCGTCGCCGACGGTTTCGAGGAGCTCGGAGCCGCGGAGCACCCCGACGGGCGGGCGCTTCAGGTGCCCCTCGTCGAGGGCGGTGAGATCGACTCGGCCTTCGAGGGTCCGGCCGGCACGGTCGCCGCGCGGGAGCACCACCTCAGGGTGCGCGAGGAACTGCCGGTGCGCGCCCTCGCGCTCAGCAAGTCGGATCCGGCGATCCCGACCATTTTTGAAGATATCCGTTAGGACTGATCGGTCCCTGAGCGAGGAGCGAAGCGACGAGTCGAAGGGCGTCGACGTGGCCTGAGAGTCAGCCGACCATCGACTCGTAGATCTCCTTGCAGGTCGGGCAGACCGGGAACTTCTCCGGGTCCCGTCCCGGAGTCCACTTCTTGCCGCACAGCGCCCGCACGGGCTTGCCGGTGAGCGCAGACTCGAGGATCTTCTCCTTCTTGACGTAATGGGAGAACCGCTCGTGGTCTCCCGGCTCCTGCAGTTCCTCGTTGAGGAGCTGCTCGAGTTCGCGATCGAGGGTGGCGACGCCGCCCTGGTCCGGGGCATCCAGCGGGGTACTCATGACCGCGAGTCTAATCGCGTGAGGCCGGGTGGGCGCGTGATCACGTGCATCCGATCGCAGCGCCGACGGATCCGCTCACGCCGTCTCGACGAACTCCATCAGCTGGGCACCACGACGATCGAACGCACGCCCGCCGGTCTGGACGCCGAGGAAGAGCACGGCGACGCCCACCAGCCCCCCGGTCCACAGCGCCGGAGCCGTGGAGGCCTCGTCCGACACCAGCGCCGGCCACGCCAGCAGAAGCGCCGGGAGACTGAGCACGACGGCGCCGACCAGCGTGCCGGCCTGCCCCAGTGCGCCACCGCGCGCCCGCTGCGGCTGCTGGAAAGGGCTGTCGCCCGGGCGTGAGACGGCGTACGGCGCCACCGCAGACAGGATGCTCGACAGCCCAAGGCCGGTCAGCAGCAGGCTTGCGACCACGCCCACGAACGCCGGCAGCAGGGACCAGCGCCCGATCACGGCGAGCGTGACGGGGATCGCCACCGCCAACGTCGGGATTGCGATCAGGAGCACAGGGACGAGCCGGCCCAGCCGATCGGGCACTCCCTTGATGCCGCTCGCCACGTGGATCCAGAACGCCGTGGAGTCGTAGGCGACGTCGTTGTGCGGGAGCCAGCCGAAGAACAGCGCCATCACCGTGACCGGCAACGCCGCGGCGATCTCGACCGGCACCCCGGCGACCAGCAGCGGCACGACGGTGAGCGCGCCGGCGATCGGCACGATCACGAAGTTCATGATGTAGCGGCGGTCCCGCAGCCAGTACACCAGGCTGCGCGCCGCCACGGCGCCGAACGCATTCGACGGCAGCAACCCGAACCAGCCGAGGCCCGGGCGCTCGCGCACCGCTGTCGGCCGCTCTGTCGTGCTCAGCGCGCGCCGGGCGAGCATCAGCCACCCGGCCGTGACGACCGCAGCCGTCAGCACCGCGATGACGGCCGCCGCCCACGCGGCACCCGCCTGCCCCGATGCGGCGAGGAACGGGAGCGCCGCAGACGCGCCGAGCGGCGTGACGCCCAGCACCCCGGCCACGGCATGCAGGACCGGGGGAACCGCCCCAGCCCAGCCGAGTGAGGCCACGAACACGCACACCGGCACCGCGATCACGATCACCGCGAGCGCGAACAGCGCAGTGAGTTCGCGAGAGCGCCGCTCCGGCAGAAGTCGCGCGCTGAGCGCCATCCCGACGCGCGCTGCGAGCACCGCCGTGACGAACGTCAGCAGCGCGGAGAGCACCGCGACGACCCAGGGCGCTCCGAACGAGATCGCGACGATCACCACAGCCACCTGGATCACGAGCAGCGCCAGACTCGGCACGCTCACGAAGGCGGCGAGGGTGAGCACGAGCGGAAGCCGGCGCTCATCGACCCCGAACACCACGAAGCGGCGCGGATCCAGCTGGTCCACGGACCCCGCCAGGATCGGCGCCACGAAGAACCCCAGCACCACCGCCGAGCTGCCCAGCACGATCACCGTGTGCGCGGCGGCCTCGGAGGTGTGCGCAAGACTGCGGATCGCGATGACCGACACGGTCGTCGCCGCGGCGGTGAGCAGCAGCGCCAGGATGGTGCGGGTCACTCGGCTGCGGTCGCCGCGCAGCGCGCCGAGCGCCAGCATCAGTCTCAGTCGGAGAACGTGTGCAACCACTCCAGCCCCTCCACTTCGGAGGCCGCGCCGGAGAGCTCCACGAAGCGCTGTTCGAGGGTCTGCCCCGCGCGCACCTCGTCGACCGTGCCCTCGGCGAGCACTTCGCCGCCGACGATGATCGCGATCCGCGCGCACACCTGCTCGACCAGATCCATGCCGTGGCTGGAGAGGACGACGGTGCCGCCGTGTGCGACGTAGGCGCGCAGGATGTCCAGGATCACACCGGAGGAGACCGGATCCACCGACTCGAACGGCTCATCCAGCACCAGCACGCGCGGCGAGTGGATCATCGCGCCGGCGAGCATGATCTTCTTCGTCATACCGGCGGAGTAGTCGGAGACCACGCGGCTGAGCGCACCGGTGAGATCGAACGCCCTGGCCAGATCTGCCACGCGCTTCTCGACGACGTCGGCGGGCAGTCCCCGCAGCAGACCGTAGTAGTGCAGCAGCTGACGTCCGGTGAGCCGGTCGAAGGTGCGCAGTCGGTCAGGCAGCACACCGAGCGCCTTCTTCGCGGCAGCCGGATCCGCACTCTGATCGATTCCGCTGATCCGCACCGTGCCCTCGTCGGGGCGCAGCAGCCCCGCGATGATCGAGAGGGTGGTGGTCTTGCCGGCGCCGTTGGGCCCGACGATGCCGTAGAAGGACCCGGCCGGGACGGTCAGGTCGATCCCGGCCACTGCGACGGAGTCGCCGAAGCGCTTGACGAGCCCGCGCACGACGAGGGCCTGTCCGTCGACGTCTGCGGCAGGCCTCTCCGACACCGCGGCGGCATCTTCCGCGACGTCCTGCCACGCGGATGCGTCTTCTTCTGCAGGCGGAGCCGTAGGTGGCTCGCTCGAAGTCGTCTGCGCGGGCGCGGGGTCGGCCGGCTCAGGCTCAGGCTCAGGCTCGGGCTCGGCGGATCCGTCCGAGTCCGTCGGTTCGGGCACGGAGTCGACGATCTCCGCCGATGCGGCGTCGGTCCCCGGCCGTGAGTCGGGCCCCATTGCGCCCTGCGCCGAATCCGCGGCCGGCGCGGCCGCCCCCAGTTCGGTGTCCACAGGAGCATCATGCCCCGTCACGGCCTCTTCCGGGGAGGGCGTGTGCTGGTCCGGTTCCGTCTCGATCGCCGATTCCGCCGGGGACGGCGGGTTCACGACCTCTGCAACGGAGGCCGCGGACTGCGCGGCGAGGGCGGCGGGTGCGGTCGTAGGCGCCGCGCCCTCGGCCTTCGCCCGCGGAGTGCGCTTCGCGGCTGTGTCCTTCGATACCGTGCTCTTCGATGCCGTGCTCTTCGCCGCCGTCGTCCGCGCGGCCGTGGTCCTGGCCGCCGTCGTCTTCGCGGCCGTGCTCTTCGCAGCCGTCGTCTTCGGCGTGGTCGCGCGCTTTGCGGTCGTGCGCTTCGCCGTGGTGGCACCGGCCTCCGAGCTCGAGGCGTCCCCCGGCGCCTCGGTTCCCGCAGCCGCAGCGGTGCTCTTCGCCGCAGCCGTCGCGCGCCCGGCGGCCGTCGAGCCCTTGGCCGTGGCGCGCGGCGCGCGCGTGGCGCGCGGCGTCGCAGCCTTGACC
>NZ_JBFTQL010000014.1:0-83077 GCF_056398985.1 Microbacterium sp. 01T413_2
TGCTGAACCTGGTCAGCGGCGTGCTCATCATCGGCGTGATCGCTTCGGGGGCGGGCCAGTACCTCGGGGTGCTCTCGGAGGCTCTCGGGGGCGGGTGGGTCGGGATCGTGGTGATCCTGGTGACCACCGTGATCGCCTGCCTCGGGATCAGGACCAATGCGTGGGTCACCGGCGTCTTCCTGATCCTGGAGATCGGCGCGCTGGTGGTGCTCACAGTGGTGGGCTTCCTGCACGTGAGTCAGCCGATCTCCACGCTGTGGACGGTGGCCACGAGCGGGCCGGGAGGCGTGCTCGTGAGCGCCTCCGCCGGCCTCGTGGTCTCCTACACGGCGACCGCCCTGTTCGCCTTCAACGGCTACGGCGCCGCGGTGTACTACGCGGAGGAGACCAAGAACGCCCGCTCCACGATCGGTCGCGCGATCCTGTGGTCGCTGCTCATCGCCGTGGTCGCGGAGATCGTCCCCACGATCGCCGTGCTGCTGGGCTCGAAGGACCTCGCGGCCCTCGTCGCTTCTCCCTCGCCGATGACGCAGTTCCTCACCGAGCGTGCGGGGCCGGTCGTCAACACCCTGGTCAGCGTCGGGATCGCCGTCGCCGTGATCAACGCGGTGCTCGCGATCATCCTGCAGTTCGGCCGCACCCTGTTCTCCTCGGCACGCGACCGCTCCTGGCCCGACGCGATCAACCGCCCGCTGGGCCGGATCCATCCGACGCTGCGCACCCCGGTCATCGCGACGATCATCGTCGGCGTGATCGCCGCGCTCTGCCTGTGGCTGGTCCCATTCAACGTCCTGCTCGTCGCCACCAGCGCCGGGATTGTGATCCTCTACGCCTTGGTCGGTCTCGCCGCGTTCGTCGGCCGGATCAACCACACGACCGACGCCGCCGAGTACCGGATGCCGATGTGGCCGGTCGCGCCGATCCTGATGACGCTCGCAACCCTCGTGATCCTGGTGATGAGCCTGATCGCCGACTGGATCCCGGTCGCGGTCGCCGTCGGGATCTTCGCCCTCGGCATGCTCTACTACGCGCTCTACCTGCGCGGGAAGCCGGATCGCTGGACGCTGCCGCTGCCCGCGGACGAGGAGCTCGAGGACGAGGTGCGCGGATGAGCCGGGCACGCGCGCGGGATCTCGGGCTGGTGCGCGGGGGGATCCCTGGTGCGCACAATGCGATCACCGACGTGCCGGGCGTCGAAGTCGGGTACACCACTCTCATCGAGGACGGCGAGGCTCTCATCGAGGGCGGCGAGGCCGTCGTCGTCCGCACCGGCGTCACGGCGATCCTGCCGCGCGGCCGCGCCGGCGCCGGAACTCCTGTCGCAGCCGGAGTGCACTCGCTGAACGGCAACGGCGAGATGACCGGATCCGTGTGGATCGCGGAGTCGGGGAGCCTCGGTACCCCGGTTCTCATCACCAATACGCACTCCGTCGGAGCCGCGCATGAGGGCGCCATCCGCTGGATGCTCGACACGGTTCCGGGCGCGGCGGATCAATGGCTCCTGCCGGTCGTGGCGGAGACCTGGGACGGACGCCTGAACGACATCAACGGTCTGCATGTGCGGCCCCGGCACGCCGTCGCGGCGCTGGACGCCGCCCGGTCAGGGGTCGTCGACGAGGGAGCCGTCGGCGGAGGCACCGGCATGATCTGCTACGGATTCAAGGGTGGATCCGGGACGGCCTCGCGCCGGGTCGTGCTGGGAGATGCCGAGTACACGGTCGGCGTCTTCCTGCAGGCGAACTTCGGCGAGATGTCGGAGCTGACGGTGCGCGGGGAGCCGGTGGGTTCGGTGCTCAAGAACGAGGTGGCCGCGGAATCGGGCGACGTCGCATCGTCCGCGGCGGGATCGGCGACGCCGCCGCAGGGCGCCGGCAGCGTGATCGTGGTCGTGGCGACGGATGCGCCGCTGCTGCCCGGACAATGCACGGCGCTGGCGCGGAGAGTCTCTCTCGGCCTCGCGCGCACGGGGACCGCGGGATCGCATTTCTCGGGCGACATCTTCCTCGCCTTCTCGACGGCGAATCCGGGTGCGCTCGCCAGCCGCTTCCCGGCGGAGGGCGAGGAGGTCGTGCTGGACGAGGTGCGCGCCGTGCCCTGGGGGCGGATGGATCTGCTCTACACGGCGGTGGTCGAGGCGACGGAGGAGGCGGTGCTCAACGTTCTGGTCGCGGGGGAGGACATGGCCGGGCACCGGCAGAGCGTGCGAGGACTGCCGATCGAGCGGGTGCGCGAGCTGCTCGAGGAACGGGCGCTGACGAGATAGGGGCGAGGTCGGGGTCGACGGTGGGCGATGCTCGGGCGCGGCGATCAGCGCCCGAGGATCGCCCTGGCCTGCCGCAGTACGGGCTCGTCGACCATGCGGCCTTCGAACCGGAACACCCCCGGCTGTCCTTCTGCTTCGGCGAGCACGCGCTCGGCCCAGTCGCGCTCGGCCGGGGTGGCGGCATAGCCCTCGCGGATCACGGCGACCTGGCTCGGGTGGATGCACGCGGTGGCGTCGAAGCCGCTCGCCGCGGCATCGAGAACCTCGGCGCGCAGACCGTCGACGTCGGCGATGTCGAGGTGAACGGAGTCGATCGCGGCCTTCCCGAACGCCTTCGCGGCCAGCAGCACGCGAGAGCGCGCGAGGCGTGCGACGTCTCGATAGCGGCCCGCGTGGGCGCCCGCGGTGAACCGGCTCGAGCGTCCTCCCATGCTCGCGACGAGATCCTCCGCGCCCCACATGAGCCCGATCGTCGCGGGGTGCGCGGCGATCTCCTCGGCGTGGACGACACCGCGCGCGGTCTCGCACAGCGCCAGCACGCGGTGCCCCGCAGCATGCAGGGCGTCGAGGTCGGCGGCGGACTCGGCCTTGGCCAGCATCACCGTGCGGTACACGGTGCCGGCGAGGGCGGCGAGGTCGAGCGCGTGATCGGGGGTGTCCGCCGGGTTCACCCGCACGATCGTGCGCCGCGGATCCAGGCCCGCGGCGGCGAGGCGCACACGGGCGGCGGGCTTGTCCGCGGGGGCGACCGCGTCCTCCAGGTCGAGGATCACGGAGTCGGCGGCGGCGAGGGCCTTCGCGTACCGGTCGTCGCGGTCCGCGGGGCAGAACAGCAGTGCGGGGCCCTGCAGCGCGCTCATCGCGCGGCCTCCGCGGGAAGGCACTGCATGAGGGTGGACCGCGTTGCGAGGGCGACCACCGTGCCGTCCTGATTGCGCCCGGTGTGCGCGAACTGAAGGACGCCCTGCCCGGGGCGCGACGACGACAGCCGCTTCGACACGATCAGCGTCTCGGCGTAGAGGGTGTCGCCGATGCGCACCGGCGCGGGGAAGGACACGTCGGAGAAGCCGAGGTTCGCGACGATCGTGCCCATCGTGAGCTGCGCGACGGAGAGCCCCACGAGCGTGGACAGGGTGAACATGCTGTTCACSAGSCGCTCGCCGAACTCGGTKCCGGCGCTCCASGCSGCRTCCAGRTGSAGGGCCTGGGTGTTCATGGTCARGGTCGTGAAGAGCACGTTGTCGGCCTCGGTCACGGTGCGCCCCGGGCGGTGCAGGTAGACCGCGCCCTCCTCGAACTCCTCGAAGTAGAGTCCCCGCTGCTCGATGCGCTTCCCCGTCAYTCCGCGACCTCCTCGACATCGGTCCCCGAACCGGCACCCGGTTCGGTCCCTGAGCTTGCCGAAGGGTCCGGAGTGATCACGGCCAGGGTCTGCCCTCGGGCCACCGTGTCGCCTTGCGCGACGTGGACGGCGACCGTGCCCGCCACCCCGGCGCGCAGCACGTGCTCCATCTTCATCGCCTCGACCACGAGCACCGGATCGCCCTCCGCGACGTGCGCGCCGTCGGCGGCGTGCACGAGCACGACCGTCCCGGGCATGGGGGAGTCCAGATGCGGGCGGTTCTCCGCCGCCGTCGCACCCGCATGCGAGACCCGCTCCACGGCGACCTCGAACACTGCACCGCTGTGCGCGATGGCAACCCGGCCGGATTCGATCTCGAGCGCGGCGACCGTCCGCGTCATGCCATCGATCGTGATCGTGCGGTGCGAGGCTCCCTCGGCGCGCGAGGAGGCGGCCACCGGACCGGATCCGTCGACCTCGACCGACAGGCGGGATCCGGATCCCGTCACGCGCACTTCGGCATGGTGCTCGCCGCAGACCAGTCGGTAGCGACGCGGGGCGGGAACGCCGAGGCGCCAGCCATCGCGGCGAGTCCACGGGCCGGACACCGTCGCGGCCTCGGAGCGCGGCGCGGCATCGAACAGCAGCGCCGCCTCGGCGAACACGCGTGCGCCGGCCTCGGCGAAGGCGAGATCGTCGAAGCGGCGGGCGATGAGGTCSGTGTCGAGGTCGCCGGCGACCACCTCGGGAAGCTCGAGCAGCGCCCGCACGAACTCCACGTTCGTCGGGAAGCCGAACACCGCYGTCYCGTCGAGCGCKCGCACCAGKCGSCGSCGGGCCTCGTCACGATCCGCGCCGTGCGCGATGATCTTCGCGAGCATCGGGTCATAGTCGATCGAGACGTCCAGGCCGTCGGCGATCGCCGTGTCGACCCTGATCCCCTCGCCCTCGGGGTGGATCACGCGCCCCACACGGCCGCCCGTCGGTAGGAAGCCGGAGGCCGGATCCTCGGCGTACACGCGCGCCTCGATGCTGTGCCCGCGCAGCACGACATCCTCCTGCCCGAAACCGAGCGGAGCACCGGCGGCGATGAGCAGCTGCTGCTCCACGAGGTCGAGCCCGGTGACCTGCTCGGTCACGGGGTGCTCGACCTGCAGACGCGTGTTCATCTCCATGAAGAAGAACTCGTCCGGCTTCGCCGCCTCGACGATGAACTCCACGGTTCCGGCGCCGCGGTAGTCCACGCTCCGGGCGGTCTCGCACGCGGCCGCGCCGATCGCCGCGCGCGTGGACTCGTCGAGCAGCGGGGACGGCGCCTCCTCGATCACCTTCTGGTGCCGGCGCTGCAGCGAGCACTCGCGCTCGCCGAGGTGCACGACGTTGCCGCGTGCGTCCGCGAGGATCTGCACCTCGATGTGCCGCGGGGTGGCGAGGTAGCGCTCCAGGAACAGCGCATCGTCGCCGAAGCTCGCGGCGGCCTCGCGCCGAGCGGCGGCGATCGCGTCGGCCAGGTGCGCCTCGTCCGTGACCACGTGCATGCCCTTGCCGCCGCCGCCCGCCGAGGGCTTGATCAGCAGCGGGTAGCCGATCCCTCCGGCGGCGGCGATGAGGTCGGCATCGGTGAGGCCGGGGCGTGCAACCCCCGGAACCGTGGGCACGTCGCGCTCCGCGACGGCCAGCTTGGCCGTGATCTTGTCGCCCATGGTGCGGATCGCCTCGGCGGTGGGGCCGATGAATACGATCCCGGCGTCGGCGCACGCCTGCGCGAAGGCGGCGTTCTCGGCGAGGAACCCGTAGCCGGGGTGGATCGCCTGCGCGCCGGTCGCCCTGGCGGCGTCCAGCACGGCGTCGATGTTCAGGTAGCTCTGCGCCGCGGGCGCGGGGCCGATCCGCACGGCGACGTCGGCGAGGGCGACGTGGCGGGAGCCCGCGTCGGCGTCGCTGTAGACGGCGACCGAGCGGATCCCCAGACGGCGCAGCGTCGCGATGACGCGGCAGGCGATCTCGCCGCGGTTGGCGATGAGGACGGTGTCGAACACGTAAGGCTCAGTGCGGTGCATCTCACTCACATCCGGAAGACGCCGTATTGCCGGCTTGCCGCTGCGCCGGCGGCCGGCTGGTCGGTCGAAGAGGCCCGCATCACGACGTCGAGCGCGAGGCCGAGCACATCGCGGGTCTGGCCGGGCTCGATGATCCCGTCGTCCCACAGTCGGGCGGTGGAGTAGTAGGGGCTGCCCTGCTCGTCGTACGCCGCCCGGATCGGGGCCTGGAACTCGGCCTCCTCCTCGGCCGACCACGATCCGCCCGCCGCCTCGATCTGGTCGCGTCGCACGGTCGACAGCACCGACGCGGCCTGCGGTCCGCCCATGACCGAGACCCTGGCGCCCGGCCAGAGCCACAGGAACCGCGGCGAGTACGCCCTTCCGCACATCGAGTAGGTTCCGGCGCCGAAGGATCCGCCTACGACGACGGTGAGCTTGGGCACCGTCGCGGTCGCGACGGCGTTCACCATCTTCGCGCCGTGCTTGGCGATGCCATTCGCCTCGTACTCGCGACCGACCATGAAGCCGGTGATGTTCTGCAGGAACAGCAGCGGGGTGCGGCGCTGCTCGCAGAGCTGGATGAAATGCGCGCCCTTGAGCGCCGACTCCCCGAACAGCACGCCGTTGTTGGCGATGATCCCGACCCGGTGGCCGTGGATGTGCGCGAACGCGGTCACCAGGGTGGTGCCGTACTCGGCCTTGAACTCGGTGAATGCGCCGCCGTCGACGATGCCGTGGATGATCTCGCGCGCGTCGTAGGGCACGGTCAGCTCGACCGGGACCACGTCGAGCAGGTCGACGACGGGGGGATCCGTGACCGCGGCAGTCGGATCTGCGCGGTCCCTGAGCCTGTCGAAGGGCTGCGGCGCGGGAGGCAGCGTCGCCACGATGTCCCGGACGATCTGCAGCGCATGCTCGTCGTTCTCCGCGAGGTGGTCGGCGACGCCCGAGACCCGGGTGTGCACCTCGCCGCCGCCGAGGTCCTCCGCGGTGACGACCTCGCCGGTCGCGGCCTTCACGAGCGGGGGGCCGCCGRGGAAGATCGTGCCCTGATTGCGCACGATCACCGTCTCATCGCTCATCGCCGGCACGTAAGCGCCGCCGGCCGTGCTCGACCCCATCACGGCGGCGATCTGGGGGATCCCGTCCCGCGACATCCTGGCCTGGTTGTAGAAGATSCGSCCGAARTGRTCGCGATCGGGGAACACCTCGTCCTGCATCGGCAGGAASGCGCCGCCCGAGTCGACGAGGTAGATGCAGGGCAGCCGGTTCTCCGCCGCGATCTCCTGCGCGCGCAGGTGCTTCTTCACGGTGATCGGGTAGTAGGTGCCGCCCTTGACCGTGGCGTCGTTCGCGACGACCATGACGTGCCGCCCGTGCACGAGCCCGATCCCGGCGACCACGCCGCCCGAGGGGGCGTCACCGCCGTACAGACCGTAGCCGGCGAGCGGTGCGACCTCCAGGAACGGGCTGCCGGTGTCGAGCAGGTGATCGATCCGGTCCCGGGCGAGCAGCTTGCCGCGCTCGGTGTGGCGGAGGCGGCTCTTCTCCGGTCCGCCCAGGGCGGCTTCGGCGCGCCGGGCGCGCAGCTCGTCGACGAGCTCGCGGTAGGTCGGCGCACCGATGCTCGGCGCGGTTGATTCGGACACGGCACCCTCCGTTGGGCGACTTCGCAGCGGTCGTGGACTCGTGATTCAGATTAGCGAGCGTTAACTGAAATGTCCACGACCGGTCGACTGCGGTGCGTTCTCAGACTCCGTACTCGTCCCGGATCTGCTCGCGCAACTGCACGCTGCAGGCCGCGACGGTCTCGTCCCAGACGGTGGTGGCGCCGTCCTGAGCGGTGTCGGAGATCGCGCGCAGCACGCGGATCGGCACGTCGAACTGGTCGGCGACCCAGACGTAGGCGTAGGTCTCCATGTCGACGAGCACCCCGCCGAGGCCGCGGATCCGCTCGACCACGGCGACGTCATCGACGAAGCTGTCCCCGGTCGCGATGACGAGTCCGTCGCGGCCGGTCGCGACACGCGGCGGCAGCGAGACGTGCTGCCCGATCACGCCGTCGAGGTCCTGGACGTCGTGCTGGATCGCCGCGGTGATCTCGTACACGCCGCCGGGGAGATCCGGATCCACGCCTCCCGCCGTGCCGACGACCACGATCTCCTCGTAGGGGGCCGCGTCCAGCGCGCGGGTCAGGCCGTACGCGGCCTTGAGCTTGCCGGGGCCGGTCACGAGCCGGTCGAAGCCCGGAAGCTCCTCGGGGAAGGCCTGCAGTTCGGACGCGAGGGCGGCGACGAGGAGTCTCATGCCTCCATCCTCGCAGGCGCCGCCGGAGCCACGGCGGCGTTCACGCGCGCGAAACGTCGCCGTTGGATACTGGTTCCACGACCGAAGGAGAAGCATGACCCTGCAGCAGGACATCGCCACAGGCCTCGGGGTGCGCCCCGACATCGACCCCGCCGCGGAGATCGACCGCCGGGTCGGCTTCCTCGTCGACTACCTCCAGCACACGGGCGCCAAGGGTTATGTGCTCGGCATCTCGGGCGGACAGGACTCGACGCTCGCCGGGCGGCTCGCGCAGCTCGCCGTCGAGAAGGTGCGCGCCGAGGGCGGCGAGGCGACGTTCATCGCCGTGCGCCTGCCCTACCGGGTGCAGCACGACGCCGACGATGCGACCGCGGCGATGGCGTTCATCGCCGCGGACGAGGGGGTCGAGGTCAACATCGAGCACGGTGTCGACGGGCTCGAGAACGACCTCGAGGCGGCGGGCCTGGAGGACGTGGCGGACTTCCACCGCGGCAACATCAAGGCGCGTCTGCGCATGGTCACGCAGTACGCGATCGCCGGCCAGCGCGGCATGCTCGTGATCGGCACGGATCACGCGGCGGAGGCGGTGACCGGCTTCTTCACCAAGTTCGGCGATGGAGCCTGCGACCTCACCCCGCTCGCCGGGCTCTCCAAGCGCCAGGGCAGGGCGCTGCTGCTGGCGCTCGGCGCGCCGGACCGCCTGGCATACAAGGTGCCCACGGCCGACCTGCTGGACGGCACGCCCGGCCGTGCCGACGAGGACGAGCTGGGCCTCACCTACGAGCAGATCGACGACTATCTGGAGGGGCGCGAGGTGGCGGCCGACGTGGCGCAGCGCATCGAGGCGCGCTACCTCGCGACCTCGCACAAGCGCCGCCAGCCGGTCACGCCCGACGACACCTGGTGGCGCTGACGCCGGCCCGTGATGTCGGGGGTCCCGTCTAGGGTCGAAGCGACGGCCCGATCGGTCGCCCCCGAACGACAGGAGCCCTCGTGCGCGTGATCACCGCTTCCGCATCCGATCAGAACGTCGGATCCGACCGGAAGCGCGTGATCTGGAGTGCCACGGATCTCAAGCTCGCGGCCGAGTGCGAGTTCGCCTGGGCGCGCGCGGTCGACGCCAAGCTCGGGAGGATCGAGCCGGTCGAGGATCCGGAGGACGCGACGCTCGCCCGCGCCGCGGCGATGGGCGACGCGCACGAGCTCGTGGTGCTGGACGACTACATCGCGGAGCTCGGGCGATCCGTCGACGGCGGGCCGGGCGTGATCGAGCTGCCCAAGGTGTCCTCGACCGATGCCGAGGCGCTGGCGGAGGTCGTCGCTGACACGCTGCGCGCGCTGCGGTCCGACGCGACGGTGATCTACCAGGCCGCGTTCTCCACGCCCGAGTTCGTCGGGTTCGCGGACTTCCTGCGGCGCGACCCCGATGGGCGGTGGCGCGTGCAGGACTCCAAGCTCGCCCGCACCGCGCGCGTGACGGCGCTCATGCAGCTGGCGGCATATGTCGATCAACTCGACCGCGTCGGCATCCCGCGTTCCGACGAAGTGGATCTGATCCTCGGCGACCGCAGCATCTCGACGCATGCGGTGAGCGATTTGCTGCCGCTGTTCCACGTGCGCCGTGCGCGCCTGCGCGCCCTCATCGCCGACCGCCGCATCGACGAGGGCGCGGCGGGTGCGCCGCTCGCCTGGGGCGACGACCGCGGAGATCTGCAGATCGTCGCCTGCGGGCGCTGCGCCACCTGCGAGCTCGAGGTGGTCGCCCACCGGGATCTGCTGCTCGTCGCGCGCATGCGCCCGGTGCAGCGGGCGCGACTCCGCGCCTCCGGCATCAGGACCATCGACGACCTTGCCCCGGCGGAGGATGCGCCGGAGGGCATGAACGTCGAGACGTTCCAGGCGCTCCGTGCGCAGGCCCGGCTGCAGCTCGCCGCGATGGCGGCCGAAGACGCTGGCGAGCCTGGACGGGACGGCGCACACCCCGCGCCGCCGTTCGAGGTCGTCTCGGCGGCGGCGATCGGACTGATGCCGCGGCCCAGCCGCGGCGACCTGTTCTTCGATTTCGAGGGGGATCCGCTCTACACCGAGCCGGGCGAAGGGCAGGCTCGGGAGAACAAGCACTGGGGGCTCGACTACCTGTTCGGCTGGGTCGACGACGCCGAGCAGTACACCGCGCTGTGGGCGCACGACTTCGCGGCCGAGAGGCAGGCGCTGCAGGACTTCCTGGACTTCGTGAAGGCGCGCAGGGCGGCGCACCCCGATATGCACATCTACCATTACGCCCCCTACGAGACCTCGCATCTGCAGAACATGGCGGAGCGCTACGGCGTGGGCGAGGCCGACGTCGACCGGCTGCTCCGGGAGGGCGTGTTCGTCGACCTGTATCCGCTGGTGCTGCGGACGGTGCGCATCGGATCGCGGTCGTACTCGATCAAGAAGCTCGAGCCGCTCTACATGGGGGCCGAGGTGCGCACGAGCGACGTGCAGAAGGGCGACGACTCGATCGTCCAGTACGTGCAGGCGCGGGGGCTCGCCGCCTCGGGCCGCACCGCCGAGGCCGAGGGGATCCTCGCCGACCTCGCCGATTACAACCGCTACGACTGCGTCTCGACGAGGCGGCTGCGCAACTGGCTCGTCGGCCTCGCGCGCGAGGCGGGCGTGCTGCCGGCTCCGCCGGACGAGCCCGAGACGCGCGCCTACGAACCCGCGCCGCTGTCGCTCGCCCTGCAGGCCGAGGGGCAGCGTGAGCAGGATGAGGCTCGGGGCGCGGGCGCGACGGGCGCTGCACTCGAGCAGGCCGGTCAGTTCCATCGAGTCGCGGCGGCCGCGATCGATTATTTCCCGCGCGAGGCGAAGAGCTTCTGGATCTCGCACTTCCAGCGCCTGCGCGAACCGGTGACGCTGTGGGAGTCGACGCGCGATGTGCTGCGGGTGGACCCGGATCGCTCGGCCGTCGCGCAGGACTGGGGCATGGAGGAAGGCGCCCGCGCCGTCACGCGTCTCGTCGACCTGCACGGTGAGGTCGCGCCCGGCAGCACTCTGAATGTCGGCGGCAGTCCGTTCGCGCTCTACGAGGCTCCCGCGCCGTTCTTCGGTGAGTTCCCCGCGCGTGTGATCCACGTGCCGCACGAGGTGGAGATCGTCGAGGTGCTCGACGACGGCTACCGCATCCGCGAGCGCTCGATCGGCGGGCAGACCTGGGACGAGCTGCCGCTCGCCCTCACCCCTGCCTCGCCACCCCGAGTGAACTCCCTGCAGGGAGCGATCGAGGAATGGGCCGGATCCGTGCTGTCGGCGGCCCCCGCGTTCCCGCAGGATGCGGCGACCGACGTGCTGCGCCGTGTGGTGCCGCGGACGGTCTCGGGCGAGCCGCTGCCTGTCCTGGGGACAGGGCCGGACGGGCATCCCGACGGAAGCACCGACACCGCGGACAGCGCCACGTCACCGGACGATCGTCTGCCGGAGGCTGCTGACGCGATCGCGCGAGGTGTGCTCGACCTGGACCGCAGTTACCTCGCTGTCCAGGGCCCTCCCGGCACCGGCAAGACGTATACCGCCTCGCACGTCATCGCCCGGCTCGTGAACGAGCACGGCTACCGCATCGGCGTGGTCGCGCAATCGCACGCGATCGTGGAGAACCTGCTCGAACGGGTGGTCGCTGCCGGGGTTCCGGCCGCCCAGGTGGCGAAGGCGCCGAAGGATCCGCACGGGCCGGAGCCCGTCTTCACCGCGATCCGCAAGGACGGCATGGCCGCGTATCTCGCCGAGCAGGGCGCCGCCGGCCTCGGCTGCGTGGTGGGCGGCACGGCCTGGGACTTCTCCAGCACCAGGCGTGTGCAGCGCGGCGAGCTCGATCTGCTCGTGATCGACGAGGCGGGGCAGTTCTCGCTCGCCTCCACGATCGCCGTGGCGGTGGCCGCGCAGAGGCTGCTGCTGCTCGGGGATCCGCAGCAGCTGCCGCAGGTGAGCCAGGGCACGCACCCCGAGCCCGTCGACACCTCGGCTCTGGGCTGGGTCATGCACGACAAGGCGGTCATCGACCCGGCGCACGGAGCGTTCCTCGCCCGGACCTGGCGGATGCATCCGGAGGTCGCCGCCCCGGTCTCGCAGCTCGCCTACGCGGGCGCGCTGGCATCGGCGCCCGGCACGGAGCGCCGCGTGATCGACGGTATCGAGCCAGGGTTGCACGTGCGGCCGATCCGGCATCGCGGCAACGCCACGCAGTCGCCCGAGGAGGCCGCGGAGGTCGTCCGCATCGTGCGCGCCCTGATCGGGCGGGACTACACCGACGGCATGGCGCGCGCACTGCCGCGCCCGCTCGAGCAGGCCGACATCATCGTCGTCGCGCCGTACAACGCCCAGAAGCAGCTGATCCTCGACGCGCTCGCGGATGCCGGCCTCGAGGAGGTCGCGGTGGGCACGGTCGACAACTTCCAGGGCAGGGAGGCGGTGGTCTCGATCACGTCGCTGGCCGCATCGAGCGGACGCGATGCCCCGCGCGGGCCGGAGTTCCTGCTGCTGCAGAACCGGCTGAACGTCGCGATCTCGCGGGCCAAGGTCGCCGCCTACCTGGTGCACTCGCCGGCCCTGCTGGACGACCTGCCGTGGACGCCCGAGGGYGTSGCCCGGCTCAGCGCGTTCGCGCACCTCGTCGGCGCCGATCAGGACGCAGAGGCACAGGGCGATGAGCACGATGTCGCCGGCGATGCGCTCGTCGCGGCGGGATCCTCCCGGGATGCCGATGCATTCTGAGACCGAGATCGCCCGCGCCTCGGCAGCCTGGGTGTGGTTCCCGCGTGGGAGCGAGCAGGAGAAGTCCGCTCTGCAGCTGGTCCGCTACCCGGCCCGGTTCGGCGGCGGTGTGCGCGCTTCGCAGGTCGCATCCGACCTCGACGCACCGTCGGTGCTGGACCACGCGATCGCACGCACCCGGGCGTGGGACGAGGACCGGTTGACGTTCTGGACGAACGCCGCCGACCGTCCCGACCTCGAGGACGAGTTGCGACGGCGCGGAGCCGTGCACGACGACACCGTGACCGTGTTCGCGCGCCCGATCCCGGGCGATCCGATCGCAGTGCCGGTCGGCGTCGAGGTCGCTGCGGTGCGCACCGTGCTCGACGTGCGAGATGTCGACACTGTCAACGTCCCTGTCTGGGGCCAGGAGCCGCTGAGCGAGGCCGGCCTGCGTACCGAGGTCGCCGAGGTGACGGCCGAGCTCGAAGCTCGCACGGGGGCCCGCGCACTGGCCCGCATCGACGGGCGCCCCATCAGCACGGGCGGCTGCACCGTCGTCGACGGCTTCCTCCGTCTCTGGGGCGCGGCGACGCTGCCCGACTTCCGCGGGCGCGGCGCCTACCGGGCGGTGCTCGCCGAGCGGTTGCGCATCGGTGCCGAGTTCGGGGCGACCACGGCGCTCGTCAAGGGGCGCGTCGAGACCTCGGCGCCGATCCTCGCGCGCTGCGGGTTCACGGCCTACGGCGAGGATCGCTGTTACGTGCTGGCCGTGTGATCGCCGGTCTCAGACCGTGCCGTACAGGCGGTCGCCCGCGTCGCCGAGGCCGGGCACGATGTACCCCTTCTCGTTCAGACGCTCATCGAGGGCGCCGAGCACCAGGGTGACGTTGCGGTCGCCCACGAGTGCTTCGATCGCCGCCACCCCCTCGGGCGTGCCGAGCAGGCAGATCGCGGTGACGTCGTCCGCACCGCGATCGAACAGGAACTGGATCGCGGCGGCGAGGGATCCGCCGGTCGCGAGCATCGGGTCGATCGCGAAGCACTGGCGTCCGCTGAGGTCATCCGGCAGGCGCTCGGCGTAGGTCGTCGGCTCGAAGGTCTCCTCGTCGCGGACCATGCCGAGGAAGCCGACCTCGGCGGTCGGAAGCAGCTTGACGAGGCCCTCGAGCATGCCGAGACCGGCRCGCAGGATCGGGACSACGATCGGCCGCGGCTCSGAGATCTTCACGCCCATSGTCGTGGTGACCGGRGTSGTGATCTCGATCGGGCTCACCCGCACGTTGCGCGTCGCCTCRTAGGCGAGCAGCGTCACGAGCTCCTCGGTGAGCTGGCGGAACACCGGCGACGGCGTGCGCGCGTCGCGCAGCACCGACAGCTTGTGGGTGATGAGGGGGTGGTCGGCCACGTGAACGCGCATAGGGACAGCGTATCCGGTGAGGGGCATGCGGCTAGGCTCGACCGTCGGGAGGACCGGTGAACGCAGCACGACCCGTGACGGACGACACGGCGATGGGGCGCGCCCTCGCCCTCGCCGCCGCAGCCGCAGTCGCGGACGAGATCCCGGTCGGCGCCGTCGTGCTCGACCCGGAGGGCCGGCCCATCGGGGAGGGGCGCAACAACCGTGAGGAGACGACGGATCCGACCGGCCATGCCGAGATCATCGCCCTGCGCGCGGCCGCCGCCGCACACGGGTCCTGGAACCTCACCGGCTGCACGCTCGTCGTCACCATGGAGCCGTGCGTGATGTGCGCCGGCGCGATCCTGCAGTCCCGGATCGGCCGGGTCGTGTTCGGCGCCTGGGACGACAAGGCAGGAGCCGCCGGGTCGCTCTACGACGTGCTGCGCGACCGCCGGCTGCCGTACCGGGCCGAGGTCATCGGCGGCGTCCGTGAGAACGAGGCTGTGGAGCAGCTGCGCGCGTTCTTCGCAGAGCGGCGCTGACCCCGGCGCACGAGACGCTCGCGAGGTTCCGGATCAGGCCTTGGGGTGTCGCGACGCCAGCCTGGCCAGGCGCTGCACGGCGAACAGATACGCCTGCGCACGCGGATCGAAGTAGCCGCGGTGCCGCTCACCGTGCTCGTCGACCTCGGTCTGCGAGGCATGCCCGTCGGTGGGCTCGCCCTGCTCGCCACCTGACCCTGGGATGGGGCCGCCGTCGGAGGAGTAGACGATCGCGCCCTCGATGTCGCGGGGGTCGACCGGATGCGCGCCGAGCCGTCCGAGGGGAGCGGTCGCGTCGCTCGAGGCCTCCGTCGCGTAGAACGAGAAGGAGCGCTTCGAGATCGCCTCGGCCACCGCATCCGCGGCCATGTGCGTCATTCCGGCCGAGGCGATCGAGAACCCCATGGATACGGGGCCCGCGCCGTCCAAGAGCACCAGCTCGCCGAACAGCGTGGACGAGTACGAGTATGCGAGCAGTGCGATGTGCGCCTGCGGATGGCCGTGCCGCATCCGCACCAGATCGCCGGCCAACCGCGCCGCCCCCACGGTCGCRTGCTTSGTCGCGAGCGCGGACAGGTGGGTGCCGGAGTCGTAGCCGAACCAGGCGACGGTCGCGATCCGGGCGGTCCCCCCGCGCAGCGTGCTCGCGCGGATCGTGTCGGCGCACAGCCGCTGGGTGATGCCCGCCCAGCCCGCGAACGCGGCGAGATCCGTGTCGATCCCGTGCAGCACGACCACGATCAGCTCCGCCGCGTCGACGTCGCCGAACGCCACGGCGGCGCGGGGCTCCTCGCCCTCGAAGAACAGCGAGATCAGGCGAGCCTGCGGATCCTCGCGCAGCACATCCTGCACGTGCTGCAGCTTCTGCCGCGCGTCCGCGGAGACCGTGGGGTCGGCGAGTGCGGCCGCGAGCGGGTCGACCACGACGGATCCGCCAGGTCAGTCGGCCGAACGCAGCACGAACGCGTCGGTGGAGGGGGAGGGGTCTTGAGCCGGCCGGTAGATGTCGGGCTCGAGATAGATCACCCGTGCGGCCGGAACCGCCTCGCGGATGCGCGCCTCGATCGTGTCGATGTCGTCGGCCGCCGCCCGCACGGTCTTGTCCGAGGTCAGGGCGATCTTCGCGGCGACGAGCAACTCGTCGGGGCCGAGGTAGAGGGTCTTGATGTGGATGAGCTTCTCGACCTCGTCGCCCGCGTGGATCGCATCGACGATGCGGTCGAAGTCGGCTTCGTTGGCCCCTTCGCCGACGAGCAGGCTCTTGGTCTCGATGCCCAGGACGATCGCGATGAGCACGAGCAGGAGGCCGATCATCAGGGTGCCGAGAGCATCGAAGACCGGATTGTGCGTGAGGAGGGTGAGCCCCACGCCGAGCAGGGCGAAGAGCAGACCCGCGAGCGCGCCGGTGTCCTCGAGCAGCACGACGGGCAGCTCGGGGGCCTTCGCGCGCCGGATGAACGAGATCCACGACTGCCCCTTCGGACGCACGTGGTTGCTCTCCTTGATCGCGGTGCGCAGCGAGAACGACTCCAGCACGATCGACACGATCAGCACGGCGAGCGGCAGCCACCACCAGGTCTTGTCGAGTTCGTGCGGTTCGATGAGCTTCTGCACGCCCTCGTAGATCGCGAACACGCCGCCGACGGAGAACAGGATGATCGACACCACGAACGCGGACACGTAGCGTTCGCGGCCGTAGCCGAACGGGTGCTCGCGATCCGCGCGGCGCTGCGCCTTGCGGCCGCCGAGCATCAGCAGCAGCTGGTTGCCCGAGTCGGCGAYGGAGTGGATGGCCTCCGCGAGCATCGAGGCGGATCCGGAGAGCAGCCACGCCACGAGCTTCGCGAGAGCGATGCCCATGTTCGCGAGGAACGCCGCCAGGATCGCCTTGCCACCACCGGATGCACTCATGCCACGAGTCTATGCGCGGCGGCGGGACGCATGACGGCCCGACCGGCATCTGCAGCGGGCGGACGCCGGCCCTGCCACCGCACGGAGCGGGCTCGTAGGATGGCSGCATGGTCGATGCMCTYCCCTCTGTCGCGTTCCTCGGTGCCGGTTCGATGGGAGGCGCGATCCTGCGTGGCCTCGTCGCGAGCGGGATTTCTGTCGACGGCGGCATCACCGCCACCAATCGGACCTCGGTGCGCGCGGCCGAGCTCGAGGGTCTGCCGGGTGTGCGCTCGATCGCGCTGGAGCAGGAGCCCTCCGGCAACGACGTGGCAGCGGGCGCGCGGATCGTGGTGGTGGGCGTCAAGCCGGCCATGGTGCCCGACCTGCTCGACGAGATCGCCCCGCATCTGCGGGAGGACGCGATCGTCGTGAGCATCGCGGCCGGCGTCACCCTGGCGACCTTCGCCGCACACCTGCCGGCCGGCACGAGCGTGCTCCGGTCCATGCCGAACACACCGGCCACCGTGGGCCGCGCGGTCACCGGTCTCGCCGCGGCTCCCGGCGTCACCGACGAGGAGCGCGCCCTCGTGCGCCGACTGTTCGAGACGGTCGGATCCGTGATCGAGGTCGCGGAGGAGCAGATCGACCCGCTCTCCACGATCTCCGGATCCGGTCCCGCCTACGTCTTCCTGCTCATCGAGGAGTTCACGAAGGCCGCGATCGGCAAGGGCTTCGCCGAGCCCGAGGCGAGACTGATGGCCGAGCAGACCTTCATCGGCGCGACCGCGCTGCTGGAGGCGTCGGGCGAGGATCCTGCAGAGCTGCGCCGACGCGTGACGAGCCCCAAGGGCACCACCGAGCGCGCCATCGCCGTGCTGCAGGACGCCGCTCTGGACGGCCTGTTCGCCCGCGCCACCGACGCCGCGCTCGCGCGGGCACGCGAACTCGCCGCCGGGGCCTGACGCAGAGGGCCCGATGTACCGGGCCCTCCGTCCTCACGCCTCGCTGGCGACCTCGGCGAGCACCTCGGGCCAGCGCCGCTCCAGGATCCGTCCGCCCAGCACCGCGCCGCCCCACATGGCGAGGCTTCCGCACACCAGGCCGAATGCGAGGCTCAGCCAGCCGAGCCACGGCGTCCAGATCGCGGCGATCGCAAGGCCGAACGCGGGCCCTCCTATCGCCAGGCTCAGCGGCGTGATGATCATCATCGCGACCATCGACTGCACCCCGCCGGAGGATCCGCGTCCGAACGGATTCGCCTCAGGGGCGGGTGCGCGGCCGGGCAGGAATGCGCCCACCCACACCCCGAGGCCGGCCGCCGCCGTGCCAAGGCCCAGGGCCGCGCCCAGGCTGGCCGGGATGAGGTCCATCCGCCCCGCGAGCATGCTCGCCGCGACGCACAGCACGATCGTCACGGGCACCGCGATGATCCCGAACCCGAGCAGACGGCCCGCGCGATCCGCCCGTCCCGGCACGCCGCTGTGGATATGCAGGGCGATCGCGTCGTTGTCGTAGGCGATGCCGAGCTGCAGGATCGTGCCGATCAGCAGCGCATTGATCGCCGGGATGAGGATCGCGGCGGGGCCCAGCGCGAATGAGCCCTCCCCGCGTCCGTTCATCAGAGTCATCCCGATCAGGAGCGCGGGCAGCAGCACCATCATCACGGTGTTGATGACCTGGCGCGGATCGCGCGTGGCATAGCGCAGGGTGCGGGCCGCGATCGCTCCGACCGGGGAGGCGGGGAGTACGCGATCGAGCAGTCCGCCCGAGCGCACGCGGCCGCCGCTGCGGCTCTGGATCGGCGCGACCAGGCGTGCGGCGAGCAGCCCGCGCGCGGCGAACCACAGGGCCGCGGCCGTCGCGAGGGCGATGAGCAGCCGAAGGCCCGCTGCGAGCAGATCGCCCTGGGCGAGCGCGGCGGAGACGCCGAATACGGCGCCCAGCGGCGTCCATCCGGTGGCGTCGGCGATCGCGGGCAGGACCGCCGAGGGGTCCGAGAGCCGGGCGAAAGCGCGCACGAGCACGTTGATCAGCAGACCGGAGCAGGCGACGAGCAGCACGCCGAGCGTGATCACCAGGTCGCGCGTCCGCCGTCCGGCCAGCCACCCGGCGAGCACGCCGCTGACCACCCTGGCGCCGAGCACGCACGTCGCGAGCGCGAGCGGGATCAGCACCACGGCGGCCACGAGCGCGAGCGGGCTCACCGACCACCCGACGAGCATGAGCAGCAGCGCCACGGTCGTGCCGATGCCGCCGATCGTGGTGGCGCCCGCGACGACGAGCCCCGGCAGCAGCGATCGTGCCGTGACCGGCAGCAGGGCGAAGCGTTCGGGGGCGAGTGAGTCGTCGACGCTCACCACGATCGAGCCGATCCACCACACGAGCACGATGCCGGAGCCGACGACGACCAGCGTGCGCACGGCCGCATCGGGCGCCGCGATCCGCAGCGCCACAAGACCCGCCGCGAGGGCGGCGAGAAGGCCGAGGGCGATCATCCCCGAGATGATCAGGGACACGATCATCCACGGGTTGCGCCCGAGCTGATGGCCGAGCTGGCGCCAGCGCAAGCCTACGAGGAGCGCAACCATGCGAGCGTCTCCGATCCGAGTTCGTGCGCGCCGACCAGGGAGAGGAAGCGTTGCTGCAGCGTCTCGCCCGCGCGCACCTCGTCGAGGGTGCCGTTCGCGAGAAGGCGCCCATCGGCGACGATCGCGACCCGATCGCACAGGGACTCGACGAGCTCCATGACGTGGCTGGACAGCACGACCGTGCCGCCGCCGTCGACGAACGCCCGAAGGATCTGCCGGATCGTCTCGCCCGAGACGGGATCGACCGCCTCGAGCGGTTCGTCCAGGATGAGCAGGCGCGGCGCGTGGATGAGCGCGCACGCGAGGCCGATCTTCTTGCGCATGCCCGCGGAGTAGTCCACGACCAGCGTGCTGCCGGCGTCGGCGAGCCCCAGCGCGTCCAGCAGCTCGCCGGTCCGGGCGACGACCTCGGCCTCGGTCATGCCGCGCAGCAGACCGGTGTAGCGCAGCAGCTCGGCGCCGGTGAGGCGATCGAGCATCCGCACGCCGTCTGGCAGCACCCCCATGCGGCCCTTGGCGGCGGCGGGATCCCGCCAGACGTCCGCACCGAGCACCTGGGCGGAGCCGGCATCGGGGCGCAGCAGTCCCGTGGTCATCGCGAGGGTCGTTGTCTTGCCGGCGCCGTTGGGGCCGAGGAGGCCGAGCATGGACCCGGCGGGGACATCGAGCCAGAGGTCGTCGACAGCGACCTTCTGCCCGAACTGCTTGCGAAGGCCCTGCAGCGAGAGCACCGGCGGCGCGGCGGCGAAGGGCGCTGTGAAGTCGGTCATGTCTCCATCCGACCACGCGCCGGCGCGGTCGGCATCCCCCTCGCGACGGACATGCCGTGACCGCGAAACCGATTCTGCGTGCCGAGACAGCAGATCAGAACGTCGGTCTCGGGACGAGGGTTCGGTCTCGCGGTCACGCCGGGCACGCCGGGCGCCACGTACCGACGGAGGTGCCGGCCCGGTGCCGCGCAGGCTCAGCGATCCAGCGAGGAGAACCGCTCGATGTCGCTGTTCGTGCCCGACACGATGATGAGGTCGTGGTTGGTGACGACGGTGTCGGCCTCGGCGTAGCGGAACGGCTTGCCGGGGCTCTTCACGCCGACCACGGTCACGTTGTACTTGCTGCGCACACCGGACTGGTTCAGGCCCACGCCGCGGATGAACTTCGGCGGATACATCTTGGCCAGCACGAAGTCGTCGTCGAACCGGATGAAGTCGAGCATGCGGCCCGACACGAGGTGCGCGACGCGCTCCCCGGCCTCGCGCTCGGGGTAGACGACGTGGTTCGCACCCACCCTGGCGAGGATCTTGCCGTGCGACTGCGACACCGCTTTCGCCCAGATCTGCGGCACCTTGAGGTCGACGAGGTTCGCGGTGATGAGCACCGAGGCCTCGATCGAGGATCCGACGGCGACGACGGCGACCTGGAAGTCCTGGGCGCCGATCTGGCGCAGCGCGTCGATGTTGCGGGTGTCGGCCTGCGCGGCGTGCGTGACCCGCTCCGACCACTTCTGCACCAGCTCGAGGTTGGTGTCGATCGCGAGCACTTCCCGGTCGAGGCGGTCCAGTTCGCCGGCGCAGGCGGCGCCGAAGCGGCCCAGGCCGATCACGAGCACCGGAGCGTCGTTGCGCAGCACTTCAACCATGCCGCCCACTTTACTGTCCGCCGCTGGGGCGTTCCGCGTCAGCCGAATCGGGGGAGGACGTGACGCCCCCCGCGACTCCGCCGACCGCGGCTGCTGCGGGTCAGCCGACGATCGGCCGCTCCACGGGCAGCGAGTACAACTGATTGCGCGACGTCGCGGCCACCGCGGCCGCGAGGGTCACCGTGCCGACGCGTCCCATGAAGATCGTCGCGGCGAGGATGTAGGTCGCCGCATCCGGCAGCCTCTCGGTGACGCCCGTCGACAGGCCCACGGTGCCGAAGGCCGAGACCACGTCGAAGAGCACCTCCTCCACGGGGTACTTCGTGATCTGGCTGATGGCGATCGTGGACAGCGCGACCGTCGTGGCCCCCCAGGCCACCACGCTGAGGGCGACGCGCTGCACGTCCGAAGGGATCCGGCGCCCGAACGCCTGCACCGAAGGACGTCCCTTGGCCTCGCTGATCACGGCAAGGGCGAGCACGGCGAGCGTGGTGACCTTGATGCCGCCGGCCGTGGACGCGGAGCCGCCGCCGACGAACATGAGCATCGAGGCGGCGAGCATCGAGGATCCATTCAGATCCCCCATGTTCACCACGCTGAAGCCGCCCGAACGCGTCATCGCGGACAGGAAGAACGCCTGGAACGTGGTGTCGCCGGCATCCATGGATCCGAAGGTCTTCGGATTGTCGAACTCGAGCAGCAGGAACACGGCGGCGCCGACCACGAACAGCACGATCGTGGTGAGCATGGTCAGCTTCGCGTGCAGCGACCAGCGCCGCACGTGCCAGCGCTGCCGGGTGAGCGTGTAGATCACCGGGAAGCCGAGGCTGCCCAGGAATACGCCGAGCATGAGCACGCTGAGCACGTAGTAGTTCTGCGCGAACGGCTCGAGCCCCCCGGGGTTCGGGGTGAATCCGGTGTTCGTGAACGCCATCGCCGCGTAGAACGGCGCCTCCCACAGGGCGTTGACCGGATGCACCCCCGCGGTCAGCAGCGCGGGGTAGAGCAGCACCATGAGCCCGGCCTCGATCGTGAACGCCGAGATCGCCACGGTGCGCAGCAGGGATCCGACCTCGCCGAGGCGCACGGTCTGGCTCTCGTTCACGGGGCCGCCGTGCGCTCGCATCGGGTTGGTGTCGCCCGCCGCGATGAGCTTGGCGCGCAGCCCCAGCCGCTTCGAGATCGCCAGGCCCATCACGCTGGCAAGGGTCAGCACGCCGAGGCCGCCGATGTTGACACCCACGAAGATCACGCCGAGCCCGAAGCCCGACCAGTGCGTGGACATGTCGACGGTGGACAGGCCGGTGACGCAGATCGTGGAGACCGCCGTGAACAGCGCGTCCGCGAGCGGCGTCACCGTGCGGTCGGCGCTCGCGATCGGCAGCGACAGCAGCGCCGTGGTGATCAGGATGAGCGCCGAGAACACGACGATCGCGAACCGAGAGGGCGATGAGGTCGTCAGGGTCTTGCCGAGACGAACGGTCCGTCGGGCGATCTCGGAGAAGGATCGCGGGGCAGCGGTGCGCGCCATGGTCGAGCCCCTCCGATCCTCCGTCCGCCAAGCCTTCGTCATGGTACTCCGCCCTCGGCGCGGCTACTGTGAAGGCATGACCGACATCTTCGACGTGATCGCCGACGGCACGAGACGGGACATCCTGCAACTCCTGCGCCAGCGGTCAGAGGACGGGGACGCCGGTACCAGCGTGACGCAGATCGTCAGCGAGCTGGGCATCAGTCAGCCCACCGTCTCGAAGCACCTCAAGGTGCTGCGCGAGGCCGAGCTGGTCACCGTGCGCGAAGACGGACAGCGCCGCTTCTACAGCATCGAGGCCGCGCCTCTGGAAGAGGTCGACGACTGGCTCGTCCCGTTCCTCGCCRACGCGTACGGGGACTCCGCGCCCGACATCTCCGGGCTCATCGGGGTCCCGCCCCTGCCCGACGGCGCCGCGCACGCGGCCGAGGTGGTCGGTCGCGCCGCGGCATCCGCCAAGCACGTCGTGCAGACCGCACTCAAGCGGCTCGGAGCCTGACGCGCGCGACGCCCGGATCCGGGCGGATCCGGGCGTCGCGTCGATCCTGCGAGGGTGAGCGAGCAGCTGCTCAGCGCCGCGCCTTGCCGAACAGCCAGCGACCCCACAGCACGGAGATCAGGAGGATCGCGGCGCACCAGCCCAGTGCCCAGTACGGCTGGGCGTGCAGGGGCGTGCCCATGAGCAGGCCGCGGATCGTCTCGATGATCGGCGTGATGGGCTGGTTCTCCGCCACCCACTGCAGCCAGGTCGGCATCGTGTCCACCGGCACGAACGCGCTGGACAGGTACGGCACGAACATCAGGATGAACCCGTATCCCGCGGCGGCTTCAGGGCTGCCCGCGGCGAGGCCGATGGCGGCGTAGAGATACGTGATCACGAGGATGTAGACCGCGATCACGCCGAACGCGGCGATCCACTGCAGAACACCCGCGCTCGGGCGGAAGCCGAGCAGCAGCGCGACACCGAACACGACGGCGGTCGACACCAGGTTGCGCGCCAGGCTCGCGATCACGTGGCCGGTGAGCACCGATCCCGGTCGCAGCGGCATGGTGCGGATCCGGTCGATGATCCCGGTGGACATGTCGCGCGACACGTATGTCGCCGTCGACGCGGCGCCGAAGCCGGCGCACAGCAGGATGATGCCGGGCACGACATAGTCGACGTAGCTGCCGTCGTCCTCGATCGCCCCGCCGAAGACGAAGGTGAACAGCAGCATGAGCGTGACCGGCAGCATGATCGACATCGACAGGGTCTCGCCGTCGCGCAGCGACAGGATGAGGCTGCGGCGGACGAACACGCGCTCGGCGGCGAAGCCGCGCAGGCGCGGGCGGATCCCCGACGCGGGCGACGGGACCGGATCCAGCGGGCGCGGGGCGACAGGGGCGGACAGAGCGGTCATGCGAACTCCCGGATGGTCGTGCGGTCGGCGTCGCCGGTCGCGGTCAAGGTGAGGAAGACATCGTCGAGCGTGGGGCGGCGCAGCTGAACGCGTGCCGTCGGATGCGCGGCCTCGAGCTCGTCCAGCGCGCGGCGGATACCGTCGATCGATCCGTCGGTCGCGATCTCCGCGAGCGAGGCCCCGTCGGCGCCCTCCGCGACGAGCACGTCGCTGCCGAACTGCGCCTTCAACGCCGACGCGGTGCCGGTGCGGACGATGCGCCCCTCGTGCAGGACCGCGATGCGATCCGCCAGCTGGTCGGCTTCTTCGAGGTACTGGGTGGTGAGGAAGACGGTGGTGCCCGCGTCGGCGAGACCCCGGATGACCGCCCAAAGGTCCAGGCGACTGCGCGGATCCACGCCGGTCGTGGGCTCATCGAGGAAGAGCACCTGCGGGGTGACGACGAAGCTGAGCGCGAGATCGAGCCGGCGCCGCATGCCGCCGGAGTACGTGGAGACCTTGCGCCCCGCCGCTTCGGTGAGGGCGAACTGCACGAGCAGCTCGTCCGCACGGCGGCGGGCGGCACGCGGGCTCAGCCCGGAGAGCCGACTCAGCATCACGAGGTTCTCCACGCCGGTGAGCGCGTCGTCGACCGCGGCGGACTGCCCCGTGAGGGAGATGCGCTGCCGCACGCCCTCGGGGTCGCGCCGCACGTCGCACCCGGCGACGACGGCGGTGCCGGCGTCGGCACGGGTGAGCGTGGTGAGGATCGAGATGGTGGTGGTCTTGCCGGCGCCGTTGGAACCGAGCAGGGCGACGATCTCGCCCTGCTCTGCGGTGAGRTCGACGCCGCGCAGSACGGGGGTGCCGCGGTACTGCTTGGTGAGTCCTGCGACTTCGATGGCCGTGGTCATCGCCGTTCCTTTCTGTGTACGGATGAAACTGTTTATGACCATAACACACTGTTTACATCGTAAACAGTCCTATTCTGGATTCATGACCGAAGAGCCGGATCCCGTCGACCTGCCCGATCTGCCGCGCGGCATCGCACTGGCCTGGGGTATGGCGGCCAGTCCGCAACGCGGGCCGAAGCGCGAGATGAGCGTGGAGCGCATCGTCGAAGAGGCGGTCGCGCTCGCCGATCGCGACGGGCTCGGAGCCGTGTCGATGGCGGCCGTCGCCAAGGCGCTCGGATTCACGCCGATGTCGCTCTACCGCTATGTCACCGCGAAGGACGACCTTCTGCTGCTCATGCAGGAGGAGGCGTCGGGACTCCCGCCGCTCCCGGAGCCCGGTGCGGCCGATCCGGGCTGGCGGGAGGAGGCGGAGCGGCTCTACCGCGCGCATCTCGACGTCTACCTGCGGCATCCCTGGCTGCTCAGCCTGCCGATCAGCGGTACCCCGGTCACTCCGGGGACCGCCGCCTGGATGGATGCGTACCTTGCGGCCTTCGCAGAGACGCCGCTCGATCAGGATGATCGGATGGGTGCGATGCTCGCCATCATGGGACAGGCTCGGTGGTTCGGCACGGTGGCGGCAGGCTATGCGGAGGCCGCGCGCTCGAGCGGGCGGACGCTCGAGGAGGTCGGTGCGCAGGAGGCGGCCCTGTTCCGGGCGCTGATCGACGCGGACGCCTATCCGCACACGCGCGCCGCGCTGGACGAGGGGGCGATCGACGGCGACCGGGACCCGATGCTGTTCGGCATCGAACGCGTCCTGGACGGGATCGCCGCCCATATCGATCGTCTCGCCGCCGCGCGGCCGGACGGCGCTCGGACTTCTCCCGTCTTCGTCCCGGAAGACCCCGCGCTCGCCGCAGACAAGCGCGTGCGTGCGGCGGTGAAGAGCGTGCGCGAGGCCGAGAAGGCGTTGCGGGCGGCGCAGAAGAACGAGCGCCAGGTGCGCAAGGACGCCGCGGAGCGCATCGCGAGATCGGCCGCGGTCTGAGCGTCCTCTGTCACAACGTTCACATGGGTTTACACGTGTCGCCAGCAGCCCCTACAGTTGTCGCAACCCGCCGTGCAGCTCGCGCGACGGGAGAGGGGTGGATGGGGATGCCCGAACAGCTTCCGGACGTGAAGTTCCTGACCGTCGCCGAAGTGGCGGCCATCATGCGCGTGTCCAAGATGACCGTGTACCGGCTGGTGCACGCCGGCGAACTGCCCGCGATCCGCTTCGGCCGCAGCTACAGAGTGCCCGAGTCCGCCGTCACGGCGGCCCTGCAGACTCCGATCGCCGACGCGGGCTGAGCGCGYGCGAGTCCCGCCCGGACCGCCGCGGAGCGTCTCGAACGCTCGTGCGTCAACGTCGGCGGCGCCGTGCGCTAGACTGTTCCGAGGCATTTTTTCATGCCCCGATCCCGGGCATCGTCCGTGTGCGACGCCCAGCCCCTGACTTAGTGAGGTTTCCGTGGGTTCTGTCATCAAGAAGCGCCGCAAGCGCATGGCGAAGAAGAAGCACCGCAAGCTGCTTCGCAAGACTCGCCACCAGCGCCGCAACAAGAAGTAAGCGGCCGCGCGTAGCGCGCAAGTCACTGAGCGCCCCCGATCTTCGGATCGCCGGGGCGCTTCGTGCATTTCCGGCACCGATGGTCCGGCGCGCCCGCGGACACGGGCGTCTGGAAGAATCGGATCCATGAAGACGATCACCGTCGCCCAGCTGGCCGAGCGCACCGAGACGCCCCTCATCGATGTGCGCGAGAGGAACGAGTTCGCCACCGGGCACGTGCCCGGCGCCGTGAACCTGCCGATGTCGGAGCTCGGAGACCTGCTGCATGAGCTTCCGGATGGCGCGTTCGACGTGATCTGCCAGCTCGGCGGGCGCTCGGCTCGTGTCGTGGAGGCCCTCGAGGCCCGCGGCTACGACGCCACGAACGTGGAGGGCGGCACGGCCGAGTGGATCGCGGACGGACGCGCGATCGAGACCCCCGCGCCGTGATCGCACTGACCCTGATCAGCAAGCCCGACTGCCACCTGTGCGACGTGGCGTCGGACGTGGTCGACGCGGTCGTCGCCGAGCTGCCGGATGCGCTCGCCGAGGACATGGAGATCACCGAGCTGTCGATCCTCGACGACCCCGTCCTCTACGAGAAGTACTGGGAGAAGATCCCCGTGCTCCTCATCGACGGCGAGCTGCACGGCCACTGGCGCATCTCGCCGGAGCGGCTGCGCGAGGCCCTCGCCGAGAAGGCCGGCGCAGCGGGAGATGCAGGACGAGCCGCGGACGCGGCGGAAGGAGAGAAGCGATGACGCTGCGGCATGTGGTGACCTGGAAGATGGCGACGACGGATCGCGCCGAGCGTGCGGAGCATGCCGCGGGGGTCGCCTCACGGCTGGAGGGCCTCGTCGGCGTCGTTCCGTCGATCCGCGCGCTCACCGCCGGTGTGAACGCTCTCGCGATCGACGGCAACTGGGATGTGACCCTGATCGCCGACTTCGACGATGCCGCGGGCCTGGATGCGTACCAGGTGCACCCGGCGCACCAGGAGGTCGTGGGCTATGTGCGCTCGGTCTCGGGCGGACGTTCGGCCGTCGACTTCGAGGTCTGACTAGCGGGGGGATTGGGCGTCACCGGACAGTCTCCCCAGGCATCGTCTCGGATCTCAGACATTCTGGACGGTCCGGAAGAGCCGAGAACCGCGGGAATCCGGGGCTTCCGACCTGCCGATACCGAACCGAGACGCCTTCGAGACTCTCGGTGTTACACGGCGGTAACCGCACCATGTCAAGATTGTCGGCAACCCGCACCAGGACGCCCGCGTCCTCGACACAGGAGTCGCACATGGAACGTCGCTCGAAGATCGCCTACGGACTCGCCCTCGCGGCGGCCACCACCCTCGCCCTCGCCGGCTGCTCCGGCAGCGGCACCCCGTCCGAAAGCGGGTCCACCGCAGCCGCCGGCGCGGACTACGGTCTCGTCACGGCCGGCACGCTCACGGTGTGCTCGGACATCCCCTACCCGCCCTTCGAGTTCGAGGGCGGTGACAACGGCACCGGCTACACTGGGTTCGACATCGACATGCTCGGCGCGATCGCCAAGAAGCTCGACCTGAAGCTCGCCGTCCAGGACGTGGGCTTCGACGCGCTGCAGTCCGGCACCACGCTGGCCTCCGGCACCTGCGACGTGGGCGCATCGGCGATGACCATCACCGAGGACCGCAAGAAGAACATCGACTTCTCCGACCCGTACTACGACTCCCTGCAGTCGCTGCTGGTGAAGACCGACTCCGGCATCAAGGACATCAACGGTCTGTCCGGCAAGAACGTCGGCGTGCAGCAGGGAACCACGGGCGAGAGCTACGCCAAGGAGCACGCCAAGGGCGCGAACCTGGTGCAGTACCCCTCCGACGGCGAGCTGTGGCCGGCGATCCAGGCCGGGCAGATCGACGCCATCCTGCAGGACCAGCCGGTGAACCTCGAGCACGAGAAGGCCGACAAGTCGTACAAGATCGTCGAGACGTACAACACCAAGGAGTCCTACGGCTTCGCGTTCCAGAAGGGCCAGAAGACGGCTCTGCTGAAGGCCGTCAACGGCGCGCTGAAGGACCTCAAGGACAGCGGCGAGGCCAAGAAGATCTACGACACGTACTTCACCGCCAAGTGATCGCCACACGGTCGGCGACGGGAGGATCTCGGCGATGGCGTTGAGACGCACTCAGAAACAGAAGCTGTACCGCTACACGGTCTACGTCGTGCTGATCGCGATCGTCCTGTGGGTGGCGTTCACCGCGAACTGGGCCAAGCTCGGCCCGCTGTTCTTCAACCCGGCGGTCGCGGCCAAGATGCTCCCGAGCATCGTCACCGTGGCGCTGGTGAACACGCTGTGGTTCACGGCGGTGGCGTTCGCGGGCGGTCTGCTGCTCGGCGTGTTCCTGGCGCTGCTGAAGATGAGCAGCATCGGACCCTTCCGGTGGATCGCCACGGCCTGGATCGAACTGTTCCGCGGTCTTCCCGCGATCCTGACGATCTTCGCCATCGGGTTCATCGTGCCGATCGCGGCGGGGGTGCCGGGGACCAAACTCGGCGGCCCCGTCGTGCTGGGTCTCGTCGGCCTGATCCTGGTCGCCTCCGCCTACATGGCGGAGACGATCCGCGCAGGGCTGCAGGCGGTGCCGAAGGGCCAGACCGAGGCCGCGCGTTCGCTCGGCATGTCGCCCATGAAGACGACCTTCTGGATCGTCGTGCCGCAGGGTTTCCGGATCATCATCCCGCCGCTCACGAACGAGTTCGTGCTGCTGCTCAAGGACACGTCGCTGCTCTTCGTGGTGGGCACGTTCATCTGGTCGAAGGAGCTCACGACCTTCGCCCGTGACGCGAGCACGCAGAACAGCAACGGCACGCCCCTGATCATGGCCGCGATCCTGTACCTGATCGTGACGATTCCGCTGACCCGCTTCACCGCGTGGCTCGAGCGTCGGATGGCGAGGGAACGATGAGCACCGACCTGATCAACCTGAGCGCGCCCGCGATCGACATCCGCGGGCTCGTGAAGAGCTACGGCGACAACGAGGTGCTCAAGGGCATCGACCTGTCCGTGCATGCCGGGGAGGTCGTCTGCGTGATCGGCCCCTCCGGATCCGGGAAGTCGACGCTGCTGCGCTCGGTGAACCTTCTGGAGCAGCCGACCGGCGGGGAGGTCCTGATCGAGGGGATCGACGTCACCGACCCCGACGTCGACATCGACCGGGTGCGCACCCGCATCGGCATGGTGTTCCAGAGCTTCAACCTGTTCCCGCACATGTCGGTGCTGGGCAATCTCACCATCGCGCAGCGGCAGGTGAAGAAGCGCAGCAAGGCCGAGTCGGACAAGGTCGCGAAGGCGATGCTGGAGCGCGTGGGCATGGCGCACAAGGCCGATGCCTTTCCCGGTCAGCTCTCCGGCGGCCAGCAGCAGCGCGTCGCGATCGCACGGGCGCTGTGCATGAACCCCGACATGATGCTGTTCGACGAACCCACGTCGGCGCTCGACCCCGAGCTCGTCGGAGAGGTGCTGCAGGTGATGCGCACGCTCGCCGATGAGGGCATGACCATGATGGTGGTCACCCACGAGATGGGCTTCGCCCGGGAGGTCGGCTCGCGCCTGATCTTCATGGACGGCGGGCACATCCTCGAGGAGGGCGACCCCCGCGAGGTGCTCGCGAACCCGCAGCACCAGCGCACGAAGGACTTCCTCGCGCGCGTGCTGTGAACCCGTGCCTCGGGGCGACCCCCGAGGCGCGGGAGCCGGACGCTGTGAGACGCGCCGGGGGACTTATGCGCCCCCGGCGCGTCTCATAGGCTTCTCCAAGCCCGGTCAGAGCGCCGGCACCGGTTCTGCCAGGTCGGCACGGATTACGATGGGTCGTCGCCCCGTCCGGAGGCGGGAAACGGAGCACGCCCTTCATGCCGCGCTGGTTGCTGGAGCTGGATCTCGCCGACGGGCCGGTGCCGTGGATCATCTGGGGGCTCGCTGCCGCGGGCCTCGTCGCCCTTCTCATCCGGCCGCTGCGACGGCGCTGGATCGTGCGCGCCTCGATCGCGGTGGTGGCAGGCGCACTGATCGGCTGGTTCCTGGTCGTGTTCGTGGACGTCGCCGACGTCTTCGGCGTTCCGATGCCGGGCGCTGTGCACTGGTGGACGACCGCGGGGTTCGCCGCGATCGGTCTCGCGATCGCGAGCCTGTGGGATTCGCACTGGTGGCGCAAGGTCGTCGCGATCGTGACGGTGATCGGCTCCGTGCTGTCCATGGGCATCGGCGTCAACCAGGCGTTCGCTCTGGATCGCACGCTCGGCGACATCCTCGGCATCAACACGCTGGGTCCTCTCACGCACTTCGCTCCTCCGCTGCCCGGCAAGGCCGATCCCGCCCAGCCGCTCGCGGACACGTGGACACCGCCGGCCGACATGCCTGCGCACGGCCGTTACGGCGCGCTCATCGGCGCCAACGCGCTGAAGTCCTCCGCGGGCTTCCGGCCCAGGGCGGCCACCATCTACCTGCCACCGGCCGCCCTGGTCAAGGATCCGCCGCCGCTGCCCGTCGTCGTGTTCATGATGGGCCTTCCGGGCTATCCGAACCCGCATCCGATGGTGGACGTCATGAACGAGTTCGCCGCGAAGCACGACGGCCTCGCGCCGATCGTGATCATCGCCGACCAGCTCGGCGCGCAGGATCAGAATCCGGGCTGCATCGACTCCGCCGCCTACGGGGGCGTCGAGACGTACTTCAACACCGACATCCCGAACTGGATCCGCGGACATCTGCGCGTCCTGCAGGATCCGAAGTACTGGACCATCTCGGGTTACTCCAACGGCGGAGCGTGCGCGTTCATCTACGGCGCACGGCATCCCGACATCTGGGGCAACATCGCCACCGCGTCCGGTGAACCATGGTCGGGCTTCGGGGATCCGAAGTCGGTGGAGAAGGCGTTCCGGGGGGACAAGGCCCTGTTCGACGCGAGCAAGCCGCAGGCCATCCTCGCCGAGCACCCCGGCGCCTACGACGGGCATTACGCGATCTTCGCCGCCGGAGCGCTCGACAAGAAGTACGGACCCGCGAACAAGGTGTCGGCCGGCCTCGCCGAAGCGGCCGGATTCACCACGACCTACTATCTCGTGCCGAACGCCACGCACACCGGGCCGGGGCTGCGGGGCGGCCTGGAGAAGGCCTTCGACGTGCTGTATCCGCACCTGGGGCTCGCCCGATGACCGCCTGGCGCGAGACTGCGGCGGCCGTGGGCCGCAGGGCAGGGCGCTATGCGCGCAGCCATCCGTTCGCGATGGTGCTGAGCGTCCTGCTGCTGGTCAGCGGTCTGGTGCTCGGTCCGCTGCGGGGTCATCGCCCCGTGGGAGTCGGGCTCAGTCCGCTCGCGTTCGGCCGGGAGCGCGAGTGGTGGACGCCGCTGACCGCGCTGCTCGTGCCGGACTCGTGGGGCGGCCTGCTGCTGGCCGGGCTGCTCGCGCTCACGCTGCTGGCCTACGCGGAGCGGTTGATGGGAACGTGGCGCGTCGTCGGCGCCTTCCTCATGACGGGCATGCTCGGCGGCCTGCTCGGTCTGGGGATCCAGTCGCTGGCGTGGTCCTGGGGGCAGGTGTGGGCGCGCGTGGACGCGCGAGGCGCCGTGCTCGATCCGTCGATCGGAATACTCGGGGCGATCATGGCGGGCAGCGCCTTCGCCCCCGCGCTGTATCGACGGCGCATCCGCCTGCTCGGCCTCTCGCTGCTGGTCACCTACACGCTTTACGGTGGCGATGCGGACAGCGTGTACCGGCTGCTGGCCGGGCTGACGGGCCTTGTGCTGGGCGTGATCCTCACGAGCGGCCGACCTCGGCCCGCCTGGTACCGCAGCTCCTACCGCGAGACCAGGACCCTCATCGCGGCGATGGTCGCCGTCACCGGCCTCGGCCCGCTGATCGTGTTGCTGACGGGGGTCGGCATCGGGCCGCTGGCGCCGGTGGTCGCGGGCCTCCGCGGCGTGGACATCTCCGGGATCACCGACGCCTGCGCGCGGAACAACGCGTCGGCGCACTGCGTCGCCGGAGTGAGCACGGCGGTCGCCGCCGGCACCGGTGTGGTGCTGATGAGCCTGGTGCCGCTGCTGCTGAGCCTCATCGCCGCGTGGGGCCTGCGCGCGGGACGCCGCGCGGCCTGGTTCCTTGCGATCGGCGTGAACGCCGTGATGGCGCTGCTCACGGGGCTCAGCGTGGCCGCGCACTCGCTCAAGGAGCCGACCGACGTGGTCGAGATCGACCGCCAGTTCCCCGGCTTCTCCGTGCTGGCGATCCTCATCCCGGTCGGGATGTGCATCGTACTCGCGATCACCCATCGCCGGTTCGCGGTGCGCGCATCGCGCCGCGCGGTACGGCGGTTCTCGCTCACGATCGGGATCGCCTTCGTCGTGCTGGCCACCGCGAACATGATCCTGGTGTCGGTCGTCTCGCACTCGCCGTCGTTCTGGTCCGCCCTGGGCACCACGCTGCGTCGCTTCCTGCCCACCATCATCGGCCACCCCGGCGGGCGCACCCCGCTCACCGGATTCGCGCTCGCACTGCACCGCGATGTGGGAGCGCTGTTCTGGCTCGTCTTCGCGATCGCCATGGTGGGGCTCCTGCTCGGACGCTCGCGCAGGACGGCGGACCACGCGGAGCGCTTCCGCACCCAGCTGCGCACCACGGACGGCGGCACCCTCGGGTTCATGGGCACGTGGGAGGGCAACGAGCACTGGTTCACGGCGGACGGCCGCGGTGCCGTGGCCTACCGCGTGGTCAACGACATCGCGATCGCGGTGGGGGATCCGGTCTGCACCGCGGGAGACACCGCGCAGACCATCCGCGGGTTCCTGGACTTCTGCGACGCGAACGCCTGGACGCCCGTCTTCTACAGCACGCATGAGGAGTTCGCCCCGGCCTTCCGGGAGCTCGGCTGGAAGAGCATCTCGGTGGCCGAGGAGACCGTGGTGCCGCTCGAGCGCTTCGAGCTGACCGGCAAGGTGTGGACCAAGGTGCGCCAGCCGTACAACCGCGGACAGCGCGACGGGCTGACCACGCTGTGGACCACGTGGGAGCAGCTGCCCGCCGGGCTGGTCGCCCAGCTGGACGCGCTCAGCGAGCAGTGGATCGCGGAGAAGGCGCTGCCGGAGATGCGCTTCACCCTCGGCGGCATGGACGAGCTCAGGGATCCGGAGGTCGAGATCCTGCTCGCGATCGGACCGGAGGGCGAGCTGCAGGCGGTGACGAGCTGGATGCCCGTATGGCGCGAGGGGCGGCTGATCGGACGCACCYTCGACTTCATGCGCCGCGCGGATGGTGCGATGCCGGGCGTGATGGAGTTCGCGATCGCCTCGGCGGCGCTGCACATGAAGGAGCAGGGGCTCGAGGTGATGAGCCTCTCCGGTGCGCCGCTCGCGCAGACCGTCGACGGCGACGCCGACGCGGACCCCGCGATCACCCGGCTGCTGGGCTGGTTGAGCCGGGTGCTCGAGCCCGCCTACGGCTTCGCCTCGCTGCTGCGCTACAAGGGCAAGTTCAACCCCGAGTACCGCCCGATGCGTCTGTTCTACGCCGACAACGGGCAGCTGCCCGCGATCGGCCTGGCGATCGGCCGTGCGTACCTTCCGAACGCGTCGCCGGCCGAGTACATGGCGCTGGCGCGGTCGCTCGCGGGCTGAACCTCGGGCGGGATTCGAGACGCAGGTGTTCACGGTCCCGGGGGAGGACCACGTCGGATCCTCCCCCAGGGGCTGCTGATGACGTTCGGCGCGCTCTACCCGCACCTCGGCCTCGCGCCTGCCGCAGGCTAGCCGGCCTGACGCACCGCCACCGGTTCGGGATCGACCGCGAGCCCCACGATGTCGCCGTACTGCGGGTGGATCCGCGCCGCGTGCTGCACGCGCACGAGCAGGCCATCCTCGGTGCGCACCAGCGTGCGTCGCATGCTCCCGAGGAACATGCTCTCCTCGACCGTTCCGGTCACGGCGGCCCCGGCGGGCTCGACCAGGCGCACGTTCTCCGGCCGCAGCAGCACGTCCACCTCGCCGGTCGCCGGGAGCTGCAGCGGGATCTCGGCGCCCCACACCCGCACGTTCGCGCCGTCGGCGACACCGCGCGCCACGCTGGACAGCCCGACGAAGGATGCGACGTGCGCCGTGGCGGGGCGCAGGTAGAGCTCCTCGGGCGTGCCGATCTGATCGATCCGGCCGGCGTTCATCACGGCGATCCGGTCGGAGACGCTCAGCGCCTCCTCCTGGTCGTGCGTGACGAACACCGTCGTGATCCCGAGTCGCAGCTGCAGCCGGCGGATCTCGTCGCGCAGCTGCACGCGCACCTTGGCGTCCAGCGCCGAGAGCGGCTCGTCCAGCAGCAGCACGCGCGGCTCGGTCACGAGCGCCCTGGCGAGGGCCACGCGCTGCTGCTGACCGCCCGAGAGCTGGTGCGGGTACTTGTCGGCATGCGCGTCGAGCCCGACCAGGGCCAGCGCATCCAGAGCGCGCCGCCGGGCCTCGGCGGTGGCGACCTTGCGCCGGCGCAGGCCGAACGCGGTGTTGTCCACCACGCGCAGGTGCGGGAAGAGCGAGTACGACTGGAACACCATGCCCAGGTCGCGCTTGTTCGTCGGCACGCCGGAGACGTCCTTGCCGCCGAGCAGCACGGCGCCGCCGTCCGCCTCCTCGAGGCCTGCGAGCACGCGCAACAGGGTGGTCTTGCCGCAGCCGGAGGGTCCGAGCAGGGAGACGAACTCGCCGGGCGCGATGTCGAGGTCGATGCCGTGCAGCACCTGGGTGCGGCCGTAGCTCTTGACGATGCCGTCGAACTGGACGCGGGTGCCGTCGGCCCGATCCGCGAGCAGGGGGTTGTCCGCGGTGCGGGGGAGCGCGATGTCGCTCATGAGTCGGCCTTTCCAGACCGGCCGCGGGCGGCCCGTCCGATGATGAGGAGCAGGAGGAAGCTGAACGTCAGCGCCATCAGGGCGAACATCGCCGGGGCCCAGCCGTCCTGCTTCTGCACGACGACGAGCGCGGTCTGCAGCACATCGCGGTTCAGCAGCGACGCGATCGTGAACTCGCCGAGCACGACCGCGATGGACAGGAGGGATGCGGCGAGCAGACCCTGGCGCAGATTCGGCGCGAGCACGCGCAGCACGACCGTGCCCCACCCGGCGCCCAGGGAGCGGGCCGCTTCGGCGAGGGTGGTCATGTCGACGGCGTCGATCGACGCCTGGATGGAGCGGTACGCGAAGGGCAGCACGGTGATGCCGTACGCGAAGGCGAGCGTCCAGGCGCCGGTGCCGAAGGAGCGCCCGATCTGCAGGTAGATCGGCGTGAGGCCGACCACGAGCACGATCGCCGGGATCGAGAGCGGCAGCAGCACGACGAACTCGAACACCGGGCGCAGCCGGGGGAACCGCAGGTTCACCAGGATCATCGTCGGCGCGAGCACGAGCAGCACGATGAGGACGGTGACGATCGCGAGGATCAGCGAGTTGCCGAGGCCCGTCCAGATCGGCTGGTAGACCGCAGCCTTCGCGGGATCGCCGAGGCCGGCCCAGTGCGAGAGGGTGAACGCGCCGTCCTCACCGCGGAACGTGTAGGCGAGGGTCGCGACGAGAGGGATCAGGAAGAACAGCCCGACCAGGATCCCGATGATCCATCGGGTGAGCGCGGATGGGGCGAGCCGGTTCATGCCTGCCACCTCGCTGCCCGGCGCTGGACCAGTGAGTACAGCCACATGACGATCCCGACGACGACGATCATGCCGAGCGCCAAGGCGCCGGCGAGGTTCTCCCTGCCCAGCACGGTCTCGCTCGTGAGCGCGGCGCGGATCTGCAGCGGCACGATCTGCGATCCCTGGCTCGCGAGGGCGGCCGCCGTCGCGTAGGACGAGAACGCGTTGGCGAACAGCAGCAGGAAGCTCGCGAGGAACGACGGGGCGAGCACGGGGATCCCGATGCGCAGCCAGAAGCTCGCGCGGGTGCCGCCGAGGGTGACGTTGGCCTCGGCCCACTGCGGCTTCAGCGCCGAGAGGGCGGGCATGAACGTGATGACCATGAGCGGGATCTGGAAGTAGAGATAGGGCAGGATCAGTCCGGGCAGCTCGTAGATCCATGGGCCCCGGGCGAACAGGTCGATGCCGAACGCGTCCTTCATCAGTCCGGTGACCACGCCGCGCAGTCCGAGGGTGGCGATGAACATGAACGCGAGCATGACGCCGCCGGTCTGCGCCAGCACGCCGCTTGCGGCATCCACCACCGTGCGCACTCCGCTGTCTGCGCGCAGACCCAGCAGGGCGTAGCAGACGAGGGCGCCGACCACCGCGCCGATCGCGGCAGTGAGCAGGGAGAGCCCGGCGGAGTTCGCGAAGGTGAGCATCACCGTCGGATCCCACAGGGCGGAGACGTTGCTCCACGTGAACGCTCCGGCCCGGGTGAAGAACCCCGTCGCGACGGCGAGGATGGTCGGCAGCACGAGGAACAGCAGCAGGTAGGCGGCGAAAGGTACGAGCCCGATGGCGGCGAGGCCGCGACGGAACAGGCTCGTCCAATGCCTTCCGGACGACCCGTGCCGGGCCGGAGCGCGCAGCTCCGACCCGGCACGGGATGCGGCGGGCGCCGCAGCGGTGTCGGAGATCACTGGACGGCCGCAGCCCACTTCTCGCCGAGGAGCTTGCCGGCAGCGGTGCTCTGCGCCTCCGTCGGCACGACCGTCTCCTTGGGAGCGGCGGGCAGGGCAGCGGCGAGCGTCTTGTCGACCGTGCCGGCCTTGGTCATCGCGTCCATGCGCACGGGGCGGGCGCCGCCCTTGAGCCAGAGGTTCTGGCCCTCGTCGCTGTAGAGGAACTCCTGCCACAGGCGCGCGGCGGCCGGGTGCGGGGCCGCCTTGTTGATCGCCTGGTTGTAGTAGCCGGCGTAGCCGGTGCCGGGCAGGACGACCGTCTTCCAGTTCTTGTTGTCCTTGACGTGCGCGGCGTTCAGGTAGTCCCAGTCGAAGACGACAGGGGTCTCGCCACTGGCGACGGTCGCCGTGGTGACGTCCACCTTGAGCAGGTTGCCGGCCTTCTGCATCTCGGAGAAGAAGTCGATGCCCTTCTGGTAGTCGTCGAGCTTCCCGCCCGACTGCACCGTGGCGAGGCCCACGGCGGCGAAGGCGGCGCCGGCCTGGGTCGGGTCGCCGTTCAGCGCCACGGCGCCCTTGTACTCGGACTTCTTCAGGTCGGCCAGAGTCTTCGGCTCCGGGAACTTCGAGGAGTCGTAGCCGATCGACATGTAGCCGCCGTAGTCGCCGGTGAACAGGCCGTCCTTGTCCTTCAGCTCGGCCGGCACCTCGTCCCACTTCTCGACCTTGTAGGCGGCGAACTTGTCGGTGTTCTGCAGGGTCACGGTGAGACCGAGGTCGAACACGTCGGGAGCCGTGTCCAGGCCTTCGTTCGTCTTCGCGGCCTGGATCTCTTCGGCGCTGGACGCGTCGGGGGTGGCCTCGTTCACGGTGATCTTCGGGTACTTCTTGGTGAAGGCCGCGAGGATCTCGCCGTAGTTGGCCCAGTCGTGGGGGAGTGCGATCACGTTGAGCTTGCCCTCGGCCTCGGCGGCCTTCTCGAGGTCGGCCAGGGTGCCGAAGTCCTTGAGGGAGGTGGCGGTGGCGGCCTTGACGCCCGAACCGCCCGAGCTGGTCGGGTCGGCGGAGGCGGATCCGGAGCAGGCGGAGAGCAGGAGCGCGGCGCTGGTCGCGAGCGCGATGCCGGCGCCGATGCGCGCACGACGGTTGCTGATGAGCATGKTTTCCTCTCGGTGTCCGGCGYMRCCGCCGGGGTCGGGTCGAGAGGGAATGTACGGCGGYGGAGTTACCGGTGAGGCGGACCGGGGTGAATGCGGGGTGAACGATTCGAGTCCAGGGCGGGTGGGACCCGGATCCGTCGTCGTGCCTGATCCTTCGTCGGGCCGGGTCCGTTGTCGGGCCGGGTCCGTTGTCGGGCCTGATCCGTCATCGGGAACGGCGCACTGCATGTCGGGGCCCGGTCTGGTTGGATCGGAGCATGAGCACTCTTCCCGACGCCATCGAGCTCGACGGCGCCACCCTGATCCGGATCGACGCGCCGGAGGACATCGCCTGCTGGACCGCGGGGGTCGAGGGCGGGGAGGGCGGCTGGACGGTGAGCGTCATCGCGGAACCGGCCGAGGAACCCAGCGCGGAGGCGCGCGAGACGGCCCAGGGCGTCGTGACGGAGTTCGCGGCGCTCACCGAGTCCGCGATCCGCTACCTGGTGGACGAGTTGGCGGGGCCGCGCGSCGCGCTGTCGGACGCCGATCGGGCGCGGCTCGCAGAATCGGAGCCGCCGTTCGGTGCGCCCGAGGCGGTCGTGTGGCAGGACGGGACGTGGATGATGCGGTTCGCGGAGTGCGGCCTGAGCATCGGCGACGAGTACGGCGTGGGCGTCATGTTCGCCGGCCGCACCCCCGTCGCGGTCGAGGACCTGTCAGATCCGGACGAGGCCTGAGCGCCGGTCGATTTCGTCACCCCCTGAGGGGCGCGTTGTACTTGAAGCCCTTGTGGGATCCGGCGAATCCGAGGCGCTCGTAGAAGCGGTGCGCCTCGACGCGCTGCGCATCCGAGGTGAGCTGCACCAGCGGGCTGCCCAGCTCGACGGTCGCGACTTCCATGATCCAGCGCATGAGGGCGGATCCGACGCCGCTCGAGCGCAGATCGGAATGCACCCGCACCGCCTCGACCAGCAACCGGGTTGAGCCGCGGCGGGACATCCCGGGGATGCGCGTCAGCTGGAAGGTGCCGACGACCGCGCCGTCGTGCTCGGCCACGAGCAGGTCGTTGGAGTCGTCGGCGAGCACCGACTCCAGGCCCGCCGCGTAGGCAGGCAGGTCATCGTCGGAGGCGGTGTCGCCGCGCGCCGCGCTGATCGCGTCGTCGGCGAGCAGTGCGACGATCGCGCTTGTGTCGTCCGTGTGCGCCCGGCGCAGCGTCACCGGCCCGATCCGGGTGTCGAGCGGGACCGGAAGCGTCAGATCGGCGAGCATGGTCCGATCCTTTCACGCCCGATCGCGGGCGCTCTGCACGGAGAAGAGCGCTTTCGCTCGGACGGAATCCGGGGATCCGTCCGAGCGAAGCGCGCAATTCCGTGTGAAGCGATCGGCTCAGGCCTCCGCGAGCGCCGGTGCGTCGACCGGCTCGGCCACGGCGTCGACGCCGGCCTCCTTGCGCTGCTCCGGGGTGATCGGCGCCGGGGCTGCGGTCAGCGGGTCGAAGCCGTTGCCGGTCTTCGGGAACGCGATGACCTCGCGGATCGACTCGGTCTTCGAGAGGTGCTGCAGCACGCGGTCCATTCCGAGGGCGATGCCGCCGTGCGGCGGAGCGCCGAACTTGAACGCGTCGAGCAGGAAGCCGAACTGCTCCTGCGCGACGTCGTCGGCGAGGCCCATGACCTCGAAGACGCGCTTCTGGATGTCCTCGCGGTGGATGCGGATGGATCCTCCACCGAGCTCGGAGCCGTTGCAGACGATGTCGTACGCGTAGGCGAGAGCGGATCCGGGGTCGGTGTCGAAGGTGGCCTCGAACTCCGGCTTCGGCCCGGTGAAGGCGTGGTGCACGGCGGTCCAGGCGCCGGCACCCACGGCGACGTCGCCTGAGGCGACCGCGTCGGCGGCCGGCTCGAACATCGGCGCGTCGACGACCCAGGTGAAGGCGAAAACGTCAGGGTCCAGCAGACCCAGGCGGCGGCCGATCTCGACGCGTGCGGCGCCGAGGAGGGCACGGGAGTCCTTGACCGAACCGGCGGCGAAGAACGCGCAGTCGCCGGGCTTCGCGCCCACGAACTCCGCGAGACCAGCCTGCTCGGCCTCGCTCAGGTTCTTCGCGACCGGGCCGCCCAGGGTGCCGTCCTCGTTGAACAGGACGTAGGCGAGGCCGCGGGCGCCGCGCTGCTTGGCCCAGTCCTGCCAGGCGTCGAGCACCTTGCGGGGCTGCGAGGCGCCGCCGGGCATCACGACCGCGCCGACGTAGTCGGCCTGGAACACGCGGAAAGTCGTCTCGGAGAAGTATTCGGTCGCCTCGACGAGTTCGAGTCCGAAGCGCAGGTCGGGCTTGTCGGACCCGTACTTCGCCATCGCGTCGGCGTAGGTCATCCGCGGCAGCGGGGTCTGCACCTCGACACCGATGGTGGCCCACATCGCGCGGATGACGGCCTCCATCATCTCGATGACGTCCTCCTGGTCGACGAAGGACATCTCGATGTCGAGCTGGGTGAACTCGGGCTGCCGGTCGGCGCGGAAGTCCTCGTCGCGGTAGCAGCGCGCGATCTGGAAGTACTTCTCAACGCCGCCGACCATGAGCAGCTGCTTGAACAGCTGCGGGCTCTGCGGCAGGGCGTACCAGCTGCCCGGGTGCAGGCGTGCGGGCACGACGAAGTCGCGGGCGCCCTCCGGGGTGGAGCGGGTCAGCGTCGGTGTCTCCACCTCGACGAAGTCACGCTCGTGCAGCACGTCGCGCAGGGCCTTGTAGACCTTCGAGCGCAGCTGCAGCGGCGCGATCGCGGCGGGGCGGCGCAGGTCGAGGTAGCGGTGCTTGAAGCGCACGTCCTCGCCGACCGGGTCGGTCTCGGCGAGGCCCGTGGAGACCTGGAACGGCAGCGGGGCCGATTCGTTCAGCACGACGACGTCCTGCGCCACGATCTCGATCTCGCCCGAGGGCAGGTTCGGGTTCTCGTTTCCGGCCGGGCGGCGCGACACCTCGCCGGTCACCTGCAGCACGAACTCGCTGCGCAGCGGGTGCGCGATCTCCTCGTCGCGGATCACGATCTGGGCGATCCCGGATCCATCCCGAAGATCGATGAAGGCCACTCCTCCGTGATCACGACGGCGATCGACCCACCCCGCAAGGGTGACGGTCTGACCGATGTGCTCGGCTCGCAGTGAGCCTGCCGTGTGGGTGCGAAGCACGGAATACGCCTCCAACTAGGGAAAAGGGAACCCCGCCATTCTACGGGGACGCGAGGAATCCCTCGTGGGGAGGACGAGCGCATCACTAGACTCGCGGCAGGCACCACCCATCGAATCGACCCTGGAAGGCGCTACACATGCACATCCTCCCCACCGAAGACCCGACCGACGCCGCGGGCAACATCTACGCCGCGCTGTTCTCCGGCGCGAACATCACGGTCTCGCTGATCTTCTACGTGATCGTCGTGATCGCGCTGTGGAAGGTCTTCACCAAGGCCGGTCACCCCGGCTGGCTCGCGATCATCCCGATCGTCAACCTGATCTTCCTCATCAAGATCGCGGGCCTGAGCGGCTGGTTCGTGCTGCTCTACCTGATCCCGATCGTGAACATCGTGATGTCGATCATCGTGGCGATCAAACTCGGCAAGAACTTCGGCAAGAGCGGCGTGTTCTCGTTCTTCCTGCTCTGGCTGTTCTCGTTCATCGGATACTTCATCATCGGGTTCGGTTCGGCTCAGTACCGCCGCGCCTGAGCGGACGTCATCCGAGCTGATGCCCGCGGAACGTCTGCACCTCGTCCGGCACGGCGAGGTCTTCAACCCTGCGCACGTGCTGTACGGGCGACTGCCCGGCTATCACCTCAGCGAGGCGGGTCGGCGGATGGCCCAGGCCGCCGCCGACCACGTCGCGGCGATGGACCGTCCTGTGACCGCGCTGCGGTGCTCACCGCTCGAGCGCACGCAGGAGTCGGCCGAGCCGTTCACCGCCCGTTTCGGACTGGTTCCAGGGCTCGATGAGCGCATCATCGAGCCCTGGAACGTGTTCGAGGGCACGCAGATGCGCCGCGCCCTGATGAACCCCTGGAACTGGCGGCATCTGCGCCGACCCTCCGTGCCGAGCTGGGGCGAGCCGTACGTCGCCGTGGCCGCACGGATGCGCGCCGCCATGGACGAGGCGTGGCACGAGGCCCCGGACGGCGACGTGGCGTTCGTCTCGCATCAGGCGCCGATCTGGATCACGCACCTGTCAGTCGCGGGTCTGCCGTTGCGGCACGACCCGCGCACACGCCGGTGCGCGCTGTCGAGCGTCACGTCCTTCGAGCGCGTCGGCGACGTGTGGCGCGAAGTCGCCTACGCGGAGCCGGCCGCGGCCGGCATCGACCTGGGGGCGGTCTGACCCACGCCTGCGGCGTCGCCCGAAGCGCGGGCTGGGCGCCTATCGGGCGCCCTCAGGCGATGTCAGATGCTCGGACCGCGTAGGTCCGTACGCGTGGGGGCGCCCGTGCGGGCGCGCCGCCCCGTGCGGGTGCGGCACGGGCTCGAGACCGAACGGATCCGCGTCGCGGGCGGGAAGCAGGAACCGGCGTTCCGTGGTCGCCGCGACCGGGACGAGCGCGCGGATCAGTGCAGCCCCGCGCACGCCGGCCTCGCGCAGCGCCTCGACCTCGGCGGGGTTCAGGCCGACCGGCTGATCGCCGTTGCCGAGATCGGTCCCGTAGCGCACCGTGCCCCCGTGCGCGTGGAAGCGGCGCAGGTTGTCCAGGGCGATCGCGCGGGCCTCGCCCTCGTGGATCGCGAGTGTGGAGATCCACGCGATCCGGCCGGCCTGGGCGGACACCTCGGCGTTGCTCAGTCTCTCGGTGAACGGGGTGTGCGCGAGGGCTCTGACGCCGAGCCGCGGCATGCGCTGCGCCTCGCCGGGGCCCTCGGCATGCGCGACCACCGGCAGGCCGTGACGATCGGCGATGCGCACGATCGTCTGGAGCAGGTCATCGCCGAAGACGGGGCCGGCCGTGCTGTTGCTGGCGACCTTGATGACGGAGGCTCCGGCCGCCTTCATCTCGACGACGGCGGCTTCGGCCGCGTCGGTGTCGGCGATCTCGCGGAAGGATCCCTCCGGCGCCCAGCTCCGGTCGGAGGGGTACCCGCCGACCGGGGTCAGGAACGCTCCGGCGAAGGAGACCGCGACGCCCGGCGGATCGGCGGCGATCGACGCGATCGTCGCGGGAGCGGATCCGAGATCCAGCACCCGGCCGAGCAGACCGCCCCTGAGGCGTTCGTGATCGGCCAGTTGCAGGTGCACGTGGTGGTCGGTGAAACCGCCGATGTAGGAGCCCTCGGTCACGGCTGCCTGATCTCTGTGCGCACCGCGTACAGCTCGGGGAAGAACGTCAGATCGAGGGCGCGCTGCAGGAAGTCGACGCCGCTGGACCCGCCCGTGCCGACCTTGCGTCCGATCGTGCGGGTCACCGTGCGCAAGTGCCGGAAGCGCCAGAACTGGAAGTTGTCCTCGACATCGACGAGCTCTTCGCACGCCTCGTACAGATCCCAGTGATCGTGCGGGTTCTCGTAGATCTCGGTGAGCACCGGCACCAGCGAATCGTGCATGCGGTACGGCTGGCGCACGTCGCGRTCGAGGATCTCCGTGGGGATCGGCAGGCCGCGGCGCGCGGCGAACCGCAGGAACTCGTCGTACAGAGTCGGTCGCTCGAACTCCGCGGTGAGCATCGCGAGGTTCTCGGGGTGGGAGCGGAACACGCTCAGCATCCGCTCGTTCTTGTTGCCGAGCGCGAACTCGACGGCGCGGTACTGCACGGACTGGAACCCCGAGGAGTTGCCGAGGTCGCCGCGGAACTGCGCGTACTCGGTGGGCGTGAGCGTCGCGAGCACCGACCACTGCTGGGTGAGCACCTCTTGGATGTGCTTCACCCGCGCCATGTGCTTGAGAGCCGAGCGCAGGTCGTCCTCGGCGAGCCGGTCGCGCGCGGTGCCGAGCTCGTGCAGCACGAGCTTCAGCCACAGCTCGGTGGTCTGATGCTGGATGATGAACAGCATCTCGTCATGGTGCTGGGGCACGCTGACCGGGTGCTGCGCGCCGAGAAGGCGATCCAGGTCGAGGTAGGACCCGTAGGTCATCCGATCCTTCAGATCGGTGACGATGCCCTCTTCGAGCGCGCGCTCGTTCTCGGTCCTCGTGTCCGGCACAGGGCGACCTCCTTGTCGTGGAACCTGTTCAGTATTTCACCGGCGGTTCGGAAGCGTCTGTGACCGGTGCCTCCGGCGCGGCTAGGCTGATCTCGACAGCGCCTAGGGTTCCGGGGTCCGCCCGACTGGTCCGAGCGGCGCCACGTCGGGCCTTCGTGGGCCTGGCGTCATCTGAACGGACAAAAGCCTGGAGGAACCACGTCCGTCGCGCCCGCGCCGGACCGAAGGTTCCCCCATGTCTCTTCTCGCATTCGTCCTCGTCTTCTCCGCGGCTGTCGCGCACGCGAGCTGGAACGTGCTCGCCCACGGCGTGAGCCGCGCCGGCTACCCGTTCCTGTGGTGGGGCGCGGTCTCCAGCACCCTCGTCTGGCTCGGCGCCGTGCCGCTCACCGGCGGCATCGGCACGGGGGATCTCGGCGGGTTCGTGCGGGGCGTACTCGTGTCGAGCGTGCTGCACGTGGCCTACATGGTCGTGCTGCAGCACGGCTACCGCGTCGGCAACCTCTCGACGGTCTATGCCACGGCGCGCGGGACGGGGCCGTTCCTGTCGGTCATCATCGCGATGGTGCTGTTCGGCGAGCGGCCCGCGCCGATCGCGCTGGTCGGCGTCGCCGTGGTCATCGCAGGGATCGTCGCGATCGGCTTCGTGGATCGGGCGGGATCGGCCGACTTCGGCAACTCGGGCGTGCGTTTGGCTCGCCGCCGGATCGATCCCGGGCTGCTGTTCGGCCTGCTCACTGGAGTCGCGATCGCGGTCTACACGATCTGGGACGCCTTCGTCGTGCGCTCTCTGGCGCTGAACCCGGTGACCTTCATGGTCGGCACCACCCTCGTGCAGATCCCGTTCTACACGGTGGCGGTGCGCGGGCGCTGGGCGGCGCTCGCCGCCTTCGGGCGCAGGGAGTGGCGCCGGATCCTGGCCTTCGGGATCCTCTCGCCGCTGTCCTACATCCTCGTGCTCCACGCGATCAGGATCGCCCCTGTCGCCCTCGTCGCACCGCTGCGCGAGGTGAGCGTGGTGCTGGTGAGCCTGTTCGGCGCGTTCGTGCTGCGCGAAGGACGCCCGGGTTGGCGGGTCGGCGCCTCGGCCGTCGTCGTCGCCGGGATCGCGCTGCTCGCCGTGTGAGGCCGCGCGGTCTCGACCGTCGGCGACGCGCTCAGCCACCCACCGCGCGGAGATACTGGCCGTCGGGGGAGATGCCGGATCCGGAGACCGTGAACCGCACGATGCTGGAGAGGTAACGGTCCTCGCTGGCCTCGAAGATGCGGCCTTCCGCATCGCGCGAGGTGCGGCTGAGGCGCAGGATCGGAGTGCCCTGCGGCACCTCGAGCAGCGCCGCGTCCTGTTCATCGGCGGCGACGGCGTCGATCTCGTGCTGCAGGCCCACGATCGGGTGACCCTGCGAACCCAGGAACTCCGTGATCGAGATCGCATCGGTGTCGACGCTGAAAAGCAGGCGGCCGACCTCCTCGGTGTAGAACAGTCGCTCGAGCATCGTGGGGCGGTCGTCGAGGAAACGGAGCCGCACGACGCTCACGATCGTGTCGCCGGGGTCCACGCCGAGGGCCTGGCCCTTCTCGGTTCCCGCCCTCCGCAGACTCAGCTCCTGGGTGCGGGCTCCGGGCCGGGCGCCCAGTTCGCGGGCCCAGCGCGTGAACGGCACGGACACGTCGACGGCCTGCGTCGCCTTGCGCTCCACGACGCGCGCGGGCCTTCCTCGGGCGGTTTCGATGAGCCCCTCCGCGCGGAGAGCGGCGAGAGCGTTGCGGATGGGGCCGCGCGACGTGCTCCAGCGCTCGGCGAGCTCGGCCTCGGTCGGCACGGCATCGCCGGGGCGCAGCGCACCGGACGCGATCCGGGCGCGCAGATCGTCGGCGATCTGGGTGTAGACAACTTCGGGCACGTAGGCATACTACTTCGTCGCACTGGCCGGGCGCGCCCCTGTTCCTGTGGTGTTCATTCAAGCGAATCGCGGGTGAACAGTCGGCGAACAGTGCCGAGGTAGGTATACATCTCGACCGCGGCCTTGAGAGAGTCTTCGAGGATTCCCTCCGCACCTGAACCCGAAAGGTCCTCATGAAGCTTCGCGCTCTCACCGTCGCGGCCGGCGCCGCCGTGCTCGCTCTCGGTCTCGCCGCGTGTTCCGGCACCGCCGGCGCCGCCACGGGCACCGATGCGCCCGCCGCCGCGAACGGCGGCTACGCCGTCGACGCGAACACCCTCGTCTTCGGTGTCGTGCCCGACTCGGTCGACACGCAGACCAATTACCAGCCGCTCATGGACTACATCGCCAAGGAGACCGGCAAGAAGGTCGAGTACCACGAGTCGACCGACTACGCCGCGCTCATCGAGGCCGCCGTCGCCGGCAAAGTCGACGTCGCGTCCTTCTCCGGCTTCACCTACATCACCGCCACCAACGCGGGCGCCAAGCTGACCCCGATCTCCTCGATCGTCACCAAGCAGGGCCAGGAGCCGGGCTACTACTCCGAGGCGATCGTGCCGAAGGGATCCTCGATCACCTCGATCAAGGACTTCAAGGGCAAGAAGGTCTGCTTCGTCGATCCGTCCTCGACCTCGGGCTACCTGTTCCCGAGCTACAACCTGCTCAAGGACGGCATCGACCCGAAGACGGGCGTCTCCCCGGTCTTCGCCGGAAAGCACGACGTCAGCGTGCAGAAGGTCGGCGAGGGCACCGAGTGCGAGGCGGGCTTCGCCGAAGACTCCGAGGTCGCCAAGAGCGACAAGGTCACCGTCGTCGACAAGACGATGGTCCCCGGCGCCCCGCTGGTCTACAACTCGGCCCTGCCGAAGGAGACCGCCGACAAGGTCGTGACCGCCCTCAAGGAGATCACGATCGACGACATCGTGAAGGCCGGGATCAAGGGCGCGGACAGCGACGCGTTCAAGGCGACCTTCTACGCCACCAAGCCGGTCGACGACAAGTACTACGACATCATCCGCGACATCTGCGAGAAGACGAAGGCCGACCAGTGCAAGAAGTGATCTGAGGATCCCTTCCCGGGCCGCCGGCATCGTCCGGCGGCCCTCCTGCCTACCCCGAACCAGGAGCGCAACATCATGAGCACCCCCGCCTCGTCCGAGCCGGTCATCCACCTCGCCGGCGTCACGAAGCAGTTCGGCGCCACCACCGCCCTCAAGGGTGCGGACCTCGAGGTCGCGCGCGGCGAGATCGTCGTGCTCCTCGGGCTCTCCGGATCCGGCAAGTCGACGCTGCTGCGGCACCTCGACGGCCTGGAGACTCCGACGTCCGGCACCGTCGAGGTGCTCGGATCCTCCGTGCCCGCGCTCAAGGGCAAGGCGCTGCGGAGCCTGCGCAGCCGGGTGGGCTTCATCTTCCAGCAGTTCGAGCTGGTGCCCTCGCTGACGGTGCTGGAGAACGTGCTGACCGGCTCGCTCTCGTCCGTGCGCGGCCCGCGTCTCGGCCTCTGGGGTTATTCGAAGGATGCGAAGCTGCGCGCCCTCGGCCACCTCGAGCGCGTGGGCCTGCTCGATCGGGCCTACCAGCGCAGCGATACCCTCTCCGGCGGCCAGCAGCAGCGTGTGGCCATCGCTCGCGCCCTCATGCAGCGTCCCGAGATCCTGCTCGCCGACGAGCCGGTCGCCTCGCTCGATCCMGAGTCCAGCGACCAGGTCATGGCGCTCATCCGCGAGATCGCCGCCGACCAGGGCCTCACCGTGGTGTGCAGCCTGCACCAGGTCGACCTCGCGATCAGCTGGGCCGACCGCATCGTGGGCCTCCGTCATGGCGAAGTCGTGCTGAACACCTCGACCAACGGTCTCAGCAAGGCCGAGGTCATGGAGATCTACGGCCGGGTCGCCACGACCACCGCCGACCTCACCGCGGTGACCACCGAGCTCATCGAGCAGGGGATCGCGACGCCCGCTGCGCCTTCCGGAGCGCGCTCGTGACCGCAGTCGCAGCCCCTCGTCGCGAGGGCTATGTCGGCGGCCTGCTGGCGCGCGCGCCGAAGCGTCCGGTGTCGCCGGAGCGCATCGCGGCGGCGCTCACACTCATCGTGCTGGTCGGGCTCGGCATCGCCTCGCTGGTGCAGAGCGGCTTCTCCCTCGCCGGCGTCTTGTCGAGCTGGGGGAATGCGCAGCGCTTCATGACCCGTGTGGGGGCCCTGACGTTCCCCGCACCGCTCGACCTGCTCTGGCTGATCGCTCTCACGGTGGGCCTGGTGCTGGTCGGCACGCTCGTCGCCGCGGCGCTCTCGGTGCCGATCGCCTATCTCGCCGCCTCGAACACCACTCCCGGCCCCGTCTGGCGCGGCATCGCCCGGTTCATCGGCGTGCTCACGCGCTCGATCCCCGACGTGGTGCTGGCGATGGCCTTCGTGCTCATGTTCTCGCTCGGCACGCTGCCCGGCATCCTCGCGATCGGGATCCACTCGATCGGGATGATCTCCAAGATGTTCGCCGACGCGATCGAGCAGATCGACGAGGGCCCTCGCCTCGCGATCCGCGCCGCCGGAGGCACGAAACTGCAGCAGTTCACGGCGGGCGTGCTGCCGCAGGTGCTGCCCAGCTGGGTCGCGACCGTGCTGCACCGCAATGACATCAACCTGCGCGGCAGCGTCGTGCTCGGTTACGTCGGCGTCGCGGGCCTGGGCCTGGAGATGTCGTACGCGTTCAAGGCGCTCAACTACGGCCGCGGACTGGGCATCGCGCTCGTGATCTTCGTGCTCTGCGTCGTCATGGAGATCGTCTCCAGCGCCGTGCGCGGCGCGATGCTCGGCGAGACCGCGCAGACGCGTTCGTGGATCGACCGGATCCTGCACCCGCGCCTGAGCCGCAGCGCAGTCGCTCGGAGCACCGCATTCGCGGACGCGAAGCCGTCCTGGGCCCTGTCGCCCGCCACTGCGGTGCGTCGCCCGTGGACGCGTGAGCGCCGCCGTAACACCGTCGCCGGCTGGGTCGCCGTCGCGATCGTGATCGGCAGCCTCATCGTGTGCCAGATCCAGTGGGGCGACCTGATCACGGTGTGGGCGAAGATCCCCGAGACCGCGGCGAAGTTCTGGCCGCCGGACTTCGGCAACTACGACGCGGCCGTGATGCTCGGCGCCATGCGGGACACGATCGCGATCGCGCTCGCCGCCACCGTGCTGACGCTGCTGCCCTCCCTGCTGCTCGGCTCCTTCGCCGCCCGCAACGTCGCTCCGAATGGCACCGTGCGCGGCATCGCCCGGTTCCTGCTCGTCGGCATCCGCGGCATCCCCGAGCTCATCCTGGCGATCGTGCTGATCGTGGTCACCGGCCTCGGGCCGACCGCGGGCATCGTGGCGCTGGCGATCGGTGGCATCGGCCTGCTCGGCAAGCTCGTCGCCGACTCGTTCGAGGAGGTCGACCGCGGCCCCGAGCGCGCGCTCCGCGCGGTCGGCGCGACCCGGATGCAGACCTACGCCGCCGCGACCGTGCCGCAGGGCACGCGCGCGCTCATCGGGCACAGCTTCTACATGCTCGACACGAACATCCGCGCGGCGACGATCCTCGGCATCGTCGGCGGCGGCGGGGTGGGCTACTACCTGCTGAACGCCGGGCAGGGCTCGCGCTACGAGGTCGTCACGGCGATCGTGCTGATGATCCTCGCCACGGTGCTCGTGGTCGAGGGCCTCGCGATGTGGATGCGGCGGGTCTTCCGATGAGGGACGTGAAGGCCATGACCGTCACGCCGGACGATCGGTTCGACGTCGCGATCGTCGGATCCGGCATCGTGGGCCTCGGCGCGGCGTATGCCGCGGTGCGTCGCGGGTTGCGCGTCGTGGTCGTGGACCGCACCGACCGGCCGGTGGGTGCCACGATCCGCAACTTCGGCCACCTCTGCATCGGCGCGCAGGACGGACCCGCCCGCGTCTACGGTGAGGCGTCGCGCAGCATCTGGTTGCGCCTCGCGGCCGACGCCGGCTTCTGGGCGCGGGAGAGCGGAACGCTGGTCGTCGCGCGTGCGCAGGACGAGCTGGCGCTGCTGGAGGAGGCCGCCCGGGCGGAGGATGACGAGGCCGCGGGGATCCGCGTGCTCTCGCCCGCCGAGGTGACCGCGCTCGCCCCCGTGCGCCCGGAGGTCGTGCGCGGTGGTGCGCTCGTGCCCGGCGATCTGCAGGTGAACCCGCGTGAGGCCGCCGGTGCGATCGTGCGGCACCTGGCCGCTCTCGGCGTCGAGTTCCGCTTCCGTACCGCGGTCACCGCGGTGCAGACAGGGCTCGTGCGCACGACCCGCGGCGACATCGCGGCGGCCGACGTGGTCGTGGCCGTGAACCACGACGTCGACCAGCTGCTGCCTGCTCTCGCCGAGCGCGCGGGTGTGGTCCGCTGCGCGCTGGACATGATGCGCGTCTCGGCCGATCTGCCGTCGCCGCTGCAGGCGCCTCTGCTCACCGGCTGGTCGCTCGTGCGGTACCGCCGCTTCGCCGGTCTGGGTTCGGCGGCGGGGCTGCGCGAGCGTCTGCACGCCGAGCGCCCGGAGCTGGCCGCGCTCGATCTGAACCAGATGTACACCCAGCTGCCCGACGGGACGCTGCTGCTCGGCGACTCGCACCACAAAGCCGTGCAGCCGGATCCGTTCCAGCCCGAGGCCGCGTTCGACGCGTTCCTCGCGGAGGCGCGCGAGCTCTTGGACGTCGGCGGCATGCGCGTGCTCGAACGCTGGCAGGGGGTGTACGCCGCCGCGGCCGAGGAGTTCCTCATCGAGGAGGTCGCACCGCGCGTGCTCGCGCTCGCCGCGACCACCGGCATCGGCATGACCACGGGGCTCGGCCTCGCCGAGATCGAGACCGCCCGCGTCTTCGGCTGGGGCGGATCCGGATCCGCGAATGTCGGCACGTCCGCCCTCGGCGGCACCCAGACCCCCGCCATCGTCGGCGGCGCAGGAACGACCGCCATCGTCGGCGGCATCGCACAGGAGGAGAACGCATGAACCCGCACACCCCGATCGAACTGGTCGTGCTCGACATGGCAGGGACCACCGTGCTCGATGACGGCGTCGTGGAGCAGGCGTTCCAGCGCGCTGCCGAGCGCACCGGGGTGGCCGCGCGGATCGGCTGGGACGAGGCGCTGCAGTACGTGCGCGACACCATGGGGCAGTCCAAGATCGACGTGTTCACGCACCTCGCCGACGGTGACGTGGAGTCCGCCGAGCGCGCCACGGCCCAGTTCGAGGCCGCCTACGCCGAGATCGTGACCGAGCAGGGCGCGACCGCGATTCCCGGTGCGGCCGACGCCATCCGCGCGCTGCGCGCCGCCGGCCTGAAGGTCTGGCTGACGACCGGGTTCGCCCCGGTSACCCGCGAYGCGMTCCTGGAYGCGCTGGSCTGGCAYGACCTCGTCGACGGCGTGCTGAGCCCGRTCGAYGCGGGCCGCGGWCGCCCCGCSCCCGACCTGGTGCTCACCGCGCTGCTGCGCGCGGGCGTCTCCTCGGTGCAGGCCGTCGCGGTCGCCGGCGACACCGTCAGCGACGTGCAGTCGGGTCGGCGTGCCGGCGCCGGCTTCGTGGCCGGCGTGCTGAGCGGAGCGCACGACGCCGTGGCGCTGGAGAGCGCCGAACCGGATGCGGTGCTACCCGACGTGACCACGCTGCTCGCGGCGCTCACCGAGCGCGGGCTCGTCCCGGCTCTCGCGCCGATCGCGGCCGGCTGACATGCGTGCGGCGCTGGTCCGCCCCGCCGACGAGGTGCATCGGCACGACGTACCGCTGCGCCCTGCCGCCGTCGCGATGGCCTGGCTCGGCGTCGGCCTCCCGCATGAGGCGCTGGCCGTGCCCGGCGTCGCCCTGGCACCGCACGACGTGCTCGTGGCGGTGGAGATGTCGACGATCTGCGGATCCGACATCCACACCGTGCAGGGCCGCCGCCATGCGCCGACGCCCCTCGTGCTCGGGCACGAGAGCGTCGGCCGCATCATCGCGATCGGTGACGAGGGCGCACGCGCGGTCGACGGCGGGGAACTGCACGTCGGCGATCGCGTGGTCTGGTCGGTGACCGTCTCGTGCGGGCACTGCGACCGCTGCCTCGCGGGGGTCACGCAGAAGTGCCGCCATCTCGCGAAGTACGGGCACGCGCGCATCGAACCGCGATGGGAGCTCACCGGCGGGTTCGCCGGGCACGTGCACCTGCGCGCGGGCACCGGGATCGTGCGCGTGCCGGAGGCGCTGCCGGCCGCCGCGCTCGCACCGGTCTCGTGCGCCACGGCGACCGCCTGGGCGGGCGTCGCGCGCGGGGCTGCGCTGCGCGGACGCCGGCTGCCGGATCCGTCCCCCACCGCGGGGGAGGACGCGGAGGTGCTCGCGTGCGAGCGGGTGCTGGTGCTCGGTGCGGGCCTGGTCGGGCTGACCGCGGCGGTGATCGCCGCGGAGCTGGGCGGCCGCGTGCAGATCGCGGATCCGGATCCGGCTCGGCGCGCGTTCGCCGAGCGGTTCGCGCTCGCTGCGCTCGCCCCGGACGATGTCACGGAGGAAGGGTTCGATCTGGTGATCGAGGCTTCGGGGCACGCCGTGGGGGCGGCGCTGGACGCCGTCGATGTGGGCGGCGCCGTGGTGCTGCTGGGCAGCGTCTTCCCCGCGGACCCGGTGCCGCTCGACGCCGAGCGCATCGTCCGTGGGCTCGTGACGGTGGCGGGGGTGCACAACTACACCGGTGCCGAGCTGCATGCCGCGGCTGCGTTCATGGCGGGCCGCGGGCGCGCGCACCCGTTCGCCGACGCCGTGGGGGTCGTGCATCCGCTTGCCGCGGTGGACACCGCCCTGGTGCAGGCCGCTGCGCCGGGGGCTCCGCTGCGGGTCGGGCTCACTCCGCGCTGAGAGCCGGCTCGCTGCGCCGCTCCCGGTTGCGGGCGGGCGATCGCGGGCGGCGTCACGGGCGACTCGGCGGGTGCGGCGGGTGCGGCGGCGTGGTGCGGGCCCGGACCGTGCCAGGCTTGAGAGGTGAACTCCCCGGAACCGCGGCAGCAGCCTGCGCTCGGCGTGCTGCTGGTCGTCGGATCCTGCCTCTCCCTGCCGTTCGGCGCGGCTGTCGCCACGACCATCTTCCCCGCCCTCGGATCCTGGGGTGTCACCGGCCTGCGCGTGCTCATCGCCGCGGTCGTGGTGTGGATCATCGCGCGCCCGCGCCTGGGCCGGTGGAACCGCGCGCAATGGACTGCCGCAGTCCTGTTCGGCGTCTCGATCGCCGCCATGAACGGCACCTACTACGCSGCGATCGACCGCATCCCGCTTGGGCCCGCGGTCGCGATCGAGTTCCTCGGCCCGCTCGTGCTGGCCGCCCTTCTCACGCGCCGCCTGGCCGACGCGATCTGGGTGGGGATCGCCCTGGTCGGCATGGCGCTGCTCGGGGTCGACGGGCTCACCGGCGCGGAGGCGCTGGACCCCTGGGGCGTGCTGTTCGCCCTGATCGCGGCGGGGTTCTGGATCATGTACATCCGGATGAGCACCCGCGTCGGCGCGCTCACCACAGGGACCGAGGGGCTGGCGGTCGCGCTCGCCGTGGCCGCCGTACTGCTGCTGCCGTTCGGCGTGCCGGCTGCCGTCACCGCGGTCGGCGATCCGCGGGTGCTGGGCCTCGCCGCGCTCACCGCGCTGCTGGCGTCGGTCATCCCGTACATCCTCGAGCTGGCGGCCCTGCGCCGGCTGCCGCAGCGGGTGTTCGGGATCCTGCTCAGCCTGGAGCCGGTCTTCGCGACGATCGCCGGGCTGCTCGTGCTCGGCCAGCAGGCGTCGCCGCTGCGGCTCGCCGCGATCGCGCTGGTCGTGGTCGCGAGCATCGGGGTCACGGCGGGTGCGCGGCGTCGTCGCGGCGCCGGACCCGACGAGGAGCCGCCGTCGCCGCTGACCGGATCCATCTCGGTGGTGCCGGACTGAACCGACCCGTCGGCGACGATCGCCGCCGTCCGCTCGCTGGTCGCAGAATGCGGTTCTGGCGGCCGGATGACCGCACTTCGCGACCAGTGAGCGGAGGGGAAGCCGCCGTGCCGTCACACTCGCCGAGGCGCCCACGGCCAGGCGTAGCCTCGGGAGCATGACCTCCCTGACCGACGTCCTCGGCATCCGCACGCCCATCCTGCTCGGGCCGTTCGGCGGGCTCAGCTCGATCCCGCTCGTCGCGGCGGTCAGCGCCGCGGGAGGCCTCGGAGCGTACGGGCTGTACGGCTACGACAGCGAGCGGATCCGCACGACCATCGCGGGGATCAGGGCGGCCACCCGCCGGCCGTTCGCGGTGAACATCTGGCTGCCCCGGGGCGACGAGGTCGAGCCCGGTGCCGAGCACGACGACTATGCGGCGGCGCTCGCTCCGTTCTTCGCCGAGGTCGGCGTCGAGGTTCCGGCCCGTCCCGAGGCGTATCTGCCCTCGCTCGACGAGCAGCTCGGCGCGATCCTCGAGACGGCCCCCGCCGTGCTCAGCGTCGTGTTCGGCGTGCCCTCGGCGTCGCTCGTCGACGACGCGCACGGCCGCGGGATCCGCGTCGTCGGCACCGCGACCACGGTCGCCGAGGCGCGCGCCCTCGCCGAGGTCGGGGTGGACGCGATCGTCGCCACGGGCGCCGAGGCCGGGGGACACCGGGTGTCGTTCCTGCGGCCGGCCGAGGAATCGCTGGTCGGGCTGTTCTCGCTGCTGCCGCAGGTCGTCGACGCGGTCGACGTGCCCGTGATCGCCGCCGGCGGGATCTCGGATCGGCGCGGTGTCGCCGCCGCCTTCGCGCTCGGCGCACAGGGCGTGCAGGTCGGCACCGCCTTCCTCGGCACGGCGGAGTCGGCCGCGAACGAGGCGCATCGGGCGGCGATCCGGGCGACGCCCGCGGAGGGCACCATGCTCACCCGCGCGATGAGCGGCCGGCTCGCCCGTGGCGCACGCAACAGGGTGGTCGCCGAGATCGAGGCCGCCGGATCGATCGCCCCGTTCCCGGCGCAGAACTGGATCACCGGCCGCTTCCGCACCGCTGCCGGGCAGCATAACAACGGAGAGCTGCAGTCGCTGTGGATGGGGCAGTCGGCGTCGCTGGCCCGTTATGAGACCGCCGCGGAGGCGTTCGCCGAACTGGCTGCAGGGGTGCCGAGCGTCTGAACGGGGCGTCCGGCCTCAGAGGATGACGGTCGAGCGGCCGTGCACGATGACACGATCGTCGGCGTGCCACTGCACGGCGCGCGCGAGCACCAGGCGCTCCACATCGGCGCCGCGGGCCTGCAGCTCGGCGGCCGAATCGGCGTGGGTCACGCGGGTGACGTCCTGCTCGATGATCGGCCCCTCGTCGAGGTCGGCCGTGGCGTAGTGCGCGGTGGCGCCGATGAGCTTCACACCGCGATCCTTGGCGCGCGCGTAGGGGTTCGCCCCGATGAACGCCGGCAGGAACGAGTGATGGATGTTGATCACCGGGGCGCCGAGGCTCCCGATGAAGTCGTCGGTGAGGATCTGCATGTAGCGCGCGAGCACGACCAGATCCACGTTGCCCTGCAGCAGCTCGAGCTGGCGCCGCTCCATCTCGGCCTTGCCCTCGGCGCCCGAACCGGAAGGGATGTGCACGAACGGCACGCCGAACGAGCGCACCGATTCGGCCAGATCCGGATGGTTGGAGACGACCATGGTGACGTCGATGTCGAGCTGGCCGCGCTGCGTGCGCCAGAGCAGCTCCATGAGGCAGTGGTCGTACTTGGACACGAAGATCGCGACGCGCTTGCGCTTGGAGGCGTCGTGYAGCGACCACTCCATGCCGAAGCGCTCGGCGACCGCAGCCAGGTCCGCCTCGAGCGCCGGGCGTGCGGCGGCGAGCCCGTCGCGGTGGATCACGGTGCGCTGGAAGAAGCGTCCGCCGGCCGCGTCTGTCGAGTGCTGGTCCAGGGAGATGATGTTCGCCTCATGCGCGGCGAGCACTCCGGCGACGGCGGCGACGATTCCGGGCTGGTCGTCGCACGCGATGAGCAGTCGTGCGGTATCGGGCTGCGCCATGGCGTCGTCTCCTTGCAAGCGGGTGTGCGTCGATTCTGCCGCGCCCCGGGGCGCGAGGCGAATCGTGCCCGCCCTTCGCGTGCCGAGTGCCGGGGCGGATCCGCAGACGCAGAGGGGGCCCGAGCGCATGGCCCGGGCCCCCTCCGTCGAGGATCCTTCGTCAGAGCACCTCGCTGATCAGTTCCCGCCGCCGAACTCGGCCAGGCTCAGCGTCTGGTCKCCGGGGCGGGTGAACAGSCCSGCCTGCSCGGYGCTCGAGGCWCCGTGCGACGCCGGCTTGTCCCAGGTGCGGCCCGGGGTCGTCGCCGCGGCGGAGGTGTCGATGCCCAGCACGAGCCCCGAGTAGCGGTTCACGAGCCGGACGGATCCGGTCGCCTCTCCGCTGGTCGGATCGGTGCTCGGCACGACGAACCACTGCTGCCCGACGCCGGCCGCCGCCTTGTCGGTGAGCGTCAGCCCGGCGCCCCATGCGCGACCGGCGGTCGAGGAGGCATCGACGCCCAGGAGCGAGCCTGCCTGCGTCGCGATCGTGTACGCGCCGTCGCCGGTCGCCGTGAAGGTCCAGGCGCCGTTCTTGCGGTTCACGGATCCGGCCGTCGTCACCTTCTTTCCGTTGCCGGACGCGGAGAGCTTGCGCCCGTCCGCGTTGGCGATCGTGTACGCCTTCGTCGTGTCGACCGCAGACGCAGGCGAGACCGAGGAGCCGGCGTCGATCGTGACGTTGGCGAGCTGTGCGTAGGCATCGCCCATGCACCCGAACGAGCAGTACGACCGGAAGGACTTGCCCACGATCGCCGAGCTCGTCTTGTTGGCAGGATCCACGAACCATCGGTACCAGGAGGCCGTGGTGTACGCGGATCCGGTGTCGCCGAGGCGGAACCACTTCTGCGTCGCCAGATTCTTCGTGGCGTAGAACTCCTGCGGTGCGTTGCCCGACTGGTCGGGGTTCTGCGGCTGTCCGATGTACAGCCCGAGGTAGGCGTCGTAGGTGATATCCATCACGAACAGCGGCGAGGTCGGGGGCATCTGCCCCTTCTTGATCTGCTGCTGCGCGGTGCCGGGCGTGTTCGGGTCGTACTCCTCGTCGACCGGCGTGTAGCCGGTCTCGGTGTCGTCGGCGACCGGGACCATGTTGCTCTCCTTGCCGGAGATGCCGGGCTCGGTCCAGGCGCCGTCGTACCACTTCTGCCAGGTGCCGGTGGCCATCTTGCCGGAGATCGGGGCACGGGCGACGTGCTCGTAGAAGGCCACCCACCCGCCGGTCTTGTTCACGACGCGGGAACCGTAGAACGCGTAGAAGTACCCGGAGGCGTGGTCGACGTAGAGGCGGGGATCGCCGTCGCCGTAGTAGTAGGTCTGCTGCGGGAACGCCGCGGTGTCGCCGCGGGTCGTGCTGTACGGCGAGGTGATCGCGTGACCGGGGATGGTCCAGGTCTTGCCCTGGTCGGTCGAGACGGCGTAGTCGATCGCGTCGTAGTGCAGTCCGTCGCCGAAGGGCTTGGGGGTGAACTCGTTGTGCACGAGGCCGTACCAGTCGCCCGAGTCGGGGTCGACCCACATCTGGGTGATGTCGCAGTAGTTCGGCTGCGTGTAACTGGATCCGGCCGGCGCCTTGGTCGACTCCACCCCGGTCGGGCTGGCGTTGCAGAAGTCCGTGGTGTCCGGRTTSGTGCCYGCGGCGTTGAGSGCRYCGTTCGGCTTCGCCGTGTCGAAGTTCGWGCCCGTGTACCAGTTCCACTGGCGGATGTCGCCGTTGCTGCCGTCGGGCTCGTTGTAGTAGTTCGCGTGAGACTCACCGAAATGGAACGTGCCGTCGGCATCGATGAACGGGCTGGCCGGCGTGTCGTCGGGGTACTGCCACGTGCTGTCGTCGACCGAGTCGGTGGTGACCGTCGCGGCGGCGGGCTTGGGCGTGGGGGTGGGAGTCGGCGTCGGGGTCGGCGTGACGATCGGGTCGGTCGTGTAGACGACGATCTCGGAGGCCGAGGCGTTGTTCGACCCGTTCACGGCGTCGAGGACCTTGAACTCGACGTAGCGCGCCGACACCGGGTGGGCGAAGGTGACGTACTGGATCTGCGTGTTGCTGGTCGGCTGCGAGAACGTTGCCGTTCCGGCGGGTGTCCAGCCGCTGTTCCTGCCGTCCTTCGCGACCGCCGGGTCGTTCGTGGTGAGCACCTGGACGTCCTTCGCGGGACCGTTGCCCTGCACCTTCACCGAGTACCCGAGGCCGGTGAGGGGGTGCTCCGCGCCGATGTCGAACGTGAGGTAGTGCGGCATCGGATCCGGYGTGCCGCCGTTGTAGTTCGACGCCCACTGGGTSGAGTAGTCGCCGTCGAATGCGCCCTTCGCGGTGCCGTCCAGAGAGGGCGGCGCGGGGTACGGCGCGGACTCGGAATCGACGTCGAGCAGGGTGTAGCCCGCGTCGGGGATCGCGGCGCCGGCAGGAGGTGCGGTGTCGGCGTGCGCCGAGGAGACGGCGCCGAGGCTCAGCGTCGTCGCGGCGATCGCGAGCGCGGCCGCACCGGCGAGGAGGCCTCGCGAGGTGCGGGGGAGGGACAGGATCTGTGGGGGCATCGGTCTTCCTTGCTGCGTCGTCGAGGCGGGGAGAACATCGGCCACGGTACCTGCAAGTTATCGCTAACATCAAGGATATTCCGAGAATTGCGCCGCAGCTTGGTCGTAACGAGATAGCGCAAACATCACGCGTGCGCCGTGTCGGCTGCGCGCAGGGTGCGGACGCGGCCGCGGTGCGCGGTCAGTGACGAGGAGCCTGGGTCGAGCTGCGCACGACGAGGCGAGGCGTGATCGACTCCACCGGCGGTACCGCGCCCGGGTGTGAGATCGCGTGCAGCAGGTGCTCCACGGCGATGCGGCCGACCTCGCCGAACGGCTGCGCGACCGTGGTGAGCGCGGGGGAGCAGAACTCGGCGAGCGGGATGTCGTCGACACCCAYGATCGACACGTCGTCAGGGATCGACCGGCCCAGCTCGGCGAAGGCGCGGGCGAGGCCGAACGCCATCTCGTCGCTCGACACGAACACCGCGGTGGCCTCGGGGATGCGTGCGAGGATCCGGCCCGCGCGATGGCCCGACTCCGGAGACCAGTCCCCGTCGATCTCGGGCGGTGCCTCCCGGCCGGCATCGGCGAGCGCCTCACGCCAGCCCTGGGTGCGGCTCGAGGCATCCAGCCACTGCTGCGGACCCGCGACGTGCCAGACGGTCTCGTGGCCGAGATCCAGCAGGTGGCGGGTCGCGATCCGTCCCACCTCGCGCTGGTCGACGGCCACCACCTGGGTCGACGCCGTGCGCGAACCGTCGATCGTGATCGTCGGCAGCGTGCGCGTCAGCTCGTCGATCGCGCGCGTGGTCGAGATCAGCGGCACCGCGAGCACGATGCCCTCGACGCCCTGGTCGGCGAGACGCGACATGGCGCGCTCGATCTCACCCGCATCGAGGGAGGGCGTCGTGACGGAGTTCACGATGTAGCCGGCCTCGGACGCGGTGGTCTCGATGCCGACCGCCACGGCTGTGCGCGAGTAGAAGCCCGTGCGCAGCGATACGACGCCGATCGCCCTGCTCCGCCCGGACGACAGTGCGCGGGCGGCGTTGTTGCGGCGGTAGCCGAGCTGCTCGACCGCGGCGAGCACTTTCGCCCTGGTCTCGGGCTGCACGCTGGGGTTGCCGCTCAGCGTGCGGGACACGGTCTGCGCCGAGACCCCGGCCAGGCGCGCGACGTCGGCCATTCCCGGGATGCGGCGGGGATCCGGCGTCGCTGCGGTCGTCATGGGGTCCGATCGTGGGTGGGCGCGGGCGTCGTCCCGGCACACGTGCATGATATCGATCACATGCGCGGAGGTGTGCGACGCGGGACGGTGGTCGCCGCACGGGCATAGCCTTGAGCGCGTGATCTCCTCCGAACCGGACGCCCCGCTCGGCGCGCTCCTGGATGACGCGCGCACCGCTCTCTCCGGCGTGCCGCAGGAGGCGCTCGGGCGCGAGAAGACCGGGCGGTGGCGGGCACCGCGCATCGTGCGGGTCGGATCCGCCTGGCACGTCGGCGTGCTGCTCATCGCCGGTGATGCCGTGTACGCCACGGCCGAGGTGCTGCGCGCCGCAGCCCCGGTGCGTCGGGGTTATGCGGCCGAGTCGGCACGAGCCAGGGCGGAGCGCCGGGCGGAGGCCTCCCGCGGTGGCTTCGACGACGGCGAGACCGTGCACGTGGGCTGGACGCCGATCGACCTGGACGCCGTGGCGGCCGGGGGATCCTCCGGCCCGCTCGCGCTGGTGGACGGCGTGCCGTCGGTGCGGTGGTCCGCGGCCGGTTCCCTCATGCCGCTCTCCGCCTACCTCGACGACCGCATCGCCCTCCTCCGTTCCGCCTCCCTTTAGACCGCGAGACTCCATCTCCGCGACGAGACTGCGCTGATTTGGTGCAGTCTCGTCGCCCAGTTGCAGTCTCGCGGTCAGAGGTCAGAAAGTGGCGGCGGCGTCAGCGGGCCAGTGCGCGCTCGCCGAAGCGGTGCAGGATCCGCGCCGGCTCGGTGACGACGGATTCGAGCACGGCCTCCTGCACGGTGTGGAAGGCGTCCGGATCGAAGTAGCCGGTGGTGCGGTAGAAGACCATCCGATCGGCGAAGTCGCGCGGCGACGGCTCGGGATGGAACTGCGTGGCGTACAGGTCCGCACCCACGCGGTACGCCTGCACGGGGCAGGTGTCGTTGCCGGCGAGCAGCACCGCGCCCGATGGCACGGCGACAGCGCTCTCCTTGTGCGCGGTGAAGGCGTGGAACACAGGCCCGGCAGGACCGAACAGCGGATCCGCGACGGCGTCGGCCGTGGTGCGGATCTCGGCCGCGGTCGCCTCCTCGGGGTTGTCCATGCCGACTTCTCCGCCGAGGAGGCGCGTGATCACGCCGATTCCGAAGCAGGTGAAGAACGCGGTGGTGGCGCCGTCGATCGCGCGCTCCGCGATGCGCTCCAGGTCCGATTCGACCCGCCGCTGGGTCTCGGACTTGCGAACGTCGGTGACGTTGAACGGAGAGCCGCCGATCACGAAGCCGGCGTAGCGGTCGAAGACGTCCTCGGGCAGGGCGGTGGTGGTGAGGTCGATGCGGTCCAGTGCGTCAGCATCGACGCCGAGGGCGACACGGAACGACGCGCGCTCCGCCGTCGCCGCATCCAGCTCAGGGCGCACGCCGACATACAGGAGCGAGGCCATCCCTGGATTCTAGGCGAGCGGCGGAGGCCGTCGAAGTCCGGATGCAACGGACGGGAATATGAAGGAAGGAGTCGCGTTGAACTTGACAGCACAACGCTCAAGTTTGAGAGGAAGCGAAATGCCCAACGATTTCACCGACGCGGGTTCGGGCTCGTTCGACGAGTTCCTCGCCCGCTACCTGGCCGGTGAGCAGGCCCGGCAGACCCGGTCCATCGACCTCAGCCGGTTCCTGACCGTGCGCACCCAGCGCATCCTGCAGCGCGCCGGCCGCTTCGCGCTCGAGCGCGGCCAGACCGAGCTCGACGCCCTGCACGTCCTGCGCACCATCGTCGAGGACGACGCCGTCGACCAGGCGATCCGCAACATCGGGGTGACCCCGCAGGCCATCGTCGACGACGTCGACACCCGCCTGCCCGCCCCTGGCGACGCCTCTGACATCGACGCCGCGACCATCACCCCGAGCGCCAGCCGCGCGCTGTTCCACGCCTACCAGGTGGCGCGCTCATCGGGTGCGACCTACATCGAGCCGGAGCACGTCTTCTTCGCGCTCGTGCTCGGACAGGACGCCCCCGCGGGCCAGATCCTCGCGCGTGCCGGCGTCACCGCCGAAGCGCTCACCCAGAGCCTGCGCGAGCCCGTGACCGCGGGCGCCGCGCCAGAGGCCGAGAACACCCAGTCGGCGTCCGAGACCCCGATGCTCGACCGGTTCGGCCTCGACCTCACCGCCCGTGCCCGCTCCGGCGAGCTCGATCCGGTGATCGGCCGGGCCTCGGAGATCGAGCAGACGATCGAGATCCTCAGCCGGCGCACCAAGAACAACCCGGTGCTGATCGGCGAGGCGGGCGTCGGCAAGACCGCGATCGTCGACGGCCTTGCCCGCGCGATCGTCGACGGCGCCGTGCCCGCGCAGCTCAAGGACCGTCGCGTCGTGGCGCTCGACCTGCCCGCGATGCTCGCCGGCACCCGCTACCGCGGCGACTTCGAGGAGCGTCTCACCCAGACCATGGACGAGATCGCCGCGCACAAGGGCGAGATCATCGTCTTCATCGACGAGGTGCACACCGTCGTCGGTGCGGGCGGATCCGGAGAAGGCGGCGGCATGGACGCCGGCAACATCCTCAAGCCGCGCCTCGCCCGCGGCGACCTGCACCTGGTCGGCGCGACGACGCTCGCCGAGTACCGGCGCATCGAGAAGGATCCGGCCCTCGAGCGCCGCTTCCAGCCGGTGAAGGTCGCCGAGCCCTCGATCGAGGACGCCGTGCGGATCCTGGAAGGCCTCAAGCCCGCCTACGAGCAGCATCACGCCGTCACCTACACCGACGACGCGATCCGTGCGGCCGTCGAGCTGAGCGCGCGGTACCTGCCCGACCGGGTGCTGCCGGACAAGGCGATCGACCTCATCGACCAGGCCGGCGCCCGTTTGCGCCTCCGCCTGGGCGTCGTGACCGATGTGGCGGCGCTGTTCGCCGAGCTGGCCGACCTCGAAGCGCGCAAGAACGCCGCGGTCGGCGCCGAGCACTACGAGGAGGCCTCGCGGATCCGCGACGAGATCGCCGCGGTCCAGGCGCGGATCGACGACGCCGGCAGCACCGCGCGCCTTGTCGATGCCGAGCCCGCTGTCGTCGGCGAGGCCGAGATCGCCGCGGTGATCGCGCGCGCCACAGGGATCCCGGTCAGCCGGGTCTCCGAGAGCGAGCGGGAGCGTCTGGCGGACCTCGAGGCCGACCTGCACGCCCGCGTGATCGGGCAGGACGACGCGGTCGCCGCCGTGGCACGGGCCGTGCGCCGCAGCCGTACCGGCATGGGCGACGCGCGTCGGCCGGTCGGATCCTTCCTGTTCCTCGGCCCCACCGGTGTCGGCAAGACCGAGCTGGCCAAGGCGCTCGCCGACCGTCTGTTCGACGACGAGACCGCCGTGATCCGCTTCGATATGAGCGAGTTCGGCGAGCGGCACACGGTGTCGCGGCTCGTCGGCGCCCCTCCGGGATACGTCGGCTACGACGAGGCGGGGCAGCTCACCGAGCGCGTGCGGCGCAACCCCTACGCGATCGTGCTGTTCGACGAGATCGAGAAGGCGCACCCCGACGTGTTCAACCTGCTGCTGCAGGTGCTCGACGACGGTCGCCTGACCGACGGTCAGGGGCGCACGGTCGACTTCCGCAACACGGTGATCGTGATGACCTCGAACATCGGATCCGAGTTCCTCGCGTCGCGCTCCGGTGCGCTCGGGTTCGTGGCCTCGCAGGACGGATCCGCGAACGGATTCGCCTCGCAGGAGGATCTGCGCGCCCGGGTGATGGGCAAGCTCCGCGAGGCCATGCGGCCGGAGTTCCTGAACCGCATCGACGAGATCGTGCTGTTCCAGAAGCTCAGCCGGGAGGAGCTGGGTCGCATCGTGCGGCTCCTGCTGCAGGCGACGTCTCGCCGCCTTGCCGGCCGCGACGTGACGCTGGACGTCACCGACGCGGCCGTGGCCTGGCTCGGCGAGCACGGCTACGAGCCCGAGTACGGTGCGCGGCCGCTGCGCCGCCTGATCCAGCGCGAGGTGGACGACCGCATCGCGGACCTGTTCGTCTCGGGCGAGCTGGGTGACGGCGGCCGTGTGGTCGTGGACGCGACGGGCGACGTGCTGCAGGTCACCGCGACCGCGGAGCTGGCGCAGGCGGCCTGACCGCAACGGTCGTTGAGCGAGGACGGCGAAGCCGACCGAGACGAAACGCGGTGCTCTTTCGAGGGCGCCGCGTTTCGTCTCGCGGAGACCCGCACTGAGCGAGCGCAGCGAGTCGAAGTGTCGCTCGACGGCCCTAGGACTGGCCGCCGAGTCAGCGGGACGAGTTGGCGCGGCGGCCGCGCACAACCCCCACGAACGCCTCGATGTCGGGCGTGGTGGCGTCGGCCGGCCAGGCCAGCAGCACCTGGGAGACGGGAGCGTCCCGCAGGATCCGGTATTCGACGTCCTTGCGGTGATGCAGGCGCGCGAGCGACATCGGCGCGACCAGGATCCCGGCGCCCGAGGCGACGGTCTCGACGGCGTCCGCCACGGTGTCCAGCGGGGGGATCCGCGACGGGACGGTCGGCAGGTCGAGGTCGCCCAGCACGTCTTCACGTGTGGCGAGCAGCGTCTCGCCCTCCAGGTCTGCGGGGGAGAGCTCCTCGGCGGCGAGGAGATGCGACTCGGCCGAGGCGATGACCACGGGGAGCTCCTCGTAGAGGGGGATCGCGTGCATGCCGTCCTTGTCGAACGGGGCGCGCACGAGCGCGAGGTCGACGACGCCGTCGGTCAGCGCTGAGCGCTGCGCGTCGAACGCGACCGGCACGAGCTCGAGGGTCACGAGCGGCATCCGCTCGTTCCACGTGTCGATCCAGCGTCCCGGGGTGGCACCGGGGACGGCGCCGAGGCGCAGCGTGCGTGGCTCCTCCGCGATCGGGGCCGGAGCGTCGAAGACGACCTTCTCCGCCTTCTTGCCGCGAGACGCGGACTTGCCGGATCCTTTGCCCGCGCTCTTGCCCTTACCGGCCGGACCTGCGGCCGTACTGCGGGCGCCGCCCTTGGCGGAGCGCACCGCGGGCTTGCGTCCGCCGGATGCGCCTCGCTTGCTCATGCGTTCAGCGTACCGGCGGGTGCGCGACGATCTCGGCGGGATCGCGACCACAGCCCCGCAGCGACACGCGCGAAGTGCGTGCGCGGGAATAGATCCGCCTCGTTCGCGGTTGCAGATGTATCCGGGGAAAGTCCCGGGCACGGGAGGTTTTCGTGGGTAAGAACTACGTCGACATCGAGGACGGCCGCGGCGGCACCTTGCGCTATCGCAAGCACGCCAACGGCCGTGGTCTGATCGCGCACGGTGCCAAGGTGCACCCGCAGGCGGTCGTGGAGGCCGGCGCCTATGTCGAACCGGGTGCGAAGGTCGGTGCCGGAGCGCATGTCGCGCGCGGCGCCTGGATCGAGCCCGAGGCGATCGTGGGCGTGAACGCCCGGATCGAGGCCCATGCCCACATCGGGCAGGGGTCGGTGATCGGCGACGGCGCCACCATCGGGGTGCGCACCGAGGTCGGGGCCGGCGCGCACATCGCGCGCGGCGCGAAGATCGGCGACGACGAGACGGTCGCCGCCGGCATGACGCTGGACACCGACCGCAAGGGCCTGTGGCTCGCGGCCTGAACACCGCGGCCTGGCCGTGGTGAGAACCGACGGCACCGTCGCAGGCACAAGACGCGCATCTCCCAGAGGGGTGCGCGTCTTCGCGTTCCGGCCGCCGCCGGCCTGCTCAGTGGTGCAGATTGCGGTTCTGCTGTGGCGATGACCGCAACCTGCGACAAGCGAGCGGAGGGGACCTCGCGGGCCACGAGTGCCCTGCCGGCGACGGCGACGGCGTCCTGCTCAGCGCTGGCAGCGGGGGCACCAGAAGGTGCGGCGCTCCTCGGTGGGATCCGCGCCGAGCTCGCCGCTCTCGATGAGCGCGCCGCAGCGTCGGCAGGTGCGATGCGCCCGCCCGTACACCCAGGTCGTGCGCCCGCGCTGGGCGACGCCGGTGAAGGTGCGGTCGAGCCGGTCCCTGTTGGCGCGGATCGTGCGCGCCCCCAGCTCCAGCAGCGGGGTGACGTCGACCTCGTTCGCGGGCGTCGTGGGGCGCACCCCGCGCAGGAACAGCAGCTCGGCGGCGTATTCGTTGCCGAACCCGGCCACGTTGCGCTGGTCGAGGAGGGCGACGTGGATCGGCCGCCGGTCCGCGCCGAGGCGTCGTGCGGCCTCGTCCAGGTCCCACTCGGCAGAGAGCGGATCCGGTCCGAGGTGCGCCACGAGCGTGTCCTCCTGCGCGGTGGGGACGAGCGCCAGCATCGAGACGTCGAAGCCGACCGCCTCCGCCTCCGCCGTGCTCACGATCRCGCGGGCGGTGTAGCCGGGCGCGCGCCAGCGCTCGCCGGGGCGGTACAGATGCCAAGCGCCATCCATGCGCAGGTGCGAACGGAGTGTGGAGTCGCCGATCCGCATGAGGATGTGCTTGCCGCGCGGCACCACGGCGTGCACGACGGATCCGGTGAGGTCGGCGGTCGCCAGCTCGGGCACGCGCAGGTCGAAGCGGGTGACGACGCCGCCCCGCAGCGCGGCGTCGAGGCGCTGCGCCACCCGGTAGACGGTGTCGCCCTCAGGCATGCGCGGATGTCCCTCCGTTGGCACCCGCGGGCCGGACCTCGTCGGCGGGCGCGGAGATCTCCGCACCGCTCGCGGCGCGGTCGGTCAGGGCCCTGGCGAGCATGGTGGATCCCGCGACAGCGGCCGGCATGGTGATGACCGCTCCGAGCGGCACCAGGTAGCAGAGCTGCGTGGCGACGCCGAAGCCGAGGACGCGCGCCCTTCCGGAGGCGAGGAGCCGCTGCCGTTCATCGTGGCTGAGGCCACGGGCGTCGAACGCGCGCCCGGTCAGCTCCCGTGCGAGCAGCCGCCCCGACAGCAGAACGCCGACGACGGTTGCGATCGCTCCGCCCACGAGCGGGATGAAGCCCAGGACGAGGGTGAGCAGGGCGACGAGAATCCCCAGCACGATCAGCCGCAGGCCTTCGCCGACCGTGGTCCAGAACCCGGTCTCGCCCACAGGCGCCGCGCCGCCCAGCGACTGTTCCACCCCTCGCCAGATGCGCTGGTAGAACGGGTCGCCGATCGTCAGCGTCAGAGCGGTGAAGACCAGGCCCGACAGCACCGCGGCGGCGACGAACAGCACGATGCCGATCGCGATGCGCAGCGCCTCGCGCCATCCTGCGATCCATCCGTCGGCGAACGGCGTCATCCAGGCGGTGATGGAGCCCAGCGAGAAGCCGAACGGGATGAGCACGGCGACCAGGACCGCGAAGCTGATCAGGGCAGGGACGAGCCCGAGCGCGAGCAGCCGCGGGTGCGTACGCCACAGACCGAATCCCCGTATCAGGGTGCCGAATCCAGCGGCGAACTCACGGATCATGCCACCAGAGTAAGCGTCCCGCCGACCCGCAGCGGATCCGGGTCGGCTCACAACGTCTTCCGCAGGGTGTAGCCACGTGGAGTCGCGACGAATCCTGCCTCCTGCAGCAGCCGTCCGAGCAGAGTTCCCGCGGCGGTGCCGTACATGCCCTCGCCGTTCACCTTCTCGATGGTCAGCGTCTCGAGCCGGCGTGCCTTCGCGGTCGCAGCGAGGTCGGCCGCCGCGGCGCGCAGCTCGTCCTCGTCGTCGGTGAAGGCGAGCACGGTCTTTCCGCCGCGTTCGAGATAGAGGGCGAGTGCTCCGTCGACGAGGACCACGAGAGCGCCCGCCTTGCGGCCGGGCCGGTGCGAGACGTCGTCCCTGCGGGGCCAGCCGAGAGCGGCGCCGTAGGGGTTGGCCGGATCGGTCGCGGCGAGGGTACGCGCCGTGCGCGGCGGCGGATCGGCGAGCCCGGCGAAGGTGCGGAGCCGGTCGATCGTGGCGGAGGCGGCGAACTGGGCGGCGCCGAGCTTCTCGATCACGTAGCCGCGCCGGCAGTGCCCTGCCTCCTCGAACCCCGCCAGCACGCGGTACGCCTGCGCGAACCCGCCCGGCAGCCCCTCCGATTGCACGGATCCACGTGTGACCACGCCGTAGCGGTCCAGCAGCAGGCCCGCCGAGACCGTGGCGCGCCGGGCCGGATCCGTCTCCGCCTCCGGAAGCAGCGACCAGCGCCCTCCGACGTTCAGAGGTCGCGGCGTGGAGGCGGGGCGGGCGAGCGACATGCCACGGAACGTGCGCGTGCGCGGGGCGCGGCGCGCCACCTTGTGCGCCTGGTTGCCGCCGCTCAGCAACGACCGGATCGGGGCGAAGGTGTCGTTCGTGACGTGGCCCGACCACGCCAAGTTCCAGAGGGCCTCCACCACGGAGGCCTCGTTCTCGGCGCCCGTGGCCTCGCGCAGCTGTGCGGCGAAGTATGCGCCGCCCGAGGCGAGCGCGGCGAGCAGCTGGGCTTCGAGCGAGCCCTCCTCCGGCGCCTCCTCGGCGATCGGCACCGTGAACGGCGCGAGGTCGACGGGGTGCAGCGAGACCCAGCCGTCCCGGCCGGGGAGGGCTCCATGCCCGGCCCAGACGACCTCTCCCGAACTGGTCAGCTCGTCGAGCATGGCCGGGCTGTAGTCGCGCACGCGCTGGGACAGCACGAGCGACTCCCATGCGCTCGCCGGGATCGGCACGCCCGCGAGCTGCTCGATCACGGTCGCGACGCCGTCGATGCCCTCGAGGGGCCGCGAAAGATGCTGCCACTCCGGGAGGAACCGCGCGAACGCTGCGGGCGGCACGGGCTCGACGCTGCCGCGGATCGCCGCGAGCGAGCGCATCCGCAGACGGCGCAGCACCTCGGTGTCGCACCACTCGGTCTCATCCGGGCCCGCAGACGTCGCCGATGCACGGGGCCCCGCCTCGGAGTCGCTCGAAGGGGCCGGCAGGAAGTATCCGCTCGTGACCCGCCCGTCGGCCTCGAGCCGCTGCAGCGTCTGCCTCACGATCGCGGTGCCGAGTCCGAAGCGGGTGGCGACGACGGATCCGAGGAACGGTCCGTGCGTGCGCGCGTGCCGGGCCACGAGGTCACCGAGCGGGTCCGCGACGGGCTCCAGGAATGCGACAGGGATCCCGACGGACAGGGGAACGCCGAGGGCGTCGCGCAGGCGTCCCGCATCCTCGATCGCGGCGACCCGGCGCACGCCGCCGATCGTGACCTCGATGGCGCGCCGGGCGTCGATGAGAGCGGTGAGGTGGGCGGCGGCCTGATCGGTCGTTGAGCGAGCGAAGCGAGACGAAACGCGGTGATCCGACAGAGGCAGCGTTTCGTCTCGGTCGGCTTCGCCGTCCTCGCTCAACGACCCCGAGGGATCCGAYGCTTCCGTGGGTTCGAGCCGCTCCGCGACCTCGGTCGCGTCCAGCGGCCCGAGGAGTCGCAGCAGATCCGCGACGCCCTCGACGCCCCGTGCCCGCCTGGCCGGATCCAGCCGCTGCGCCTCGCGCTCGAACTGGACGATGACGTCCGGATCCAGCAGCTCGCGCAGCTCGACCGTGCCGAGCAGCTCGCCCAGAAGGGCCGGATCCACGGACAGCGCCGCGGCCCGGCGCTCGGCGAGCGGGGAGTCGCCCTCGTACATGAACGCGCCGACGTAGCCGAACAGCAGGTCGCGGGCGAASGGCGAGGGCTGSGCGGTCTGCACCTCSACGAGCCGGATGCGCCGCTCCGCGATGCCGGTCGCGAGCCGTCGYAGCGAGGGCAGRTCGTAGACGTCCTGCAGSACCTCGCGCAGCGTCTCCAGGATGATCGGGAACGTCGGATGCTTGCGGGCGACCTCGAGCAGCTGCGCCGAGCGCTGCCGCTGCTGCCACAGCGGCGTGCGCCGGTTGGGGTTCATCCGCGGCATCAGCAGCGCGCGCGCCGCGCACTCCCGGAAGCGCGAGGCGAAGAGTGCGGATCCGCCCACCTCGTCGGTCACGATCCGCTCGAGCTCCTCGGGCTCGAACACGAACAGCTCGGCGCCGGGCGGCTCCGCGTCGGCGTCGGGCACGCGCACGATGATGCCGTCGTCGCTCGCGACCGCTGAGCCCTCCACGCCGAGGCGCTCCCGGATGCGCGCGTTCACGGCGAGGGCCCACGGTGCGTGGACCATCTGCCCGTAGGGGGAGTGCAGGATCACGCGCCAGTCGCCGATCTCGTCGCGGCTGCGCTCGACCGTCAGGGTGCGGTCGGTGGGCAGCGTGCCCGTCGACTCCTTCTGCTCGTTCAGATGCGCGAGGAGGTTCGCCTGCGCCAGCTCGTCCAGCCCCGCGGCCGCGAGACGCTCCCGGGCCTTCGCGGGTGTTGCGCCGTGCACCTCGCGGTTGAAGACGCCGAGCGCCTCACCGAGTTCGAACGGTCGGCCGAGGCCGTCGCCGTGCCAGAACGGCACCTTGCCGGGCTGCCCATACGCGGGGATCACGTTCACCCGGTCGTGCGTGATCTCGGCGATCCGCCAGCTCGTGGTGCCAAGGGTGAACACGTCGCCGACGCGCGACTCGTAGACCATCTCCTCGTCGAGCTCGCCGACGCGGGCGCCCGTGGTCTCGCCGGCCACGAAGACGCCGAACAGGCCGCGATCGGGGATCGTTCCGCCGCTCGTGACCGCGATCCGCTGCGCGCCGGGCCGCCCGGTGAGCGTGCCGGCGTCGCGGTCCCAGACGAGGCGCGGGCGCAGCTCGGCGAACTCGTCGGAGGGAAAGCGCCCGGCGAGCAGGTCGAGGGTCGCCTCATACGCCGAGCGGGGGAGGGCGGCGAAGGGCGCGCTGCGGCGCACCGTGTCGAACCACTGCTCGACGTCGAGCGGGTCCAGCGCGCAGGCGGCGACGGTCTGCTGGGCCAGGATGTCGAGCGGGTTCCGGGGCACGCTGATCGCCTCGATCTGCCCGGCGAGCATGCGCTCGGTGACGATCGCGGTGTGCAGCACATCGCCGCGGTGCTTGGGGAACAGCGACGCGCGGCTGATCTCGCCGACCTGGTGCCCGGCGCGGCCCACGCGCTGCAGTCCGGAGGCTGCCGAGGGCGGCGCCTCCACCTGGATCACGAGGTCCACCGCGCCCATGTCGATGCCGAGCTCGAGACTGCTCGTCGCAACGACGCAGCGCAGCACGCCCGACTTCAGCTCCTCCTCGACGATCGCCCGCTGCTCCTTGGAGACCGAGCCGTGGTGCGCCTTGGCGAGCACCGGATCCGCACCGGCGGTGGATCCGGCCTGCGCCATCATCGCGGCCGGCGGTCCCTGAGCCGGGGCCCCGCGCCCCGGAGGCTCCGGGCGACGCGAAGCGGCGTTTGGAGTGGGGCGGGGGGAGCGAAGGGCCGCCGCCGGCAGATCGAGTCCGATGCGCTCGCTGTAGATCTCGTTCAGCCGCCCCGTGAGYCGYTCGGCGAGRCGSCGYGARTTGGCGAASACGATCGTCGAGCGGTTCTGCAGGATCCGGTCGACGATCGCCTCCTCGACGTGCGGCCAGACGGATCCGGTCATCTCGGTGTTCTCGCCGAACGCGTCCGCGCCGCCGACCGCCTGGTCGATCCGATCCGCCCCGAACGGCCGCGGCGTCTCCTCCGTGCCCGGAGGCGGCGGCGGGTTGAGCATGTCCTCGATCGGCACGACGACCTGCAGGTCGAACGTCTTCGACGCGGGCGGTGCCACGATCTGGACCGGCTGCGCGCCGCCGAGGAAGCGCGCCACCTCGTCGATCGGGCGCACCGTCGCAGACAGGCCGATCCGCTGCACGGGCGTCTCCGCTCCCGCCGCCCGTCGCAGCTGGTCGAGCCGCTCCAGGCTGACCGCGAGATGGGCACCGCGCTTGGTTGCCGCGACGGCGTGCACCTCGTCGATGATGACCGTGTGCACGTCGCGCAGGGTGTCGCCGGCGCGGCTCGTGAGCATGAGGTACAGCGACTCGGGAGTGGTGATCAGGATGTCCGGCGGATCCACGACGAGCCGGCGCCGGTCGGACGAGGTGGTGTCGCCCGAGCGCACGCCCACCGTCACCGCGGGCGCGGGGATCCCGAGCCGCCGGGCCGACTGACCGATGCCGATGAGGGGCGAGCGCAGGTTGCGCTCCACGTCGACGCCGAGGGCCTTGAGCGGCGAGATGTAGAGGATCCGGGTGCGTCCTGGTCGCTCGGCATCGTTCTTCTTGCGACCTTTCGCGCTGGCGGGCGCCGGCGCCGCGGGCGCGGATCCTGCCTCCGCGGCGCGCTCGCGGAACACCCGGTCGATCGCCCAGAGGAACGCCGACAGCGTCTTTCCCGACCCGGTCGGCGCGACGACGAGTGCGTGCTTGCCGCCGGAAATCGCCTCCCACGCGCCCGTCTGCGCCGCTGTGGGTGCGCTGAACGCCCCGCGGAACCAGTCCTGGGTCGCGGGGGTGAAGCGGTCGAGCACATCGCTCATCCGTCCATCTTCGCGGCTGCCGCGGACATTAGGGGGCGGATCCGCCCTCGGCGCAACGACGGGGGATCTGACGCGGATCTCCAAGCCCGGCGCCACCGGCGGATGCGAGCATGGATGCATGGCCGAGCACACGACGAACTACATCAGCACGTTCATCGAGGTGGCCGAGGATTGTCCCGTGGAGCACGCACAGGAGCCGCCAGCGGGCCCTTCGACGAGCCCAGCGACCGTCCCCACGATCGCCGCGCTGCACTACCGGATGATCGCGGAGCACCCTTTCGAGCGCACCTCCGATGACGTCATCTTCTCCACGTGGGCGCTGCGCCGGGGCCTCGATCCGGATGACAGCGGGGCGCGGGAGGAGTTCTTCGCGAAGGGGCAGGCCTGCCTGCGCGCCTCGCCGTTGGGCAAGCGCTACGGCTGGGGCGTGCTCAGCGACGCGGAGGGACGGGTCGCTCTGGTGCCGCGGGAGTCGGAGGAGTACGCCCTGCTCGCGGCGGACCCGGCGCTCGGGCACACCCGGGCGATGCGGTCGAGGCGCGCCTGAATCGCAGGAGCCGGGGAGGTCACTTCTCCTTCGGGATGAGGATCCACAGCACGATGTAGACCCACAGCGGAAGGCCCGCGAACACCATCAGCAGGATCGCGAGCAGACGCACGAGGAGGACGGGCCAGCCGAACCGGTGCGCGAGAGCGGCGCAGACGCCGGCGATGATGCGGCCCTTGCGAGGGCGGACGAGGGTGCTCATGCCCTCATCCTGCCCCCGTGCCCTGGACGCCCGCTGGATCCACGTCTGGTTTCGAAGCGCGCAAATGGCCGCATTTCGAGGTGAAATCGAGCCATTTGCGCGCTTCGAAACGAGGTCACCGATCAGGAGCCACGCCGAGCCGCCGGCGCGTCAGGGCAGGCGGTTCGCGATGGCGAGGTTGGCGCGCAGCTCCTCGGCGTTCTGCCGCGTGACGTAGGCGGGACGGTCGCGTTCGAGGCGCCACGACTCGCTCAGCGGGCCGGCGCTCACGGTGTCGAACCCGAGCCGGTCGTAGAGGTCGGTCACGAACGCGATCGCGTCATCGTCGTCACTCGCCGTGCCGAGAGCGCGCCGATCTGGTGAGCCGGCCGGAGCTCCGGTCGTCAGGATCTCGGCGGCCCGGATCTGGTTGAACGCCTTCACGACCTTCGAGTCGGGAAGGTGGTCCTGCAGGAGCTGCGACGTGGTGGTCTCGCCGCGGTCGAGGGCCTCGATGTGCCCGTCCCGCTCGAAGTAGTAGTTGTTCGTGTCGAGCACGATCTTCCCGGCGAGCGGCGCCACGGGAATATCGTTCACCGCCTTCAACGGGACGGTGACCACCGCGATGTCTGCGGCCTCGGCGGCTCCGGTCGCGGTGGATGCCGTGACGCGCGGCCCGAGTCGCGTCACGAGCGCGTCGAGGGTCTCCGGACCGCGCGAGTTCGCGATCACGATGTCGTAGCCGAGACCCGCCAAAGCCTCTGCGACGGCGCTGCCGATGTGTCCTGCTCCGATGATTCCGATTGTCGTCATGACGAGCGCAACAGCGGGATCAGGCGGCCGCATTCCCGATGTGTCGGAGATGGTTTCACGAGGCGCACCCGACCGGCCTCGAGGGATCCGGCCGTGTGCGCCTCGCACCGGGCCGCGCCGTCAGGTTCCGAGCGCGACTTCCGTGAGCGAGCCTTCGGCGTCGAGCTCGAGCGTCAGATCCAGGTCCAGGCGCCGCAGGAACGCGTCGTCGTGGCTCACGATCAGCACCGCCCCACGGTACGCGCGCAGCGCCTGCACGACCTGGTCGACGGTGTCGAGGTCCAGGTTGTTCGTCGGCTCGTCCAGCACCACGAGGTGCGGTGCGGGGTCGGCCAGCAGCAGCGTCGCCAGGGCGACTCGGAAGCGCTCCCCGCCGGACAGTGCGCCGACCTGACGGTCCATGGCCGCGCCACGGATCAGGAACCGGGCCAGCCGGTTGCGCAGCTCCTTCTCGGGGATCTCCGGGGCGCGCTCGGCGACGTTCTCCACGACGGTCGCGGTCTCGTCGAGCCCGTCCATCCGCTGCGGCAGGTATCCGATGCGGTCCGTGTGCGCGACGCAATTCAGGCTGGATTCCGTGGATCCGCGGAAATCCGCGGTTTCATCCGCTGAATCGGCAATCGAACCTGAATTCGGAACGGGCATCGGATCCGCGACCGGGACGGTGGTCCAGCCTGAGCTCGGCGCGCCGTCGTCCGAAGCCTTGCGGGCGCCGTCGACGAGCCGCCGCAGCAGCGTGGTCTTGCCGACCCCGTTTCGTCCGATCAGCGCCACCCGCTCCGGGCCCTGGATCGTCCAGGACCGCTCGGCGTCTCCGATCGTCGCGATACGCCGGCTCCGGGAGACGCCCGGATCCGGCAGCTCGATCTTCATCGTGGCGTCGTCGCGGATCCGCCGTCCGGCCTCGTCGAGCGCGGCGCGGGCCGAGCCCTCCTTCTCGGCGACCTCGGTGCGGAGCTTGCCGGCCGAGACCTGTGCCGCCATCTTCCGGCCGTTCATGACGATCTTCGGTTCGCGCTTCTCCTCGAAGGCCTTCTTCGCCATCTGGGATCGGGTCGCGAGCTTCAGCTCGGCCTCGATGCGCTGCCGCTTCTCCTTCTTGAAGGCCTGCTTGGCGTCCCTCTCGGCCTGCCGGGCGGAGTCCTGCTCGGTGTCCAGCCACGCGCGCCACTGCGAGTACGGACCGCCGAACACGCTGAGTTCGCGCCCGTACAGCTCCGCGGTGTCGTCCATGAACTCGAGCAGCCCGACATCGTGGCTGACCACGATGAGCGTGCCGCGCCAGGAGCGCACCATCTCGCCGAGCCGCGCCCGCGCGTCGCGATCGAGGTTGTTGGTCGGCTCGTCGAGCAGGGTGATCGGGGCTCGCCGTGCGCGGATCCCGGCGATCGCGACGAGCACCGCCTCGCCGCCGGAGAGCTCGCCGACGGTTCGGTCGAGGAAGGACGGATCCAGGCCCGCTTCGGCCAGGGCCGCGGCGGCGCGGGCCTCCACGTCCCAGTCGTCGCCGACCTCGTCGAACCGGTCGGGGTCGACGTCGCCGGCCGCGATGGCGCGCACGGCGTTGAGCGCACGGGCGACGCCCAGCAGCTCGGCGACGCGTGCGTGCGTGTCGAGCGTAAGGCGCTGCGGCAGGTACGCCACGTCGCCGTTCGCGCTGATGTGGCCGGACGTCGGCGTGAGCTCTCCCGCGATGAGGCGGAGCAGCGTCGACTTTCCTGATCCGTTGCGTCCGACGAGTCCGGTGCGGCCCGCACCGAAGGCGCCGGAGACGGCGTCGAGCGCCGTGGATCCGTCGGGCCAGGTGAAGGTGACGCGGTCGAGCACGACCGCGGAGGAGGTGGTGAGCAATGACATGGGCGGCTCCCTGAAGATGTTCGGGTGCGCTGATGCCGGACCGGTTCGTGAGCCCGTCGAGGGGCGGGACCGTCGCAGAAGGACGGATCCGGAGGACCGGAGATGCCTGTGCCGAGAAGTGCGAGGGCAGGAAGGAGTGTCGGATCAGCGCGTGGATGGAACGCGGAGGCGACGACTCAGATCAAGGGACTTCCTTACACGGCGGACAGGACCCGGACGACGATACCGGGCCCCCGGGATTCGTGCAACCCGGGCGTGTCGCGAGCATCTAACCGCGTCGATCGAGCCCCGACAGTGGCGGATCCGGATCAGGATCCGTCCTACGGCGGATGCCGGCCCGCCGCAGGAGATCTAGCCTGGAGGCATGGAAGAACAGCGTCCGGCGTCCGGTGAGACGCTCCGCCGTGTGGGGCTCGGTGCCGGGCTCGCGATCGGCATGGGCGTCGGGGTGGCCCTCGGCGTCGCGCTGCACAACATGGGCACCGGGATCGCACTCGGACTCGTGATCGGCGCCGCCGTCATGGTGCTGTTCACCTGGGCGGGCATGCGCATGCAGCGCGAGGAGCAGCGGCGTCGAGCCGGTGAGCAGCCGGATCAGCCCTCCGGCGACTCCGGCGATTCCGGCGCCTCCGGAGTCTGAAGGCTCTCCAGCCAGCCGTCGAGGAACCGGCGCACGTCGGCCAGCTCCTCCTCGGACACGCTGTGCGTGAGACCCGGATACACGCGCCCGGTCAGCTCCGCATGATCCGGCAGCCACTGCGCGGTGTGCACGATGAGGGCGGGCGGGATGACGTCATCCCGCGAGCCGCGCCCCCAGAACATCGGGGTGCGCCGCTCGCGCAGCTCGGCGTCGCCCGGCAGATCCCCGGGGGCCGCGTAGCCGCTGAGGTTCACCACCGCGGCGATCCGCTCCGGATCCTGGCGGGCCGCCTGTAGCGCCACCGATGCGCCCTGCGAGAACCCGAGCAGCGCGATCGACGACGCATCGGCGGCCTCGGCGTCGATCCAGCGCAGCACGGCATCCGCAGCGGCGGTCACGGAGGCCGGGTCGCGTCGCTCCAGTTCGTMGATCGAGTACCAGGACCGTCCGGACATCGGCCACGGTGCGGGCAGCGGTGCGGGCAGCGACGCCACGGTCGCACCCTCGGGCAGGAACGGCACGAGCGAGAACAGGTCGCGCTCATCGGATCCGTACCCGTGCAGCAGCAGGAGCAGTGGCAGCTCCTCGCCCTGTCGCGCCCAGTGCACGGCGCTGCGATCGATCTCCACGGATTCGGCCATGGTTCCATCCTGCCGCAGGCAGCGACAGGGCGGATGCGGCACCCGCCTCGGACGAGAAACCGCGGCAGTCCGACACTCACGGGGAGACGCTGGTAGAAAGAGACCATGGCGGTACGCACACCCGATCCCGATCCGGCCGACGACGACGGTCTCCCCGACGCGCTGTCCGGGCTGTCCGGCGGGCTCGACGGCCTCGGAGCGTCGGGCGGGGCGAATCCCGGCTGGCTGACCGACTTCGAACTCGCCCAGGCGCGTCGCCGCCTGCCGATGCTCTACGTCGAGGCGGTGCCGGTGCGCACCGACGGAGCAGGCGTGGTCACCGACATCGGGATCCTGCTGCGCGCGACACCGCTCGGCGAGATGACCCGCACGATCGTGTCCGGTCGTGTGCGCTACGGCGAGACCGTGCGCGATGCGCTGTTCCGGCACCTGGAGAACGATCTCGGTCCGATGGCGTTCCCGATGCTGCCGCCGTCGCCCGCCCCGTTCACCGTCGCCGAGTACTTCCCGCTCCCCGGTGTGAGCGCGTATCACGACGACCGCCAGCATGCGGTGTCGCTCGCGTTCGTGGTACCCGTGACCGGCACCTGCGAGCCGCGTCAGGACGCGCTCGAGGTGACCTGGTTCAGCCCCGAGGAGGCGGCCAGCGATGCGCTCGCCGCCGAGATGGAGGGCGGCCGCGGCACGCTCATCCGTCAGGCGCTCGCGCACCTCGGCCTGCTGCGCTGAGCGTGCTGCGCTGAGCCGACCGAGGCGCGCGGATCCGGATCCCTACCGGCTGGTCTCCTGCGCGACGAGCGCGACGAGCGCGTCGATGTCGGACTCGGCGGTGTCGAAGCCGCACATCCAGCGCACCTCGTTGCGAGCGGCATCCCAGTCGTAGAACCGAAACGTGTCGCGCAGGCGGTCGGCGACGCCGTCGGGCAGCGTCGCGAAGACGCCGTTCGACTGCGTCTGCTGCGTGAAGCCCACGCCCTGGATGGATCCGTCGGCGATGCCCGCTTCGAGCGAGGAGCGCAGCCGCTGGGCCATCGCGTTGGAGCGGCGGGCGTTGCGCAGCCACAGGTCGCCTTCGAGGAGCGCGATGAGCTGCGCCGACACGAAGCGCATCTTCGAGGCCAGCTGCATGTTGAACTTGCGCGAGTAGACCAGGCCGTCGGCAGCCCCTGGGGTGAGGACGACGATCGCCTCGCCGAGCATCGCGCCGTTCTTGGTGCCGCCGAAGCTCAGCACGTCGACGCCGGCGTCGCGCGTGAAGGCGCGCAGCGGCAGGTCGAGGGCGGCGGCGGCGTTCGAGAGGCGGGCGCCGTCGAGGTGCAGCTTCATGCCGCGCTCGTGCGCATGGTCGGCGAGCGCCCGGATCTCGTCCGCGGTGTAGAGCGTGCCGACCTCGGTGGACTGCGTGATCGAGACGACCAGCGGCTGGGCGCGGTGCTCATCGCCCCAGCCCCAGGCCTCCCGGTCGACGAGCTCGGGCGTGAGCTTGCCGTCCTCGGTGGGCACGGAGAGGATCTTGAAGCCGCCGATGCGCTCCGGCGCCCCGCCCTCGTCGACGTTGATGTGCGCGGTCGACGCCGAGATCACGGCGCCCCAGCGGGGCAGCATCGCCTGCAGGCCGGTCACGTTGGCGCCCGTGCCGTTGAAGACGGGGAAGGCCTCCACGCCCTCGCCGAAGTGCTGCCGGAAGACCTCCTGCAGCCGCTCGGTGTACTGATCCTCGCCGTAGGCGATCTGGTGGCCGTCGTTGGCCTCCACGATCGCCGCGAGCACCTCGGGGTGGATGCCGGAATAGTTGTCGGACGCGAAGCCGCGCAGGGCTGTATCGTGCAGAACGCTCACCGCCCCAGTCTATTCTGCGGCGGTCCGCTCAGGAGGCCGCGGGCCCTCCGCGACGAGGGAGGCAGGCTCGTGGCGGGCGCGGCGCCTTGACCGGATCCGGCGAGTACGGGAGCATGCGGGAGTGAGCCAGCCTGCCGTGGATGCCGAGACGCCGACGCCAGAGGATGAGATCAGGCCGATCCTGTCCGCGGAGCGACTCAAGGCCTTCATCGATGCCGTGGTGGCGATCGCGATGACGCTGTTGATCCTGCCGCTGCTGGAGAGCGTTTCCGAGCTCGCGCGCGAAGGCAAGAGCTCGCTCGAGTTCGTGCAGGAGGAGAACAGCCAGCTTTTCAGCTTCGGTCTGAGCTTCCTCATCATCGCCGTCTTCTGGATGACCCATCATCGTGTTTTCGACCGTGTCGAGAGGGTCACCTCTCCGCTCGTCTGGCTTCAGGTCGGGTGGATGCTCACGATCGTCTGGTTGCCGGTATCGACGGCGCTGCTCGGAGCGATGGATCCCGACACGACGCAGAAGCTGCTGTACATCGGGGCGCTCCTGGCGTCATCGCTGCTCATGCTGGCGACCCGGCTGTATCTGCGCCGCCACCCGGAGCTCCATCGGATCGACCCGGAGTCGCTGCGTCGCGGCATCATCGCCGAGATCGTGACGAGCGCGATGTTCGCGATCGCTCTGCTCATCGCAGTGCTGGTCCCCGCGATCGGCTACGGGGCGATGTTCCTGCTGATGCTCTCGGGGCCCGTTCAGGCGCTCTTCGCCCGCCGGGGCGGCGCGCGGAGGAGCAGCGCTCGGAAGGATCCCATCGCGAAAGAAAGTGCCGCACGCGACTAGCGGGATCCGTGGTCTGGATCCTGGCGGTCTGGATCTGGCGGCCGGATCCGGTGACGGATCCGGTCAGGYCACGTCGATGACGCGGTCGTTCAGCTCCGCCGCATCCTCGGCCCACAGCGCGACGATCCGCGCGGCGACCGCATCGATGACGTCGTCGAGGCCGCGCACGCGAAGCACCACGGCGGCGGCGCGCAGCGGCTGCTCCGCGTCTCGGGCGGACTTGGCGAAGCCCTGCGCGACGGCGCGGGTCCAGGCCTCGCTCGCTGCCTTCACCGCGGCGTAGTTCGCGCCGCCGGCGAGCGGCCGGCCGGCAGCAGTGGAGGAGACGATTGCGAACCGGCCCGCCTCGGAGGCGCGCAGGTCGGCGTCGAACGCGCGGCTCGTCACGCGCACCGCGGTGAAGGCCTGTTCGAGGAAGCGGTAGTCCTCCTCGGTCTGCCCGGCGAGGCCGCCGCCGCCGCGCCAGCCCCCGACCAACGGCACCAGCCCGTCGACGTGTTCCCCGTCGTCCGCGAGGCGTGTGGCGAGCATGGCCACCTCGGCCTCGTTCGTGAGCGAGCACCGCTCGGTACGGATCGAGCCCGCACCGGTCGCCGCGTTCGGATGCGCAGCCGCCGCGAGTGCGTCGAGCTTGCCCTGGTCGCGTCCCACGGCGATCACGCGCGCCCCGGCAGCCAACAGGGCTCGGGCGATGGCTAGGCCCGAGGGGCTGGTGGCCCCGGCAAGAAGAACGGTGCGTCCCATGACGGTCATGTCGTTGCTCCTCTAAGAAGTCGAAGACGAAGCGGATCCGGAATCTCTGCGGATCCGCGCGCCATTGTTGCAGTGCATTCCCCGTCTCGGGGTGCCTCCCGACGAATCGGGGCGCATCTCGCCACAGTTCTGCGGTGAGACGCGCCCCGAATGACGGTCAGACGTCGATGCTGTTGCTGATCAGTGCCGGTTACTGATCAGTGCCGGTTACTGATCGGTGCCGCGGATGCCCACGGTCGACTCGATGACCGGCTTCATCTTCTTGTCGAGCGTCTCGAAGAACATCGACAGCGGGAACTCGTCGTCCAGCACCGCGTCGGTGTAGCCCTTGGGTGCGCCGGCGAGGATCTCGTCGGACAGGCCGCGGGCCCACTGCGAGGCGGGGTGCGGCGTCAGGGTGCCGCGGACCAGCTCGTAGGCGGCGAGCCAGTGGGCGGTCTTCGGACGGTCGATCGAGTGCCAGTACAGGTCGTCGATCGCGTCGCCGAGCGCGACCACGGCGTCCGGCACGTTCTCCCAGTCGAAGGCGAGCGCGGTGTCGGTCCAGTGCAGCACGCCGCGCTGGTGCAGCCAGGCGAACAGCAGCTGTCCGCCGACAGCGTCGTAGTTGCGCGTGCGGGTGCCGGTGATCGCGAAGCGGAAGATGCGGTCGAAGATCACCGCGTACTGCACGAGGTGCGCGTAGTGGTGCATCTCCTGCTCGCTGTCGGTGAGCTGCTCGCCCGCCGCGACGCGCGCGTCGAACGCCCGCTCGATCTTGACCGACTCGCGGAACGCCGTCATGTCGCAGCGCATCTCCTCGAGCGAGTACAGGAAGAACGGCATGCGCTGCTTGATCATGAACGGGTCGAACGGCAGGTCGCCGCGCATGTGCGTGCGGTCGTGGATGATGTCCCACATCACGAACGTCTTCTCGGCGAGTTCCTGGTCGTCGAGCATGGCGGCGGCGCGCTCGGGCAGCTCCAGGTTGGTGATCTCGCTCGCCGCGCGGACCACCCGGCGGTAACGGGCGGCCTCGCGGTCCTGGAAGATCGCGCCCCAGGTGAACGACGGGATCTCGCGCATCGCGACGGTCTCCGGGAAGAGCACCGCGGAGTTCGTGTCGTAGCCGGGGGTGAAGTCGACCAGGCGCAGCGAGACGAACAGCTTGTTGCCGTAGTCGCCGGCCTCGAGGTCGGCGATGAACTCGGGCCAGATGGTCTCGACGATGAGCGCCTCGACGAGGCGGTCGCTCGAGCCGTTCTGGGTGTACATCGGGAACACGACGAGGTGACGGATGCCGTCGACGCGGTGCTGCTGCGGCTGGAACGCCATGAGCGAGTCGAGGAAGTCCGGCACGCCGAAGCCCTCATCGACCCAGCGCTGGAAGTCCTTCACCGAGGCCTCGAGGTACTCGGCGTCGTGCGGGAAGGCGGGGGCGAGCGCGCGGATCCCGGCGACGATCGCGGCGACGTGTGCGCGCGCGGCGTCGTGGTCCTCGGCGTTCGGGACGGAGCCGTCCTTGATCTGCAGAGGGCGGATCGCGATGGCCGCGTCCTTGAGGAGCTTCCACGCGGCGGACTGCTCAGCGGTGGACGCGTCCTCGACGACCTCGGGTTCGCCGATGAGAGCGTTGCTGTGGGTGGAAATGAGGGACATCGGGACCTCCGATCGGGGATAGCGCAGGAAATATTCCTGCGGAACTTCTCTGACTCCGATATTATTCCATGCATGGACGATCCTGTCGACCTCGCTATCCTGGCCGCCATCTCTCAGGACGGGCGCGCCACGCTGGCGCAGCTCTCAGAGACCGTGGGGCTGTCGGTCTCGGCTGTGCAGGCGCGGCTGCGCCGGCTCGAGTCGCGCGGCGTCATCTCGGGTTACCGCCCCGTCATCGACGCCGAGGCGGTGGGAAAGCCGCTGGCGGCGTTCATCGAGATCACCCCGCTCGACCCGGCCCAGCCCGACAATGCGCCGGAGCTGCTCGAGCACCTCGACGCGATCGAGGCCTGCCACTCGATCGCGGGCGACGCGAGCTACATGCTGTTCGCGCGGGTCGCTTCGCCGAGGCACCTCGAGCAGCTGGTGCGTGACATCCGCCTCGCCGCGAACGTCAGCACGAGGACGACCGTCGTACTGCAGACGTTCTATGAGCACCGTCCGGTCGTGCCTGCGCTGACCGAGCGCTGACCTCGGGCATTGCCCCAGGTCAGGTCGCTACGAGAGGGGCCGAATCGTTCCGGTTGTGCGCCCGACGTTCCGTGCGGACTCGACCCGGGTCAGTCGGCGGCTTCCGTGAACGAGACCGACTTACCGGCGGTGCGCGCGTAGTCGATCTCTCTGCGAGTGGACTCGCCGATGTACCCGCCGGGGTTGACGACGAGAACGCGATCGGCCAGATCGATCTTCCGGAGGTGCAGCGCATCCAGCAGCGCTTTCTGCTCGATCGTGATCACCTCGCCTGCCTCTCCCGGTGCGAGGACGATGGCGCCCGCGAACGTCAGCTCGCGGTTCGCCGCACGCATCTCCTCGGCGAATCGGAGGGAACCGCAGATGCAGACGATCTCAGGCCTGTCGGGCATGGGCCAGTCTCCCCTCTGAGCATTCTTACTTGAGGGGCGTCACCGCACGGGGCGTCGCTGCGGGGACGGGAGAGGCTCGGATCCTGACCTTCGCCCTTGCTGCGGTGGCTCAGAACGGTGCGGCTTCATCGGGTGGCGGATCGGGATTCGGATCCGGTTCGTCGATGGTGAAGGTGACGGGTGCGGGTGGTTTGTCGATGTAGGTCGCGCCGCTGGGGCTGGTCCATTCCAGGACGCCCGCGCCTTTTTGTTTCACGGTCCACGCGGTCTGGTGCTTCAGGAC
>NZ_JBFTQL010000015.1:0-77822 GCF_056398985.1 Microbacterium sp. 01T413_2
TGGTCATACCGCTGAAGGCCGGTCGGCGCGTGCGCGTCTACGGCCCGGACTGGCGCGGCTACATCCCCGGATCCGCGATCGCTGCGCCCCACGTGCCGAACGAGGAGCTTCCGGTGCTCTACGAATCCGCCGGCGCCGTGCTCAACGACCACTGGCCTGCGATGAGACGCGAGGGCTTCATCTCGAATCGCCTCTACGATGTCGTGGCCGCAGGCGGACGCGCGATCAGTGATGACGTGGAAGGCATCGACGAGATCTTCGGCGGCGCCGTGCGCACGTTCCGCAACGACGAAGAACTGCTGGCGCTGACAGAGGCACCGCTGGACGACCATTTCGCCGCGGACGAGGAGCTCGCCCGCCTGTCGGCGCGGATCCGCACCGAGCACTCCTTCGATGCTCGTGCACGGCAACTGCTCAACATGGTCCTCGAGCGCAGCTGAACTGCGGCGGAAGCGCCGACGGCGTGCGTCAGCGCCGCCGCCGTTCAGCCAGCGGGAAGAGCGGGCGGCGCCTGAGAGAAGTAGCGCTCCGCGAACACGAAGAGCACGGTGTCCGCTCCGCACGTCTTCGCCTCAGCAGCGACATCGGGACGCTTGTCCGGGTAGTCGAAGTTGTGGCGGATCTGGCACGTGCTCTGGAACGCGTGCGCCCAGGCGGGTGCGAGCGCCTCCCCTGTGGAGTCGCGCAGAATCAGCGCGCGTCCCGCGCCTGAGGTGCTCTCCGTGCGCGCCGGCATGTCCAGCAGCCCCACAGCGCCGTCCGACGGGCCGGCCTTCTGCTGCCCATCCGGAGTCGTTATGGTCGAGCGCGCCGCCTCCGTCGCCGCAGCCGTCACGGGCGTCGTCCAGTCCTGCGGCGTCGACGTGTCCCCGTACGGCGTGAACTCGTTCGGCGCAGCACCGGTCTCGACGCCCGTCACGGCCGGCACTTGGATCTTCGACCACACCGAGCCGGGGTGAAGTGCCTCGGCGCACGCGACGGTCTGTCGCCAGGCGGCGTACGCGCCGTACGGCGTCCAGTGCGAGTTGACGGCCGAGAAGACCGGCGCCGTCTGCTTGGCCTCCTGCATGGCGCCGCGCACGTCGACCACGGGCAGGTCACCCGAATGCTGCAGGAACTGCTCGAGATGCGTGCGACCTTGCAGCTCCTGCGTCCACTCGGGCAGCTGATCGCGGTAGAGCTCCCACTTCGCCGGCGCGACCACGATCACGAGGTCTCGTCCGTCCTTGCGGAGCTGCTTGTCGAGCCCCTGGAAATACGTCACCCATTGCGCCAACTGCGAGTCCAGCCAGGGCGCGCGACCGAGAGCCTGAGACATGTTCTGGGACTGCGCGTCGCCCCAGAAGTCGAAGCCGTCGCGCCCCGCGACGCGCATCCCCAGCGCGTCGGGATGGGCGGCGAACTTCGCCTCCGAGTCCGCCGTCCGCGCCCCGGTCCAGATGTCCATCGGATGGGAGGGGAATTGCGACGACGTGCAGCTCGCGGGCAGGGATTCCTGTTGCGAAGCCTGGGTCAGAACCTGCCGTTGCTGTTGCAGCGCCGCCTCGTGCGCCGCTAGTCGCGTGCTGCCGCCGATCACAGCCAGCACGAGCACGATGACCATCAGCACCGCCAGCGGAACGAAGTGCAGGATGCGCCGGGCGTGGGAGCGCGGTTTCTCCTGTTCGACGGCGTGCACGTTGTGCAGGGGCGTCCCCGCGCTCATGACTGCGCTCCGTTCTGCGCGCGCAGGGTGTCGGCGAAGCGCGTGGAGGAGAAGTCTGGATGGACGATCAGCCTCTTCGCCCGAGTCGTCAGCGGGGAGAGCCGTTGCAGCAACCGAGCGAGCCAGCGTGGCGTCCAGTCCTTCAGCGACATCGCCGGTTTCTCGATCAGATGCCAGGAGAGGATAGCCAGGATGTGCACGACCACCACGATCGTGCCGTGGTAGACGATCCACCCGAGCTTCTGCAGCCCGAAATACGTCGCCAGAGTCATGAGCGGCCACGCGTAGATGTAGATCCCATAGGAGAAGTCGCCGAACCGCGCCCAGCGCGTCAGCGGCAGGCGCACACCGCACCACATCAGGAAGTACAGGAAGCCGTACTGACCGACGACGTTCCACCCGCCGAACGCGTAGGTGAACAGGCCCAGTCCGAGCATTCCGAACGCGGCCCGGTCGTCGATCGGGATCTTGTCGCCGTGCAAGGCGAAGAGCATTCCGAACGCATACGGCGCGAAGAACATCAGGATGAACGGGTCCGCGAACACTCGGTTCAGCCCCGCGATGTTGCCTGCGCCCAGCCACTGGAGAGCGTTCAGGCCGATGACTATGACCGCGAAGGCCGTTGCGAATCTCTTCGACGCGAGCGCACCGAACAGGCCCAGAAGCCCCACGACGATATAGCAGAGGAACTCGTACGACAGCGTCCAGGCCGAACCGTTCCAGTCTCGCGCACCATGGATCTGGAAGTACGGCACGGTCTCGCCGAGACCGCCGATGTTGCGCTGATTGAGGAACAGGAACATGTTGTCGAAGAAGTACGTCTTCGGCGATTCGACGACCGCACTCCAGTAGCCGTCGAACGTGCCGTGGACGGTGCGCCACGCGATGGGCGCGAAGACGAGGACCGTGAGGATGAGCGAGGCCCAGAACGCGGGGAAGATCCGCAGGCACCGGCGCCACAGGTAACGCCACATCGTCGAGCGGCCCATCCGCGACTTGGTGATGAGGAATCCGGAGAAGAAGAAGAAACCGGCGACCGCGACGCCACCCAGGGACTGCTCGCGCGAGATCTGGACGCCCAGGTCCTCACCGCCATAGAAACCGGCGATGGGACCTGCATGCGAGAAGATCACCAGGAACGCCATGAGCCAGCGCAGGAAGTCGAGCGAGTTCGCCCGCGGGTCGAACGCCTGCGCGACGTTCAGCGGCCCGCTGCGCACGACGCTCACGCGCTGGTCCGCTTCGGCGAACGGCGGGCGGCGCGCATTCGCCGATACACCTTCCGGCTCGCGTCGTACGCCGGGAAAAGCGCGCGGGCGAGCATGGGGAATCGCGTGTTGACGATGCGCTTGCTGAACCCGAGAACACCGGACGCCGACTTCAGACGCTCGAGGTAAGCCCCCTGTTCCATGACCGTACCCGGCAGCCCCTGGCTGAAGTTCTGGAGCTTGTACTCGAGGAACGGGTAGTTGATCGACGCAAGTTCCGTGCTCTGCACGGTGTAGACGGGCATCCCCGCGCCGAGCGAGGAATAGGTGAACAGACGCTCGATGACGTGGGCGATCGAGCCATCGCTGTACGGCTGATCCTCGAAGTCCGACCAGGTCAGTCCGGCGTCGACGAGCGCGCGCAGCGCCCGCGGGCGGGCGATGAACATGGAACCGTAGGCGGACAGCGGGGTCGACGCGTCGAGCGGCGTCCTGATGCCGAGCCGTCGGGCGAGCCGAGCCGCCGGTTGCTTGTTGAGGTACCAGGCCTGACCCATCGTGGGGAACCCGATGTGGATCACGGGAGGGATGGCCATCCCGATCTCGGGATGCTCAGCGAAAAGATTCAGGACGTTCGCCGTGTAGTTCTCGGAATGCAGAAGGTTGCCGAAAAGATGGCGCTTGAACCACCCTCCCGCGACCGCGCCGTCCTGCGGAGAGCGCTTCGAATGGATCTTCACCACGATGTCGTAGTCGTCACTGCGGAGAAGATCGGCGCAGGTGAGCAGAAAAGCGGATACGTCGCGTCCGGCATTGGACTCCGTCACGCGGACCTCGTACGACGACACGCCGCGAGCGACGAGCGCGGTCTCCAGCACGGCGCGCTTCTGTTCTGTGTCGGTCGTCACGACAACGTGCCGTTCGCAGGGTACGCGCTCCGCGTACTCCATGAGTTCGTCGATCATGTCCTCGTAGTAGCAGTGGATCGCCACCAAGGCGCGCATCCCGCGCGTGCGCTCGAGCTGCTCGGCGTCGATCTCCAGAGCGTCGGAGTAGATCCGATGCAACGAGAAGTTCGTCGCCGCGACGCGGGGCTCCATCGTGCGAGCCACGTTCTCCCAGATCAGTTCCAGCGGATAGTCCGAGGTCTGCTCGAGGATGCTGATGATGTCCCGCCCAATGATCGCGTGATCCGAGAGGTAGAGCGGATCATGGAAGAACGTGCGGCGCTTCACGATGGGGCATCGCTCCGCAGTCAGCTCTACGACGTCATCGAGGACGGGGTTGCGGCTGGGGAAATCGGTGTACGGGTAGACGACCCGCCAGGTGAAGCCGCGGTCCTCGAAGTACCTCGCGAAGCGCGCCTCGTGACGGTCGATCGACTGCTCGTAGCTCGTGATCTGGGGCATCGTCTCCCAGTAGTGCCGGAACGCCGGCGACATGAGCAGCGACTTCCGGACGGCGAGCCAATGCGATTGGATGTGCCGCGGCAGCACCCCGCCGGTGGCGAAATGGTGCGGATCGACCTCGCCGTGCTCGGTGATCCCCCAGAAGTCGACATCCCAGGAATCGGTCTTCGCGAACATCTCCGAGAGGGGATACACGGGGCCGAAGAAGGTGTAGTTCAGAAGGATGAGCTCGTCGTACTCCGCGAGACGATCGAACCCGAATCGCTCCAGGGACTCTTTGTAGCCGCCCACATCGAATCCGACGTTGTCGCGCTCCCAGACCTCGTCGGCGACACCCTTCAGAGCGACGAGCCCGCTCTCCGAAACCGGACCGTTCGAGATCACGACGAGGTGCTCGACATGCTCTCGGAGCTTCTCCAGGCAGTACGGGATGTATCGGTCGACGATCCCTTCCTTGTCCCAGAACAGGTAGAAGGCGATGCGCTTCACGAGGCTCCTCACATACTGGACAGTCCGGTCGAGTATATCCGTGCCTCCTGCGCGACCCCTGGGACCGGTCCGTTGCGGACGGCCGGATAGGATGAGCCGGACCATGGTCCGCGGTGCACCGCGCGTCCCTCCGTCCGGGCCACAACGACGTCGACCCGATCCGAAGCCGAGAGAAACCCTCAATGCCAGATTCGTCTCAGCCGCTCGAGCCTCACGGCACGCAGCGCGTCCTGATCGTCAGCCCCGACACGTTCGGCCGCAAGATGGGCGGACCTGCGATCCGTGCGTGGGAGATGGCGAAGCACCTGGTCGCCGTGGCTCAGGTGCGGCTCGTCTCGATCAAGGACTCGTCGCTCACGCACCCGGACTTCGACGTGCTGACGGCGGACGACGACGAGCTGCGGCGGCAGGTCGACTGGGCCGACGTCGTCATCGCCCAGGGCGAGGTGTTCGCACTGCACCCCTGGCTGGTCGAATCCGAAGTCATCATCGTTGCGGACGTCTACGATCCGCTGCACCTGGAGGTTCTCGAGTCCGCCAAGGACGAGGGGCCCGAGGGGCGCAGCTTCCTGGTCAAGTACTGCGTGGACATGCTCACGACGCAGCTCCGCCGAGCGGATTTCGTGATCTGCGCCTCCGAGAAGCAGCGTGACTTCTGGCTCGGCCACTTGGGATCGCTGGGGCGCATCTCGCCGGAGACGTATGACGCCGACCGAAGCCTGCGCACGCTCATCGACGTCGTGCCATTCGGCGTCTCGGGTGACGTCCCCACCCAGACGCGACACGCCATCCGCGACGCAGTCGACGGGATCGGCGCAGACGACAAGCTCATCATCTGGGGCGGCGGCGTCTACAACTGGTTCGACCCGCTCACGCTGATCCGAGCCGTCCATCGGCTCTCCCAGCGCCATCCTGAGGTGAAGCTCTACTTCCTGGGCATGACCTATCCGAACCCGGCGGTGCACGAATCGCGCATGGCGGTCGAAGCGCTGCAACTGGCGAAGGACCTGGGCGTCGTGGACACCCAGGTGTTCTTCAACATGGACTGGACCGACTACGACGACCGCATCAACTATCTCCTCGACGCCGACCTGGGGGTGAGCACCCACTTCAATCACATCGAGACCGCGTTCAGCTTCCGGACGCGGATCCTCGACTACCTCTGGGCGGGCCTGCCGATCGTGGCGACCGACGGGGACGCGTTCGCACCCCTCGTCCGTGACAACGGCCTAGGCGCGGTGGTGCCCGCCGAGGATGTGGATGCGCTCGTCGCAGCGCTCGAGCAGACGTTGTTCGTCGATGACAGAGCCGCACTCGCAGAGAATGTCCGCGCCTTCAGCCAGACGTTCGCGTGGGATCGCGCCCTCGCGCCGTTGATCGAGTTCTGCCTTACGCCCAGGCATGYCGCCGATTACCCGACCTCGCGGATCGAGTCGCTGGATGCCCATCGGACCCGGCACATCGAGGTCCTGGAGGCCAAGATCCTGGAGCTCGGCGGGCAGCTCGGTGCGACCCGCGAGAGACTCGTGAACGCGCGCGACGAACTCGACCGCGTCCACACCAGCGCGTCCTGGCGCTTGTCCGCGCCGGTGCGCGTCGCCGGACGTCTCGGGAGACGGCTTCGCCGCCGCTGAGCGATCAGACGCCGGCAGAGATCTCGGCTGCGACCGAACCGAGAGTCGCGGTGTCGGCACGGACAGTGAACATCCTGCCCTGCATGAGGACGTGCGAGTTGATGTCGATCACCTCCGACACGTTGGCGTTGATGTAGTACTGGCCGGCGCCCAGATAGACCTTCTCGATCCGGAAGTCCACATGCGTCTCGCCGGCCTCGATCGAGGGGAGGGTGATTCCCAGTCGCTCCGTGTTGGATGCGATCGTCATCTGCCCGAGGGCCGTGTCGATGCTGAAGCCCGCCGCCCAGCGCGACATCGCCTGGTGGGCGCGAGCGTGGATCCGCACCGTCAACGGATCCCCGACCTGCACCTCACTGATCTCCGTGCCCTGGTCATCGTGCAGGGTGATCGCCGTGACCTCGACCAGCTGCTCGGCCCCGCGCTCGTGCAGTTCGCCCAGTCGGCGGCCCTCCAGCACATCGCGAAGCGCCGCGATTCCCCTGTTCACGTCTCCGTCGAACACGACCTGGCCGTCCTTGAGTACGACCGCACGATCGCAGAGCTCCTGCACCTGCGAGGCGGAATGCGAAACCAGGATGATGGTGCGGCCCTCGGCTCGGAACTGCGCGATCCGCTCCATGCACTTGCGCTGGAAGGCTTCATCACCAACGGCCAGCACCTCATCGACGAGCAGCACGTCCGGATCGGTATGGATCGCCACCGCGAAGGCGAGGCGGACGAACATGCCCGACGAATAGAACTTCACCTGGGTGTCGATGAAATCGCCGATCCCGCTGAACTCGTGGATCGCATCGAACTGCTCGTCGACCTGCTCACGGCTGAGCCCCAGGATCGCGGCGTTCAGGTACACGTTCTCGCGTCCGCTGAGGTCCGGATGGAATCCGGCGCCGAGCTCCAGGAGGGCGGCCATCCGGCCGCGATTGAAGATCGCGCCGCTCGTAGGCGCGACGATGCCGCCGATGAGCTTGAGCAGCGTGCTCTTGCCGGACCCGTTGGCGCCCAGAAGGCCGACGGTGGTGCCCGCTTGGATCTCCAGCGAGACGCCGTTCACCGCGGTGAAGCGCTCCCGGTGCTCCCGGCCGAGCTTGCCGAGGTGGACGATTCGGTCCTTGAGAGTGTTGTCCTTGCGCACCTGGAACGTCTTGGTGACGTCCTCGACGCGAACGACGACCGGACCCGGGACAGTTGAGACGACCATCACATCTCCTGTGCGAAGTTGCCCTGGAGACGCGTGAACACGCGGTGGGCGATGAAGACGAGCGCGACGCCGATGAGGAAGGCGATCAAGATGCGCAATCCGAGCTCGGAAGGRTAGTCGGCGGTCGTGCCGCCACCCCAGAAGGCCCGATGGAAGCCGAGGACGCCGAGTGTGATCGGATTGTTCTGATAGATCTCGAACACCCAGGACGGAAGGTGGAAGCTGTCGAAGGCGCGCTTCACCATGCCCCAGGTGTACACGATCGGCGATGCCCACATGGCGAGCATCACGACCACGTCGAGCAGGTACTGCACGTCGCGGAGGTAGACGTTGACCGCCGAGAGCAGAAGACCGAGCGCGAGTCCGTACACGAGGATCAGCGCCACGGACGGGAAGAACCACAGCATCTGGGTCAGGTCGCCCGGTAGCGCGTGGAAGAGCACCGCGGCGGCGAGCAGCACGACGCATTGCACGAGGAACATGAACCCCGCACCGCCGATGCTCGCGAGCGGGAAGATCTCGCGAGGGAGATAGATCTTCTTCACCAGACCCGAGTTCGCAAGGATCGAGCCGGTCGCGCTCACGACCATCTCGTTGAAGAAGCCGTAGAGCGTCAGTCCGGCGAAGAGGTAGACCGCGAAATCGGGGACGCCGTCCGCGGCCCGCAGGAACTTCCCGAGCACGACGTAGTACATCAGGAAGAGGATGATGGGTCGGATCACAGTCCAGAGGAAACCGAGGAAGCTATCCCGGTAACGAGCCTGGAGATCGCGGCGCACGAGGAGCTGCAGCAGCTCCCGGCGCTGGAAGATCTCACGGACCTTGCCTCCGCGCACGTCGAGCTTCAGCCCGGATGCGTCTGCGCGCATGAACGGCGCGGCGGCCAGCCGCGTGTATCGAGGTTCCGTATCCACCGTGCTCCCACGTCGTCCAACCCAACCTTCTCAGCCTACTGCAGGCACCTGTCAGAATCCCGGCGGCGGGACCCGCGAGCAGATCCGGTACCCTCGTGACGGACGTCCGCAGCTCGACGGACGCGGGAATGGAACGGTGGCGTCTTCATGACTGACTCTCGCTCGCGCTTCGTCGTCACCGGCGCAGGCGGTTATCTCGGACCGCACGTCGTCGCCGCACTCGCCGATCGGGGTCATGAGGTGCTCGCGGTCGTCCGACCCGGCTCGTCGGCCGTCACGGATCCCCGCGCGATCCGCGTCGAGGCCGACATCCTGGCGTCGGATTTCGACGTCCGCACCTGGGGATCCCTGCAGGGCATCGTCCACCTCGCGTGGCAGGACGGCTTCACCCACAACTCTCCCGCGCATCTCGGGCAGTTGTCGGCGCACTACCGGCTGCTCACGGCGGCGGCCGAGGCGGGGTGCCCGCGGAYCGTGGCTCTCGGCACCATGCACGAAGTCGGCTACTGGGAGGGCGCGATCACCGCGGACACGCCGACGAACCCGCTGTCGCAGTACGGCATCGCGAAGGACGCGCTCCGGCGGGCGCTCCCCCTCGCGCTGCCGCCGGAGACGAGTCTCGCGTGGGCGCGCGCTTACTACATCTACGGCGATGACCGCCGCAGCAACTCGATCTTCCGAAAGCTGCTCGAAGCCGCCGACGAGGGAAAGCCGACGTTCCCGTTCACGTCCGGCAAGAACCGCTACGACTTCATCCGCGTCGAGGAACTCGGCCGCCAGCTCGCCGCTCTGGCAGAGGCCTCCGATGTCACGGGCACGCTGAACTGCTGCACGGGTGAGCCGATCTCGCTCGCCGACAAAGTCGAGCAGTTCATCGAGGAGAACCGTCTCCCGATCACGCTGGAGTACGGCGCCTTCCCTGACCGTCCCTACGACTCCCCCGGTGTGTGGGGAGACGCGGCCGTCATCCGCGAGGTCATGGCCCGGGGCTGAGCACCCCGGGCGCCGCCTCAGCGGCTCCGGCCCCGCGCGACGATGTCCAGCAGGTACTGACCGTAGCCGCTCTTCACCAAGGGCTCAGCGCGCTCACGCAGCTCGTCGTCGGTGAGGAATCCCAACCGCCAGGCGACCTCCTCCGGGCAGCCGATCGAGAGCCCTTGGCGCTTCTGCACCGTGCGGATGAACTCGGTCGCCTCGCTCAGCGAGTCGAATGTTCCCGTGTCGAGCCACGCCGTACCCCGAGGGAGGATCTGCACCTGCAGGTCTCCGCGCTCCAGATAGACGCGGTTCAGGTCGGTGATCTCGAGTTCGCCTCGCGCGGACGGCTTCAGGTCCTTCGCGATCTCGACGACGTCGTTGTCGTAGAAGTAGAGACCGGGGATCGCGTAGTTACTCTTCGGCTGAGCCGGCTTCTCCTCGATGGACAGCGCCCGGCCCTGGGCGTCGAACTCGACGACCCCGTACGCGGTCGGATCCGCCACCCAGTATCCGAACACCGCCGCACCGCTGAGATCCGCATATTCGCGCAGATGGGAGCCCATGCCCGGACCGTAGAAGATGTTGTCGCCGAGCACGAGGGCCGCGGTGTCGCTGCCGATGTGGTCGGCACCCAGGGTGAACGCCTGGGCAAGACCGTCGGGCGAATGCTGCTGCACGTATGTCAGCGACACGCCGAACCGCGAGCCATCCCCGAGCAGGCGCTCGAACTGCTCGGCGTCGTGGGGGGTGGTGATGATGAGGATGTCCCGAATGCCGGCCAGCATGAGGGTCGACAGCGGATAGTAGATCATCGGTTTGTCGTAGACCGGCACGAGCTGCTTGGAGACGCCCATCGTGATCGGATGAAGGCGCGAGCCGGTCCCACCGGCGAGGATGATGCCACGCATCTGACCAGTGTCCTGCACGCCGAGGGAATCTGCCAAACCAGTCGCTCACGCCGCCGTGCGGCCACGTGACGGCGTGGCGCGCCCGCCGTGACCGCTCAGCGCGCCGATTCCGGGCGTCCTCGCAGCCACAGCTCCACCGCTCCGATGATCGCGGGGTCGAGCCCGTCGAACGCGGCGGGATCGAAGACCGGCGCCTCCGTGCGGCCTCCGTAGAGCTCGCGCAGCGCCTCGATGACGCGCTCGGCCACGCCGGAGCGCTCCATGCCGATGACGTTCGCGCCGCGCACGGTCGCCGGGGAGCCGAACGCCTTGGCGTACGGCGGAAGGTCGCGCGTCACCACGGACCCCATCCCGATCATGCCGCCGACGCCGACCGTGCGGAACTGATGCACGGACGTCCCGAGCCCCAGGTTCGCGCCGTCTCCGATGCGCACGTGGCCCGCCAGCAGAACGCTCGACGCCAGCGTCACGCGGTCGCCGAGAACGCAGTCGTGAGCCACGTAGACCTGGTTCATGATGAACGCGTCGTCCCCGATGCGCGTCTGCGCCTTCCAGCCCTGGTGGATCTGGGCGTACTCGCGGATCGTGTTGCGGTTGCCGATCACGACCCCTCCGCCGCGGGGGTCTACCGCCTCGCGCGGGTGCGGGAACGAACGCACCTCCGGCGGGCACCCGATCACGGCGCCGGCGCCGATCCAGTTGTCGTCCCCGATCGTGACCGGCCCCTCGATGACCACGAACGGACCGATGGTGTTTCCCGTCCCGAGCACGACGTCCGGCGAGATCACCGCCGTGGGATGGATCGTGTTCATCTGTGCCTCGCTGTCGCTGCGCGCGCCGGGCGGTAAGCTCGGAGCGTCCGTTTGATGCAACCGCTGTGCCAGCGGTGCGCCGTTCTACCAGTTCGAGAGCACATGATACCTATCACGCACGTCCGATTCGGCGAAGAAGAAGAAGCGCTCGTCCTCGAAGTTCTCCGGTCCGGTCTGATCGCGCAGGGGCCGAAGGTCGCGCGTCTCGAGCAGGAGTTCGCCGAGCGCTACGGCTCCCCGCATGCCATCGCTGTGAACAACGGCACGACCGCCCTCATCGCGGCCCTGCAGGTGCTCGACCTGGGGCCCGGCGACGAGGTCATCACGACGCCGTTCACGTTCGTCGCGACGCTCAACGCGATCCTGCAGGCCGGAGCGACCGCGGTGTTCGCCGATGCCCGCGAGGACGACTTCAACATCGACCCCGCCGCGATCGAGGCCGCGGTCACGGATCGCACCCGCGTGGTCGCCCCGGTGCACCTCTACGGACAGATGGCCGACATGGATCCGATCCAGGAGCTCGCCTCTTCCCGTGATCTGCGGATCCTCGAGGACTCGGCCCAGGCTCAGGGCGCCACCTACCGTGGCCGCTTCGCCGGCTCCTACGGGCTGGGCACGTTCTCGTTCTATGCGACGAAGAACATGACCACCGGCGAGGGCGGCATGATCACCACGGACGACGACGCTCTCGCGGACCGCCTCCGTCTGCTGCGCAACCAGGGCATGCGAGCGCGCTACCAGTACGAGATGGCCGGCAACAACTACCGCCTGACCGACCTGCAGGCCGCTCTCGCACTCCCTCAGATCGCGCGCTACGAGGACACGGTCGCGCGGCGCCGCGCGAACGCCGCTCGGCTCTCGTCGATCCTCGAGTCGGTCGCCGGCATCGAGGTCCCGCGCGAAGCCGAGGGGCGGGGTCACGTCTGGCACCAGTACACGATCCGGGTCACCGATGAGGCCGGCATCACGCGCGACGCGCTGGCGGCCGAGCTCACGGAGCGCGGCATCGGCAGCGGCATCTACTACCCGAAGCTCACCTTCGACTACGACGCCTACCGCGACAACCCCCAGGTGCGGATCAGCGACGTCCCCATAGCCACCCGGTTGACCGCGCAGGCACTGTCGCTTCCCGTCCACGCGGCGCTGACCGACGGCGAGCTCGATCAGGTCGCAGAGACCGTGGCCGCGATCGTGGCGGAGCACGCGTGAGCGCCGCGAAGCAGGTCGTCCTCGTCGGCGCAGGGAGCATGGGCTCGCACCACGCCCGCGTGATCAGCCAGTCCGACGGTGCGGAACTGGCGGTTCTCGTGGATCCGCGCGAAGACGTCGGGCGCGCGGTCGCGGAGCGGTTCGGGGCCACCTGGCGCCCCGAGCTCCCCGACCTCGGCGACTACGACGCCGTCGTCATCGCGGCCGCGACCGAGGCGCATCACCCGCTCGCCATGCAGGTCCTCGGGCAGAACCGCCCGCTGCTGATCGAGAAGCCCGTGGCGGACAGCCTGCTGCGCACCGAGGAGATCCTCGACGTCGCCGAGCAGCGCGATCTGCCGATCATGTGCGGCCTCCTCGAGCGCTACAACCCCGCCGTGATCGCGGCGCGCTCCGCGCTCACCGAGCCGCTGCACGTGACCGCGACGCGCCACTCCCCGTACGCTCCGCGCATCCGCACCGGCGTGGCCTGGGACCTCCTCGTGCACGACGTCGACCTGGCGATCAACCTCATCGGTGGTCAGCCCGAGACGATCTCGTCGCGGCTCGGATTCTTCCATCCGGAGTCGGCGACCGGAGCCGAGGACGTCGCCGCTACCATCCTCGGGTTCGACGGCGGGGCCGTGGCCCAGATCTCGGCCAGCCGGATCGGGCAGCACAAGGTCCGCACGCTGACCATCCACGAGATCGATCGCCTCATCGAGGTCGATCTGCTCCGTCGCAACCTCACGATCTATCGTCACGTCTCCGAGGCGTCCGTCGACGACGGACCCAGCTACCGACAGCAGACGATCATCGAGATCCCGGAGATCCCCCCGGCACCGGAGCCGCTGACCGCGCAGTTCGCGCGCTTCATCGACGTGATCGACGGGCGGGTGGACGCCGCAGCAGAGCGACGCAGCATCCTTCCGTCGCACCAGGTGATCGATCACGTCATCGCGGAGCGTGCCTCGGTATGACCGCTGCCCCTCCCCCTCGGACGGGTGCCTGGATCTCGTCGAGCCGCCGTAGCGCGATCCGGTATCTTCTGGCGGGTGGACTGGCGTTCCTGGTCGACATCGGCCTGCTCGCCCTGTTCCATCAGGTGTTCGGCTGGCCGACGTGGCTCGCAGCGGGCAGCGCGTTCGTGCTCAGCTTCGCGTTCACCTATACGATCCAGCGATACTTCACCTTCGAGTCGCGTGCACCCCACGGCCGCACGCTGCTGAAGTACACGATCCTGGTCGTGTTCAACACGCTCGCCACAGCCGCTATCGTCGCGCTGATCGACACGACGCCCGCGGGCTGGGCCGTCGGCAAGGTCGTCGCCACGGCGGCGACCACCATCTGGAACTACTTCGCGTACCGGTACTGGGTCTTCGCCGACCGCAGCCGCTGAAAGAGAGTCAAACGTGTATCACGGAGCACGCATCGCCGCCGTCGTACCGGCGTACAAGGAAGAGAAGATGATCTCGACGGTCATCTCCACGATGCCGGAGTTCGTCGACCACATCGTCATCATCGACGACCACAGTCCCGACCGGACCAGCGAGGTCGTCACCGAGATCGCTGATCCGCGCGTCACACTGATCCGTCACGAGGTCAACCAGGGCGTGGGCGGCGCGATCGTGACCGGCCACAAGACCGCGATGGACCTCGGCGCCGACGTCAACGTGATCATGGCCGGCGACGCGCAGATGGATCCCGCCTACCTGCCGGATCTTCTGGACCGCGTGACCAAGGACGGCTACGGCTTCGCCAAGGCGAACCGGTTCTTCTCCCCCGAGTCCTTCGAGGGCATGCCCGGCTACCGGATCTTCGGCAACATCGTGCTGTCCTTCATGACGAAGCTGGCGTCGGGCTACTGGAACCTGTTCGACCCSCAGAACGGCTACACCGCGGTGCGGACCGAGGTTCTCAAGCGCGTGCCCCTCGATCGCGTGTCCCCGCGCTACAGCTTCGAGAACGACCTGCTGATCCACCTCAACATCCTGCAGGTCGGCGCCGTGGACGTTCCGATCCCCGCCGTCTACGGCGAAGAGGTGTCGAGCATCCGACTGTCCAAGGTGGTGCCCGAGCTGATGAACCTGCTCTTCCGCGGGTTCTGGCGGCGAATCTGGTACCGCTACGTGCTGTGGTCGTTTTCTCCCGTTGCGCTGCTGCTGTTCTTCGGCATGGCGCTGTCCCTGATCGGCGTGGTCATCGCGATCTGGGTGTGCTTCCAGATCGCGAGCTCCGTCGTCGCGACGGCCGCGACCGTCATGCTCGCGGCACTGCCGCTCATGCTCGGCATACAAATGCTCATCAGCGCGCTGCAGCTCGACATCCAGGCCAGCCCGTCCCGCCCGGAGTACGAACCGTTCAGTTGACGAGGCGCCAGTCGTCGCCCTTGTCGATGATGCGGCCCCCGTACACGACGCCCGCGGTGCCGGCGTATGCCGGCATCCCTGGCGCGAACGTGCCCCAGCTCGGCCGACCCTGATCCGGCCCGAAGCTCGGCAGGTACGCGCCGTACTGGTACAGCGTCTCCTGAATGGGGCGATAGCAGGCGCCGCCCTGGTCGGTGATGCCGACGACGGTGCCGAGCGCGCGCAACCCGAACTCGTCGTCCCGCCACACGGGGCCGCCCACATCGCCGGGGCCTGCGGGCGCGTCGGTGCACAGCACGGTGTCCCCGTAGAAGCCGGGGGCGGTGCCGAGGATGACGCCCTCGGTCCACCCGGTGTCGATGCCCATCTTCCCTATCAGCATGCCGGCGGACTGCTCGACGCTCGGCATCCAGCCTCTGACCAGGCCGTCCCCGGGCATCGCACCGGTCGTCGGATCGACGACGAGCTGGAACGCGTCGTTGCCTGGACGCATCCGCAGCAGCACGGTCGGATCGCTGCTGCGACGTGCGAAGACGTCGGCGTAGTAGCCCTCATCCGTGCGGATGCTGCCGTCGGCGGAGATCCCGACCGAGCACGCGGCAGCGGTGGTGAGGAAGAAGCCGGAGTCGCCGGCGATGGCGAAGCCGCCCGTGCACGCCTTGTCGTAGTACGCACCGGCGGTGCCGCCGACGCTTCCCCAGATGGCGGGCTCGCCCGGGTAGAAGTCGTACCCTTCGGCGACGGGCACCGGCTCGATCTGAGCGGAGGCTGCACCGCCGGTGGCCAGGGGCAGCGCAAGCAGGGCCACCGCTGCGACGCCGAGGAGCAGCCGCATCGTCTTCAGTCTCCGGCGCAGGAGTTCTCCGGTCGGCGAGAGCACGGGATGTCCTTGTGGCAACYCTTCGCCGCCATCCGTGATCCGGGTCAGGAGTCGAATCACTCGCGCCAGTCTTCCCCGTGCTCAATCGTGCGCCATGGCGCCACGTTGGCCAGAGTTCCAGAATAGGAGGCCATACCGGGTGCGAAGGTCCCCCATGACGGCCTTCCCTGGTCCGGGCCGAACGAGGGCAGGTAGGCGCCGAACTGATACAGCGTCTCCTGGATCGGTCGATAGCACGCGCCGCCCTGGTCCGAGATGGCGACCACGGTTCCGAGCGCCCGGAGCCCTGCCGAGTCCGAGCGCCACACGGGTCCCCCGATATCCCCAGGAGCCGCTGGGGCGTCGGTGCACAGCAGCAGCTCGCCGTATCGTCCGGGCGCTGTGCCGAGGATCTCGCCCTCCGTCCAGCCCGAGCTGATGCCCATCTTGCCAATCAGGAGGCCGACGGCCTGCTCCGAGCTCGGCATCCATCCCTGAATCGCCCCGTTCCCCGGCATCTCGCCCGTCGTCGGGTCGACGACGAGCTGGTGTGCGTCGTTCCCGTCCGTCATCCGCAGCAGGAACGTCGGATCCGTGCTCCGGCGCGCGAAATCATGGGCAAAGATGCCCGCGTCGCCACGGACGTTGCCGTCGTACGTATCGGTAAGGCCGGGGCGCTTGCAGTCCTGCGCGGCGAGGAGGAAGAATCCGTCGTCGCCGGCGATCGCGAAGCCTGCCGTGCACGCCCTGTCATACATTGAACCGGCCTGCCCCCCGACGGGCGTGAAGATCGCGGGCTCCCCCGGGCTGTAGTCGTATCCGTCGGCGGGATAGACCGGCGACATCGCCGACGCCGCCTGCGTCGTCGCGACGAGGGCGGCGACGGCGAGCACGAGGACAGCCGCCCCTCTCAGCATGATGCGACGGCTCGGTCGGCGTTCTGTCAACGATTCCATGGTCTGAACATACTGGTATTGAGGCCGGGTACGACCCCCGGCACGAAGAGACGACCGTGGCGAGCGGTCGGTCAGAAAGCGGAGGCGGAGGGCGTCGAAACGCCCGCTCCGGACGCCGAATCGCGAGCGCGGGCGGCCTCCGCGGGCGCCGCGGACACGTCACCGGCCGCGCTGCCGTGCGGACGAGGCGGAGCCATCCGCTGCTGCGCGAGGAGATGGACCGCCAGCAGCGCAAGCGCCGCAGCGAATGCGATGGATCCGCAGGCGAACACGATCGACGGCTGCGGCACACCGGAACTCCACCACCAGCTGCCCGGAGCGCTGAGCGATACGCCCGGCGCTCCGCCGAGCGTGTAGCGGCGGATGTTGCTGTACAGGGACACCGCGTTCGCAGCGGAGAGCACCGCCACGACCAGCCAGGCCTGCAGCGGGGTCACGCGCGCCCAGCGCGCACCGACGGGGAACAGGACGAATCCGACGAACATGATCAACAGCGGAAGCATGTAGCGGGGGTGCACGAGCCCGCCGACCTCGGTCAGGCTGCGCTGCAGCAGGTACAGGGGCAGCGCGACGAGGGCGATCCCCGCACCGCACACGACGACCGCCTTGCGCCAGTTCATCGTCGCTAGGCCGGTGAAGACCGCAGCTCCGAACACCAGGAGCGTGCCGACCCACACCACGGGCGGAAGCGTCACATCGTTCCAGCCCAGCGGCCAGGTGCCGAGCGAGCCGAACACCAGCGTGGGCACGTTGAGGAGGTTGTGCACCAGCAGGTCCAGGCCCTGCCGTGTCGTTCCCCCGCTGCCCGGGGCGACGCCGTTCTGCCACAGTCCCACCTGCTGCGCGGACAGGAACAGACCGAAGCAGGCCAGCGACAGCACCGCCGGGAGGATCACGGACAGCCAGAACCGTCGGCCGCCGCGACCGCGCATGGCGAGGAAGACCGCGGCGACCATCCCGATCACCGCGTACACCGCCATGTCCGAGCGGGCGCCGGCGCCCATCAACGCCGTGACCGCTGCGAGCACGCCGAGCACGACGCGCCGCCAGCCCGTACTCTCCAGGAATCCGAGCACCGCCAGCCACACGGTGCCGCCCGCCAGCACCGCCCAGCCGCTGGGGTTGACGGACGTGACGAGGAACACGCCCCACGGCAGCAGCGTCACCGCCATCGAGACGACCAGCAACGGCCGTCGGCGACGCGGCAGCACCCAGAAAAGCACCGACGTGATCACCACGAAGATCAGGGAGTTGACGAGGCGCATTGCGATGACCGACGCCGACACGTGGTCAGAGGCGAAGACACTGAGGATCGCGTAGTAGACCGGCGAGTAGTAGTGCGCGACGGAGTTCACGTGCTCCGTCGTCACGAGGTGATTGGGATCGGATCCGAAGACCTCCTTCTGGCAGTTCGCCGTGACGCTCGGCTGGAAGTAGTAGCACGGCGACGCCACGGTCGACCACGGCACGCGCGCCTCGGACCCGTCCGGGGCGATCTCGCAGAGCCCGGGACGGTCGCCCGCGCCGCACCAGATGCTCGCGAGGTGGTAGTTGTCGTCGGGCGAGCTCCCGGTCGGCGACGAGACCGCCCAGGAGCCCAGCGTGATCAGCATCAGCAGCGGCACCAGCAGAAGGAGGAATCGAGAGGATCCGCGCCGTGCGCCGCGTTCGAGGGATGCCGTCTCGTTGCCGTTTTCTGCCACCCGGCGAGTATATAGAAGCGGCCGCGTCCGCTCGGGCGCCACCTCAGGCCGCGACCACGCCGGGCGACAACCGGGCGCGCTGCCGGGAGAGGAAGTGCACCGTCAGCAGCGCGAGCGCCGCGGCGAACGCGAGGGATCCGGCGGCGAAGACGATCGACGGCTGCGGCACACCCGCGCTCCACCACCAGCTGCCCGGTGCGCTGAGCGTGACGCCCGGCGCTCCCCCGAGCGTGTACCRGCGGATGTTGCTGAACATCGACACGGCGTTCGCCCCGGACAGCACCGCCGCCACGAGCCACGCCTGCAGCGGCGACACCCRCACCCAGCGCGCGCCGACGGGAAGCAGCGCGAACCCGGCGAACATGATCAGCAGCGGAAGCAGGTAACGCGGATGCACCAGGCCGCCGACCTCGGTGAGACTGCGCTGCAGCAGATACAGGGGCAGCGAGACCAGCGCGATCGCCGTGACGCCCAGCACGAGGCCCTTGCGCCAGTTCATCGTTGCGATGCCGGTGAACAGCGCCGCCGCGAGCACGAAGAACGTGCCGACCCACGCGATCGGCGGGATCACCACATCGTTCCAGCCCAGCGACGAGGTGCCCAGCGAGCCGACGATCAGCGACGGCACGTTGAGCAGGTTGTGCAGCAACAGGCTCCAGCCGTGCCGGGTCGTCCCGCCACTGCCCGGCGCCGCTCCGTTCTGCCACACGCCGATCTGCTGCGCGGTGAGGAAGAGCACGAAGCACACCAGCGAGAGCACGACCGGCAGGATGACCGACAGCCAGAACCGCCTGCCGTCGCGCCCGCGCATCGCGAGCAGCACGGCGGCGACCATTCCCAGCACCGCATACACGGCCATGTCGGACCGGGCTCCGGCGCCCATCACCGTGGTGAGCGCCGCGAGCGCCCCGAGCACGATGCGCCGCCAGCCGGTGCTCTCCAGGAAGCCGAGAACGGCGAGCCACACCGTGCCGCCGGCCAGGACGGCCCAGCCGCTGGGGTTGACCGACGCGATCAGGAACACACCCCAGGGCACCATCGTGACGGCCATGGACACCACGAGCAGGGGGCGACGGCGCGAGGGCAGCACCCAGAACAGCACCGATGCAATGCCGACGAACAGGACCACGTTCACGATCCGGATGACGATGGTCGAGAGCGGGACGTCCTGGGACGCGAGGGGGCTCAGCACCGCGTAGTAGAGGGGCGAGTAGTAGTGCGCGACGGAGTTCACGTGCGTGGTGCTGACGAGGTGATTCGGATCCGATCCGAGCACCTCGTCCTGACACGTCGCCGCGACCTCGGGATGGAACGCGTAGCACTGCGACGCGATCGTCGCCCACGGCACCCGCTCCCCCGTCCCGTCCGGCGCGCTCTCGCAGAGCCCCGGCCGCTCGCCCGCGCCGCACCAGATGCTCGCGAGGTGGTAGTTCTCGTCCGGCGATCCGCCCACCGGCGTCGCCGCGGCCCATGCGCTCAGCGCGACCAGGAGCAGCAGTGGAACCAGGAGGAGGAGTCGTACGCCCCCGCGTCGTGCCGTGCGTTCGAGAGGTGCGATGCCGCGGGGAGTTTCTGCCACCCGGCGAGTATATAGAGCGGGCGCACGACCGCCCGGGTGGCCCACCGTCGCCGGGGAACCCAGGTACCGCCCGGTATCATCGAGGGATGCGCAGACTCCTGGTCACGGGCGGAGCCGGCTTCATCGGCTCCAACTTCGTTCACTACGTACTCGAGAACACCGACGACACCGTGACGGTGCTCGACAAGCTGACCTACGCGGGAAACACCGCCTCGCTGGCGGGTCTGCCCGCCGACCGGTTCCGGTTCGTCGAGGGTGACATCTGCGATGCGGAGCTGGTCGGACGCCTGTTCGGCGAGCACGACGCCGTCGTGCACTACGCCGCCGAGTCCCACAACGACAACTCCCTGAGCGGGCCCGCGCCGTTCGTGCATACCAACCTGATCGGCACCTTCACGCTGCTCGAGGCGGCCCGGCGCACGGGGGTCCGGTTCCATCACATCTCGACCGACGAGGTCTACGGCGACCTCGAGCTCGACGACCCTGCACGGTTCACCGAGCAGACCCCGTACAACCCGTCCAGCCCGTACTCCTCGACCAAGGCCGGATCCGACCTGCTCGTGCGGGCGTGGGTACGCTCGTTCGGCGTGCAGGCCACGATCAGCAACTGCTCGAACAACTACGGGCCTCGCCAGCACGTGGAGAAGTTCATCCCGCGCCAGATCACGAACCTCATCGACGGGGTCCGGCCGCGCCTGTACGGCGACGGACTCAACGTGCGCGACTGGATCCACGCGGACGATCACTCGTCCGCGGTGCTGCGCATCCTGGATGCCGGAGCGATCGGCGAGACGTACCTGATCGGCGCCGACGGGGAGAAGACGAACCGCGAGGTCATCGAGCTCATCCTCCAGGAGATGGGCCGCCCCGCCGACGACTACGACCTCGTCACGGACCGCGCGGGCCACGACCGCCGCTACGCGATCGACTGGACGCGCCTGCGGGATGAGCTCGGTTGGAAGCCGCGATTCTCCGACTTCTCGACGGGCATCGTCGACACGGTGCGCTGGTACCGCGAGAACGAGGACTGGTGGCGTCCGCAGAAGTCCGCCACCGAGCGCAAGTACGCGGAGACCGGCCAGTGAGCGGCGGGATCCGCTTCGGGCTGCCTCTCGCGTTGCGGGCCGCGCCGATCGAGGGTCTGCAGGTCATCGACATTCCGGTGCACGGCGACAACCGCGGCTGGTTCAAGGAGAACTGGCAACGGGAGAAGATGACCGCACTGGGTCTTCCTGATCTCGGACCGGTGCAGAACAACATCTCGTTCAACAAGAGCCGCGGGACCACGCGCGGGATCCACGCCGAGCCATGGGACAAGTACATCTCTGTGGCGACCGGCAGCRTGTTCGGCGCGTGGGTCGATCTCCGCGAGGGTGCGGGCTTCGGCACCGTGTTCACGACGGTCATCGATCCGTCCGTGGCCGTCTTCGTGCCACGAGGAGTGGGCAACGCCTTCCAGACACTCGAAGACTCCACCGCCTACACGTACCTCGTGAATGCGCACTGGTCCCCCGACGCGAAGTACACGTTCCTCAACCTCGCCGACGAAACGGTTGCGATCGACTGGCCGCTTCCCCTCGAAGACGCGGAGCTGTCCGCCAAGGATCTGGCGCACCCGCGTCTTGCCGACGTCTCCCCGATGCGGTTCTGAACAGGCCGCACCGCATCTCCGCACCGCCTCGGACGATCAATCGATCTGGCTGAACACCGACCACCCGGATCCGATCGTGGATGACCCCTTCCAGGAACCGGTACCGTCCCCCCGGTACAGGACGAGACTGCCGTCGGGAAGACGAGCGATCACGTCCGCCGTTCCGTCACCGTCGAAATCACCGGTCGAGAAGATGGCGGTCATGCCCGACCACCCTGCCCCGATCGGCCGGATGGAGGCCCAGGATCCTGTCCCGTTGCTGCCATAGAGCCAGAGCGATCCGTCGTCGATGCGCCGCGCGATCAGGTCTCCGCGGCGGTCTCCATCGAAGTCGCCGGCGTAGAACACCGTGTCGAACACGCCCCAGCCCACGCCGATCTTCTCTCCGCGGCCGGTGACCCAGCCGCCGATGCCATTGCCTCGGTAGAGCAGCAGGTCGCCGGAACTGTTCCGCATGAGCACATCGGGATTCCCGTCGCCGTCGAAGTCCATGCTGCCGACGATCACCTGTTTCGGATCCCATCCGGAGCCGATCACCATCGGATCCGAGAAGCCGCCAGACCCATCACCCTTCCAGAGCCGGAAGATCCCAGACCCGTCGATGCTGCCGACGTCGCGGAACCCGTCACCGGTGAAATCGCCGAGCGGGATCAGGCGCGCCTGCCCGGTCCAGTCGGTGCGCGGGAACGAGACGGCACCCCATCCTCCGGATCCGTCGCCGCGATAGACGGCCAGCGCACCCGCGGACGTGAGCGCGAGGACGTCGGGGGCCCTGTCACCGCTGAGGTCTCCGGCGCCGGCCGGCAGGGCACGCGCCCTGGTCACAGCGGGCCCGGGTCCGCTCACCGACGTCATGACGTCCCAGCCGCCGCCGATCAACGTCCCACTGGAGAATGCGCCCCCGCCGAGACCCGCGTAGAGAAACAGCCGCCCCTGAGCGTCGCGAGCGAGTAAATCGGCGGTCCCGTCACTGCCGAAGTCTCCCGGGCTGAAGATGGCGGTCATGCCGTTCCAGCCGGGACCGATCAGACGCTGCCCGGTCCAACTGCCGTGGCCATCGCCGAAGTATACGTTGAGACTCCCATTGGACGTCCGTCCGATGAGATCCGGGATACCGTCTCCGGAAACATCCGCCCCGCCCACCAGCGCGGTGAAACCCTTCCAGCCCGATCCCACGGGAATCCCCTCGCGGAACCCACCCTGCGCGGTTCCCCGCCACAGCAGAAGCGTCCCGTCCGCTCGAGTGGTGAACATATCCGGGATGCCGTCCCCGTCGAAGTCACCGGCGGGCGCGATGAGGGCCGCCCCTGACCAGTTCACAGAAAGGGTCCTGACCGCGTCGTACCCCGACCCGGTCCCTGCGATGAGGTCCACCGTGCCATCGGCTCTGACATCGATCGCATCCCGGTTGCCATCGCCGTTCAGATCACCGACTCCGAAGACCTTCCTACCCGCGAAACCGTATCCGACCTGGACGGGCGCTCCCCAGGCGACGTTCTTGAACGGATAAGCGAGCAACTGCCCGGCCGCATTCACCGCCAGGACGTGACCGGCCGTATTGAACGGCTGCAGGCTCACCGGCGGCTGCGCAGGGGTCACCGTCTGCGTGGAGCCGAACCAGTCTGTGAAGTAATTGTAGAAGTTGCGGTTGCCATAGGCGGAGCAGGAGTCTCCCTCGCCGTACCCGGCACGCAGAGCCGCCGCGTCGGGCTGGTACGGCGTGTAGTAGTACAGCGCTGCGGTTGCCTTGTTCGCGACGTAGACAGGTCCGGATCCGCAGGCCTGATTGGGGTTGTAAAGGATGTTCCAGGTGTTGCCAGGCGCATACCATGTGAACCACCGGCCCTCCATGTAGATCTGCATCTGACGCGCCGCGCCATAGATCTGCTGGAAGAAGCCGACATAGCTCGGATCGCAGGCGGCATCGTCCGGGCAGCCCTGCCCGAGAGCGCTGTCGTAGCGCCAGTTGCTGGGCCACGTGTGCGTGACCAGACCCTGCTCCTTCTGGAGCATCACGATCAGCACCTGAGGGTTGATGTTGCACGACTGCGAGACGCGGTAGATGATGCTCGCTGCGCTCTCGTTCGCAACCCCGGTGTAGCCGCTGCAGTACGCGTCGGCGGGACGATTCTGAGACGTGACACGGAAGTCCTTGAGGCAGGTGTAGCCGCTCTGGCAGGTCGGCACCTTCGCGTTGAAGAAGGCTTGGATCTGGTCCACCGTCATGGTCGCCTTGTTCGTGAAGACGGCGTCGCTGATGATGTTGCCGGCGTTCCATCCGTCGAGCGTCATCGGGCGCACCGAGGTCGCGGTGCTCGACACGGCTGAGGCCTGCACAGCTGCGGCGGGCGTGCCACTCGCGATGCCGGGCGTCAGAACGGAGAGGAGGACGGCGGCGATGGCGAGCATGCCGATCATCCAGCGTCGGGGCGCGGAGGGGCGCACAGGACCCGGGGCATGTCCAGTCATGCTGGTATTCTCCGGGATTCGCCGTCCGTCACCCCCGGGACACGCACGGATCCGCGGAATTCCGCGGGAGGAGCCCGTTCCGGCCACACCCGCTCACAACTCGGCGTGCAATGTCCAGACCCGCTCCGCCGACCCGTTCCAGGAGTACGCCCTCGAACGGTCTGCCGCGAGCACGGACAGGCGGCGCGCGCCCTCTCCCGCCGCATCACGCAGGGCGTCCGTGAATCCGTCCGGAGCCACGAGCAGACCGCCCTCGGCGAGCACGTCGCGGTGCACGCCGCTCTCCGCGGCGATCACCGGCACGCCGAGTGCGAGCGCCTCGACCAGCCGCCAGGGCCATACCGGCGCGGGATCCGCCGCCGTGAAGGCGAGCGCACCGGCCAGCAGCGCGGCCCGATCCGGCGTGTCGAGCTGCCCCAGCACGTGCACACGGGGCGCCGCGAGCCCCGCAGCCGCGGCGGCCTCGGCGATTGCGGCGGCGGATCCCTCCGGCGCATCCAGCACGAAGGCGTCCGCGTCGCTGTCGACCGCCGCGGCGAAGACGGGCGCGAGCGTCTCCGCCGTGCCCGTGGCGACGACGTAGCGCGCCGGCGCGCCGAGCTCGGTGCGGCGGGGCCCTGCGTCGAGCGGGATGGCGAAGCCCTCCGGCGCGGCACCGGGGATCACCCGGATGCGGTCCCCGAACCTGCCGAGGGCGGCGAGCTGCTCGGCCATCGCGTGCGTGGGCACGACGACGGCATCGGCGTGCTTCACGGCGCGCTTGAGCATGCTGCGCTGCCAGAGCGCGCTCGCCCGGGAGAGCTGCTCGGGCGCGGCCCAGGCGCGCAGGTCCCACACCGTGACGACAGTCTGGTCATAGTCGTTGGCCCTGTCGTGCTTGGCGAGAGGGGCGAAGAGCGTGGGCGCGTGGATCATGCCTCCGCCGACGCCCGCGACCACGCCGAGCTGCCAGGCGGCGCCGAGCTCGCGACGCGCCAGCATCAGGCGGTGCTCGGAGTCCGCGCCGTCGACGGCGAGTTCGGAACCGCCACCCGGCACGATCGCCTCGACGGTGCACTTCGGCGGCGCGGTCGCCGCCAGCCCCCGCATCAGGGAACGGGCGGCCTCGGCCTGATCGGCGTCGACGACGTCGTTCACCTGGTCCATCACAACCCGCAGCACAGCCATGCTCCGACCCTATCCGGGAGCCGCCGGGCGGTTCCTGAGGCGCTCCACAGAGCGCGGGATCAGCCGGTCGGCGTCGGTGACGGCTCCGGGTGCAGCGCCGCCTTGACCATCGCGTGGATCGCGTTCCAGTCCGGTTCGAGCTCGTCGACACCGTTCGCCGGGGTGAGATCGATCGTGGTGAGCTTCTGTTGCTTCGCCTTCACCATGAGGTCGAAGAACTCCGGCAGCTTGTCCTGCGGCAGGTCGGTGTCGACCGCCGACGTGCCCGCCGCGGCGATCTCGTTGAAGTGCGTGAGCACGTTCTGCGGCGTGAACTGCTTCAGCAGCGCATCCTGCAGCTCGCGCTGGCGGCGCATCCGGTCGAAGTCGCTCGTCGTGTAACGGGARCGCGCGTACCACTGAGCGGTGTCGCCGTTCATGTGCTGCTGGCCGGCCTCGATCCAGCCCGTCGCCCATTCCTCGGCGTTGTCGGGACCGCCCCACTCCGGGACGTTGCCCTCGGGCAGCCGTTCCTTGACGTTGATATCGACGCCGCCGAGCGCGTCGATGAGCTTCGCGAAGTCGTTCATGTCGAGGAACACGTAGTACGGGATCTTGATGCCGAGCACGCCCTCGGCCGCATCCTTGGTGGCCTCGACCGCAGGACGGGATCCGTGCTTGGTGGCCTCAGGGTAGAGCGACGGACCTGTGTGGCAGGTCTCGACCGCATTGGTGAGCTGGTTGATGCCGCTCCCCCAGCCGCACTCCTCGTCGTCGTGCGCCTGCAGGCCGTCGGGGTACAGGTCGTGCATCGGTCCCGGCGCGAACGGCACGTGGGGCATGTCGCGCGGGATGCCGAAGATCGTGGTCTTGCCGGTCTCGGCGTTGACGGAAACCACGGAGATGCTGTCGTAGCGCATCGAGTCGCGTCCGAGCCCACTGTCGGCGCCCAGCAGAAGCACGTTGTAATAGCCGTCGCTCGGCGGCAGGCTCGGCCCGCCCGAGCCGAACAGCGTGCTGATGGCGTTGCGGCTGGATCCGACGATGTTCGCGGCGGACGCCGTGGCGCTGCCGCACAGGCCCAGCACCAGCACCGCCACCAGCGGGATCGCGATCTTCGCGTAGTTCCTGGTGCGCACCAGGCGCACCAAGCGCAGCGCGTCGAAGGTCAGCACGATCCACAGCACGATGTAGGCGAAGCACAGGACCTGGATGAGGCTCAGCACGATCCAGCTCACCCAGCCGCCGCCGACCGTGAACCAGAGCAGCGCCTGATGCCAGAGCAGCGCGGTCAGCGCTCCCACGATCACCAGGGCCCACATCGCCAGGGTCGCGCCGAGTCCGAATCGACCGAGCCTGCGGTTGCCCGCGAGCACCTGCGCGGATCCGGGGATCAGCACGTTCAACACGACCAGCCACCATCCGCGGCGGGTCATCACCTCCGGCGAGCCGAAATCGGGATCGCGCATCGGGCGGGTGCGGATCAGCCCCGCACTCTGCGCGGAGACCCCACCGGGCCGGGTGAGCATCTGGGTCACAGGCTGTCCTTCAGCCGCCGGTTCTTCTCCTCGACCTGAGCCTCGAGGTCGCGGGCGTACGACTCGACGCGGTCGGCGAGGGCCGGATCCGCGGTTCCGAGGATGCGCGCGGCGAGGATGCCCGCGTTGCGCGCACCGCCGATCGAGACGGTGGCGACGGGAATGCCGGCGGGCATCTGCACGATCGACAGGAGTGAGTCCATGCCGTCGAGGTAGGCGAGCGGGACGGGTACGCCGATCACGGGCAGCGCCGTGACCGAGGCCAGCATGCCCGGCAGGTGGGCGGCTCCCCCGGCTCCCGCGATGATGACCTTGAGCCCGCGCTCACGCGCCTCGGTGCCGTAGCGGTGCAGCTTCTCCGGCGTGCGGTGCGCGGAGACGACCTCGACCTCGTGCGGGATGCCGAACTCGGTCAGCGCCTCGGAGGCGGCGCTCATCACGCGCCAGTCGGAGTCTGATCCCATGACCACGCCGACGAGGGGCGCGGCGGATGCGTGCAGTGTCCCAGTCACCCGTACAGGCTACGGGCGGGGCCTGTGAGAACCCCGCTGCGGCGCGCCCTGGCCGGCGAGAACGCCGGAAGGCGTCCGCTCAGGCCGCTCTCCCGGTTTCTCAGGAGAATGCGGCCGCGGCGCCCCGGGCCTCGGCGAGCACCGCGTCGAGATCGGATCCGCTCGCGTTCACGTGACCGACCTTGCGTCCGGGGCGCGGGGCCTTGCCGTAAGTGTGCACCTTGGCGTGCGGGCTCGCGGCGAGCGCGGCCGGAACGCGGTCGAGCATGCTCCCGTACTCGGGACCGCCGAGGATGTTGATCATGACGGACCAGTCGGCGTGCGGAGTCGTCTCCCCGAGCGGCAGGTCGGCGACGGCGCGCAGGTGCTGCTCGAACTGCCCGGTCACCGCGCCGTCCTGGCTCCAGTGGCCGCTGTTGTGCGGGCGCATGGCCAGCTCGTTCACGAGGATCCGGCCGTCCTCGGTCTGGAACAGCTCGACCGCGAGCATGCCGGTCACGTCCAGCCCTTCGGCGATCTCCCGGCCGATCCGGGCTGCCTCAGCCAAGTGCTCCGCGTCGACTCCCGGTGCAGGGGCGATCACCTCGGCGCAGACCCCGCCCTTCTGCACGGTCTCCACGACGGGGTACGACACGGACTCGCCGTTCGGGCGCCGCGCGACCTGCTGTGCGAGTTCGCGCACGAACGGCACGAGTTCCTCGACGAGCAGGGCGTCACCCTCGACGAGGGCCGAGAACCAGTCCGCCGCCTCGTCGGCTGCGGCCACCACCCGCACGCCCTTGCCGTCATAGCCGCCGCGAGGCGTCTTCACGACGCCGCTACCGCCGTGCGCGTCCAGGAACGCCTGCAGGTCCCCGGCATCGGCGACGCGCGCCCAGTCGGGTTGGGGTGCGCCGAGCTCAGCGAGGCGGGCGCGCATGTCGAGCTTGTCCTGCGCGAAGCGCAGCGCGTCGGGCCCGGGGTGCACGGCGACGCCGTCGGCGACCAGGGCCCGAAGCACCTCCTGCGGCACGTGCTCATGGTCGAACGTGATCACGTCGACGTCCGCCGCGAACCGGCGCACGGTGTCGAGGTCGCGGTAGTCGCCCACGGCGGTCGCGGCCAGCTGCGCCGACATGCCCTCGTCCTCCGCGAGCACCCGGATGTCGATACCCAGTTCGACCGCTGGGGCGATCATCATCCGCGCCAGCTGTCCGCCGCCGATCACACCCACACTCAACGCCATCGGATCTCCGTTCCTCGGGATCCATTCTTCCGTACCGGGCGAGCCATCATCGCCGCCGCCGAGAGCGCAGGGCGTCGCGCCTCGGTCGTGTCAGACGCTGAAGGGGTTCTGCGCGGCCTGGGCGTCGCGGTGCGCGAGGATCTGCCCCACCTCGACCTGGTCCGCCAGGGTCTCCTGCACCAACGCGACATTCGGGACGTCGCGGATCCGCAGCGGTGCATCCACGCCGTTCGAGAGCAGGATCGTGCCGGCTCCGGCGAGACGCTGCAGGGGTCCGCGCCGCACCGTGATCGTGTATCCGCGGGCGTGGGACATCTCCGTGCTGTTGCGGGATCCGATCCCGTCGCGCACGATCACCCGCCGGGTCGTGATCGTCACGCGGCGTGAGAGCCACACGAGGAACGGTGCCACGACGAGCAGCAGCACCAGCGCACCGGCCGCCGCCCACAGCATCCAATCCTTCGCCCATCCGGCGATCGGCGCCGGCAGATTGCTCGTGAAGTACCCGGTCGCGCCGGCCACCGCGATGAGCAGGAGCGCCGACCAGAGCAGGTGCCGGGCGTGCGGGTGGAAACGCGCGATGAGTCGCTCTTCGGCGGGCACGCCGGGCGGCGGCGTCATCGGCCGCCCGCTCAGACCCATCGGTTGCGTCACGCGTCCATTGTGGCCCGCGACACCGGCATCCGCGCGGCCCGGGGTGGGTGTGTCCCGATGCGGGCCCGATCGATCCCGACCACAGGCGGAAGCGACGTCGTCAGACCACGAGGGCGATCGCCACGCCGTCCCAGCCCTTAACGCCGACCGTCTGCAGCGCCGTCGCATCGAAGCGCGGATCTCGACCGAGCATCTCGAGCCCCTCGCGCGTACCGACCACCTTGGAGTCGGCGGAAGCCGGATCGATGATGTCGCCGTCGCGGCCGATGTTGTCGACCACGATCACCGATCCAGGGCGCCCCAGGCGTGCAGCCCAGTCCAGGTAGATCGTGTTCGACTCCTTATCCGCGTCGATGAAGATCAGGTCGAACGGCTCGTCGTCCTCGAGCTGCGGCAGCACATCGGCGGCTCGCCCGATGTGGATCTCGACGCGCTCCCCCACGCCCGCTGCGTCGATGCTCGCGCGCGCGACCGCCGCGTTGTCCGGCTCCGCCTCGATGGTGACGACGCGTCCGCCGCCGCCCACCGCCTGCGCCATCCAGATCGTGGAGTAGCCGCCGAGCGTGCCGATCTCGAGGACCCGGCGCGCGCCTGCGATCCGCACCAGCAGGTTCAGCAGCTTCCCGCTGACCGGCGCGACCTCGATCGCCGGCATCCCCGCCGCCTGCTGCGCGGTCAGAGCAGCCTCCAGCGCGGGGTCGTGCCCGACCAGGGTCTCGGACAGATAGTCGTCAGCAGCACGCCAGTTCGCGAGGTTCGGTTCAGCCATGCGCCCAGCTTCGCGCCTGAGCAGACCGCGATCAAGACCGATCCGGATCCGATCCGGTCGTCGCGTCCGCGGTCGTCCCCGCGCCCCGCGGGTCGTCGACGGAAGGCCCCGGGAACGGCGCCGGCATCGTCCGCGGCCGGTCCGCGGCGAGCGCGGGCTGCCGGCGGAACTGCCCGCTGAGGATCAGGACGAGGATGACCACGGCGCCGACGATCCAGCCGGAGACGCCGAGGGGCAGGACGAGCGCCGGATCCGGCGCCGATCCCGCAGCGACGAACCAGAGGTACATCGCGGCCGATGCGTTGAAGGCGCCGTGGGCGAACACCGCAGGCCAGATCGACGCGGAACGCAGCCGCAGCCAGCCGAACAGCACTCCCAGCACGACGCAGCCGCCGGTCATCAGCAGCACGCCGCTGACATCGGTACGGCCGAAGTTGTAGCCGAGCAGGATGATCGGCGCGTGCCACACGCCCCAGATCACGCCGCTGACGAGCAGGGACGCCCACGTCCCGAAACGACGCAGTGCCGGAACGAGGAAACCGCGCCAGCCGAGCTCCTCGCCGAACGCGGCGACCGCGTTGATCGTGGCGGCCGCGACCGGGATGCTCGCCGCCTGCGCGGCGATCAGCACGACGGTCGGGGGCAGCGGGGTGCCGGCGGGCACCGCGGACGCCAGCAGGTGGGTGTATCCGGAGAAGCCGACGAGATCCACGCGGAGCCAGCCGCACAGAGTCGCGACGATGGTCGACGCCAGCACCAGCAGCGGCGGCACCAGCAGGCCGACCAYCATCATCCAGATGACGCGCTTCGCAGGGCGCAGCGGCCACATACCGAGGAACCGCAGTCGCTTCCCTTTCGGGACCGGCCGCAACACGAGCAGCACGACCACGACAGCGACCGCGGGCATGTACATCATCACCGACATCAGCGGGAGGGCATAGGGCTCTCGCAGCCCGTCCCCCAGCCACAGAGGCAGAACCACGAGCCACGCCAGCCCGCAGGCGAGCACGACGTAGGCCACGATCGCGCCGAGTCCGATGCGCACCGGGACGTCGGCCGAGAGCTCCGCATCCGCGCCGTTCGCCTGGGCCGTGCCATCGAGGCCGGCGCTCATGATCTGCTCCCGCCGTCGGCCGCTCCGCCATCGGGTGGGGTGGTCTCGGACGACGCGTCGCGGTCCAGGTAGGCCTGCAGCACGGCGGCGCCGACCGCCGCTCCGTCGACGGTGACGACCAGCGGGCGCTTGCCCCGGCGCTCGACCTCGATCGCGGGTCCCCGGCGCAGCACGATCCCGGTCCGGCCGTCCAGACCGAGCCGCCAGCCGAAGCCGCCGAACTCGCCGAACGGGTTGCACTCCACAGCCCGCACCGACACCACCTCGTCGAGCGGCACGTGCACACGGGGGAAGCCGATCTGCGACCGCACAGAGARKCCGTCCGGACCGACGCGCACCCGGAACGACGCGGACGACGCGAAGGCGCCGCCGATGAGGACGAGCGTCAGAATCGGCACCCACATCCGGTCGGTGAACCGGATCGCCATGAACGCGGTGAGACCGACGACGACCACCACGAGCAGTGAAATGAGGATCATCGCCCGGCGAGACAACGACGCGGTGGCGAGCCACACCACCCGCTCGCCCTGGGTGATCGCGGCGACGTGGGCCGGCTGCAGCGGCGCGGCCGGAGCGGGGCGGATGTGCGGCTGCAGCAGCCAGCCGATGCCGATCAGCACGACGAACGCGCCGAATCCGAGCAGCATGAGGCCGCCGAGGTCGTCGGCGTGCTTCGCATCGGCGAGACCGCGCTGCGTGCCGACCGCGCCGAGATTGATCACGGCGCTGAGCCCGGAGATGCCCAGAGCCATGCCCACGAGGAGTCTCGCGCCACCGCCCCAGTGGTCGCGCACGCCGATCACGGTCGTGATCGTGAGCGCCGCGGGCAGCGCGAAGCCGAGCAGGATCGTCAGCCAGACGAAGGTCGCCGGCGGTCCGAAGCCGTCGACGCCCGACGGGCCCCAGTGCGTGGCGGCGGGCGACGGCAACTCAGGCAGCCACGCGAGGACCAGGGCGAGCACGACGCCGGAGAGCACGAGCGGCACCACGGCGCCGAGGCAGACCGCGAGCAGGCGCGCCCGGCGCAGGTCGCGCTCCGGGATCGCGGTCACGTCCTGCACGGCAGGAGCGGAACGTGCGTTCATGATGGATCCTCCTCATTCCTGGGCGGCGATCAACGCGGCGAGCGTCGCGGGGCTGATCCCCAGGACTGCACCGCGACGGACGAGCGCCCCGATGTCSTCGGCGAGKTCGGCGAGKGGYGCGGCRGAGGCSGAGAGCACGGCGCCGCGCCCTCGGCGCAGGTCSACGAGCCCCTCGTCSCGCAGCTCCTGRTASGCCCGCARCACGGTGTGCACGTTCACGKCGAYSGCSTCGGACAGCTCACGGGCGGCAGGGAGCCGGTCGCCAGGACGCAGGCGTCCGGCGAGCACCTCGGCGCGCACGGACGCCGCGATCTGCGCGAACAGCGGCTGCGCACTGTCGGCATCGATACGGATCAGCATCCGACTCACCTCCTGTGCAGTTATTCTATGTCAACTAGATCAATTGTGGAAGAGATCCAGTCGATTCCCTTCCTGCGGCGCACCCCGGGAAGACTGGCTGCATGCGCGTCACACCCCGCCGTCTGGCCGTCGGCATGAGCCTGTGGATCCCGAACCTGTTCAGCGGCATCAGGGTGCGCGGCTTCAGCGCGGACTGGACGCGGGCGACGGTGGAGCTGCACGTGAACGTCTTCACCCGCAACTATGTGAAGACCGCGTTCGGCGGATCCATGCAGGCGATGACGGATCCGTACTTCTTCATGCTCGTCATGCACCAGCTGGGCCGCGACTACGTGGTCTGGGACACCCGCGGTGAGATCGAGTTCGTCAAGCCAGGCCGCGGCGTGCTCACCGCACGCTTCCACGTGCCGCCGGAGCGCGTCGCCGAGATCCGGACGCGCGCCGCCGGCGGCGCGAAGGTGCTCGAATGGTTCGAGACCGAGATCACCGACCGCGATGGCGAGGTCGTGGCGCGCGTGCGCCGCGAGGTGTACGTGCGGGAGAAGAAACGGATCACGGCCGCCCGGGTGTGACCCCGCGCAGGCTCGAGGCCCGCTCGACCAGCGTCGGCGCGAGGCGCACGGTGTCCCGTGCGCCCGAGGTGCCCGCGACCAGGCCGAGCGCGAGCTCCAGCGCCGTGCGGCCGCTCTCCTCGAACGGCTGCCGCACGGTGGTCAGGCCGAGCCCCTCGGCCAGCTCGCCGTCGTCGTAGCCGATGACGGGCAGTCTCTCGCTCTCCGGCCGGGAGCGCTGCAGGTCGAGGACGGCGGCCGCGAACCGGTCGTGATTGGCGACGACGGCGGTGGCCCCGGCATCGCGCGCGGCCTGCAGCACCCGCTCGTCGATCCCGGCCGGCCCGTCCACCGCCGCGGGCACCACAGAGACGTGACGCTGCAGCCCCTCGATGCGCAGCATGCCGGCCGACACGTAGGCCGGCGAGCGCTGCGGCTCGTGCACGAACAGCGCCGTGCGATGCCCGAGCCCGACGAGGTGGCGGCCGATCTGCTCGCCTCCGTCCCGGTCGTCGACGAGGACGACGGGGCCGCCGATCTCGCCCTTCGCCGGCACGACGTCCACGTAAACGACCGGGATCCTCGCCGCTCTGCTCGCACGGCGGGCGGCGCCGCCGAGAGGCACGCCCATGACGATGAGCCCCGACGCGTCGGTGCGCGCCGGCAGCACGTCCAGCAGCGGCTCATCGGCCGCGGCCGCCGAATCCAGGTCGTAGGGGATGATGTCGACCGCGACGTCGCGCGCCCGCCGCAGCATCCCCGAGAGCCGGCGCAGGTAGGAGGGGTAGCTCGTGAAGGGGGCGGCGACCGCGATCCGGGATGCGCCGATACGGCGCCCCTGCGTCATCCGGTAGCCGAGCGCGGTGGCGGCCGCGACGATCCGCTCGCGCGTCTCCGGGCGCACCCGGTGCGGCGCGCTCACCGCCAGCGAGACTGTCGAGATGCTCACCCCGGCACGCGCGGCGACGTCGTAGATCGTGACCCTTCCCGGACGTGCGCGCATCGCTCGGATCCCCTCTTCATCGAAGTTCTTCGATTGCTCAGACTAGTCCGCAGCCCGTCGAAGGAGATGACCGATGCCGAGAGGCTCCCGCTACCGCCGTCCGATGCTCGACCGCGCCGTCGCGGCGCATGAGGCGAGGACCGCCGCTCTTCTCGCGCCCGAGCCGAGCGATCCCGCGGGGCGGCGCCGCGTCGCCGGTGAGAACGACACCACGGTCAGCGCGGCCCTGGGGATCTCGCCTCTCGACACCGCCACCTCGGAGCACACCGTGCCCGTCGCCGGCCACCCCGACGTGCGGGTGCGCGTCTACTGGCCCGGGTCCGAACCGGCCCCGCAGGGCGCGGGACTCCCGATCCTCGTGTACTTCTACGGCGGAGGCTTCACGATCGCCGGGATCGACTGGGTCTCGTGGGACGCACGGTTCCGCGAGCGGGCGCGCGACGCGGGGATCATCATCGTCGCCACGGACTACGCCCACGCGCCCGAGCAGCGCTTCCCCACCCAGCCGGAGCAGTGCTGGAGCGCCTGGGAATGGGCCTGGGCGCACGCGGAGGAGCTGGGCGGATCCGCCGACCGGCTCGCCGTAGGCGGCGCGTCCTCCGGAGGCGACCTGGCCGCGGCGGTGACGCTCATGAACCGCGACCGGGCGGCGCACCCGATCGCTCTGCAGCTGCTGGAGAACCCGGCGCTCGACCTCACCATCGGGCACGCCGACGCGCGCGGCGTCAGCGCGGGGATGCCCGGCGTCATCGTGCGCAGGGCCGGCCGGCTGCTGGTGCGTCAGTACGTCGGCGACGACGCGAAGGCGGCCCGAGACCCGTACGCCTCGCCGCTGCTCGCCGACTCCCACGCCGGCCTTCCCCCGGCGCTCATCATCACCTCCGAGCTCGATCCCCTCCGCGGCGACGGCGAGGCGTACGCCAGGGCGCTCTCCGACGCCGGGGTCGACGTCACCGCCGTGCGGTTCGTCGGCCAGACCCACGGCTCCCTGGGCGCGACCGGATTCGTCCCGGCCGCCGACGTCGCCCACCGCCTGATCGTGACCGAGCTGYGCCGGCTGCGGGCGGACTCATGAGCACCGCCGACACGCTCGCGCTCGACGCGCCGGTGCGGGCCTGGCTCCGCCGGATCGAGGAGATCGTCGTCGACCTGCCGGACTACGACTCGCCCGATCCCGCCGCGCATCGTCGGGCGGCCAGGATCCTGAGCGATCGGCTGGCCGCCGAGTTCACGGAACCGACTCCCCCGGGCGTGGAGGCCGAGGAGCTGCGGCTCACCGGCGCCGCCGGACCTCTCCGCGCCCGGCGGTTCCGCCCTGCGGGCTCGTCCGACCCTCTCCCGACCATGCTGTGGCTGCACGGCGGAGGCTGGATCGCGGGCACGATCGACGAGGTCCTCAACGAGAGCACCACGGCGGACCGCGCCCTGCGCTCCGCGGTGCAGATCGTGTCGCTCGAGTACCGCCTCGCGCCGGAGCACCCGTTCCCCGCCCCCGTCGACGACGCCGTCGCGGCCCTCGCCGACCTGCGCGCGCGGGCGGGCGAGCTGGGCATCGACCCGGACCGCCTCGGCATCGGAGGCAACTCCGCCGGAGCCACGATCGCGGCCTCCGCCGCCCTCCGGGAGAGGGATGCGGGCCGCCGACTGCACCATCAGGCGCTCGAGGTGCTGCCCGCCACGCTGCGCCCCCTCAGCGGCCTCTCCGCGCGGCGACGACGAGCCTCCGGCATGGACGGCGCCGAACTGCTCGCCGGCATCTACCGCGCGGGCGCCCCGCTGGCGGAGTGCTCGCCGCTCGACGCCGCCGATCATCGGGGCCTCGCTCCGGCGCTCATCCTCGCCGCCGAGTTCGATCCGCTCCGCGACGGCGCCGTCGCCTATGCCCGCGCCCTGCAGGACGCGGACGTCCCCGTGACCCTCCGCATCGGCGCGGGCCACGTGCACGGCTCCCCCGGACTCACCGCCTGGCAGGGCGCCCGCGACTGGCGCGATGCGTTCGTCGCCGAGCTCGCTGCCGCCTACGCGTCCGAACCCCCGCACCCGACCACCGACCCGAGAGGGAGACGATGATGTCCACCCATGCCGCAGATCCCGTGATCCCCTTGCCGTCCGCGCCCTCGCCCGGCGACGACGCCGTACCCGGCGAGCGCCAGACCTGGTGGTTCTGGATTGCGTTCGTCCTCACCTGGCTCGCGACCGGCATCGCCCAGGGCGTGGCCGGCGTCGCCGTGCCGCAGCTCCTCAAGGAGTGGGATCCCGACCAGGCGACGGGCAACCTCAGCATCGTGCTGACTGCAGGCGGCGCGGCGATCCTCGTCACCACCCCGATCTTCGGGCGCCTCAGCGACCGCTCGCTCTCCCGCCTCGGCATCCGCCGCCCCTGGATCGCGGCGGGCGTGCTCATCGCCGCGATCGGCTACCTTCTGCAGGCGTTCGCCACCTCGCTCCTGCTGCTCGGCGCGGGCGCGGTGCTCGTGCTGGTCGGGTGGGGCGCCGTGTCGATGACGATCCACACGCTCTTCGCCGACCAGATCCGCCGCCGCATCCGTGCGATCATGTCCGCCGTGACGGGCGCCGCCACCACCGTGGGCATCTTCGGCGGCGTCGCGCTGGCCGGCACTGTCGCGGGCACGGGACAGATCGGAATCTTCCTCATCCCGGGCGGCATCGCCGTCGTGCTCGCGAGCACCCTCTTCTTCGCCCTGCGCGACCTGCACCGCACGGTTCCCGCGGCACCGCTCGACTGGCGCGGGGTGATCGAGACGTTCTGGCTGAGCCCGCGCCGCTACCCCGACTTCGCGTGGGCCTGGATCTGCCGCTTCTTCATGACCGCCTCCATCGTGTCGGTGACGAGCTACCTCTACCTCACGATCTCCAGCCGCTTCGGCATCGACGACCCGGCGCAGATCGCGGCCGTCCAGACGCAGGCCACGGCGGCGTTCACGATCATGAACCTCGTGCTGGCGTTCGTCTTCGGCGTCATCTCGGACCGCACCGGACGACGCAAGCCGACCGTCGTGATCGGAGCGCTCACGAGCGCAGTCGGACTCGTCGTCGCCGTCGCGGTGGGCGACGTCGCCTTCTTCCTGATCGGGATCGCGATCGTCGGCGCCGGGCAGGGGGCCTACATCGCCGCCGACGTCGCGCTCATGACCGAGTGCCTGCCTTCGACCGAGGACGCCGGCAAGGACCTCGGCATCGTGGCGCTCGCCTACCTGCTCCCGGGCATCCTGGTGCCGGTGTTCGCCTTCTTCGTGACGCGCATCGGCTCGCCCACGGGTGAGAACTTCGTGGCGCTCTACGCGGGTGCGGTCGTGATGGCGCTGTTCGCGGCCTTCGCCGTCACCCGGGTCAAGGCCGTGCGATGAGGAGGGACGATCGGCTCCCCTGGACGGCGCGCGCCGAATACCGCCGGCTGCGCTCGGCTCCCGGCATGCCGCCGCGGACCCACGCGGGCGTGCGCCGGACCTCCGGCATCGCGGTGCCCGCGGAAGACGGCGTCCCGTTGCTCACCGATCACTGGGCGGCCGAGGACGCGGGCCCGCACACGGTGCTCATCCGCACGCCGTACGACCGGAACGGCGTCGCCGCCGTGGCGCGCTTCCTCGCCGAACGCGGGCATCATGTGGTGGTGCAGAGCTGCCGGGGCGCCTTCGGCTCCGGCGGCGACTTCCGGCCTCTGCACGACGAGGCCGCCGACGGGCAGGCGACGCTGCGGTGGCTGCGCGCACAGCCGTGGGCGACGGGTCTCGTGCACTCCTGGGGCGGCAGCTACTTCGGGGTGACGCAGTGGGCGTACTGCGACGGCGCGCTCCGACCCGACGCGATGGGCATCGCGGTGTCGGCCCGGCGCTTCGACGAGGCGATCCTCTACCTCGGTCGCGGCTTCTCGATCGACACGCCGCTCGCGTGGGCGTACGCGCTCGGCCTGCAGGAGCGCCGGCTGCCGGCGCGTCTGTGGAGGCTGCTGCGAGCGCGCAGYGCCCTCGCACGGGGAGCGCGCACGGTGCCGCCGTCCCAGGCCGTGCCCGCGGCGCTGGGCGACAACCCGCAGTTCTTCCGCGACTGGGTCGAGCACAGCGATCCCGGGGATCCCTGGTGGGATCCGCTGCACTTCGCCTCCGATCCCGCGGCGGTGCCTCCCGTCACGCTCATGGCGGGGTGGCAGGACCTCTTCCTCGTCGGCCAGCTGCAGGACCACGCCGCGCTGCAGGGAGCCGGCGTACGGACGCGCCTGATCGTGGGCGACTGGATCCACGGCGCTCCCGAGATCACGGTGATCGGGGTGCGCGAGGCGCTGCAGGCCCTCGAGGGCGAGCCCGAGGCCGCCCCGGTGCGCGTCGAGATCAGCGGGGGCGGCGGCTGGCGGGATCTGGCCGACTGGCCGCCGCCGAGCGCGCCGCATCCGGTGGAGCTGACCGCGGACGGCCGTCTCGTCGCGCCGGGGGCCGCCCCCGAGGACGGTGTGCTGACCTCTCGCTACGACCCCGCCGATCCCACGCCCGATGCCGGCGGCCGCACGCTCAATCCGTTCAGCGCCGGGCGCCGCGATCAGCGACGTCGCGAGAGCCGCGAGGACGTGCTGCTGTTCACGGGCGAGCCGCTCCCGGATCCGCTGCTGGTCATGGGCTCGGCGGAGATCGCGCTCACGCTCGCCTCCACGAATCCCCGGGTCGACGTCTTCCTGCGCCTGTGCGAAGTGGACGCGCGGGGGACCTCGCGCACCGTCACCGACGGCTACCTGCGGCTCTCCCCGGAGGCCGCGCCCGGCGAGCCGCGCCGGGTCCGGGTCGCGCTCGCACCGATCGCGCATCGCTTCGTCGCGGGCAGCCGCCTCCGCGTGCAGGTGTCCTGGGGCGCGCACCCCCTGCATCTGCGCAATCCGGGCACGGCGGATCCGGTGCGCGACCACTCGCGCCTGGTGGCCAGCACGCAGACGCTCTTCCTCTGCGCTGCGACGCCCGCGGTGCTCTCGCTGCCGCTTCCGGAGGGCACGGCACCCGCCGTTCACCGCGGCGTGCCACGATGACGGGATGCCCCTCGCGCGCCGCCTGACCCTCGCCGATGCTGTCGCGATCGGCCTCGGATCCATGATCGGTGCCGGAGTCTTCACAGTCTGGGGCCCGGCGATCGGCGCGGCCGGATCGGGCCTGCTGATCGCGCTGCTCCTCGCGGGGATCGTGGCCTTCTGCAACGCCACCTCGTCCGCGCAGCTCGCGGCCGTGCACCCGGTCTCGGGCGGCACCTACGCGTACGGACGGGCGGAGCTCGGACCGTGGTGGGGCTTCGTCGCCGGCTGGTGCTTCGTGATCGGCAAGCTCGCGAGCTGCGCCGCCATGGCGATGACTGTCGCCGCGTACGTGGCTCCGGCAGGGTGGCAGAAGCCGGTCGCGGTCGCGGCGGTCACGGCCCTGACCGCCGTCACCTGCGTCGGGGTGACCCGCACCGCTCGCGTCACCCAGGTGCTCGTGGCTGTGACCCTGCTCGGGTTGATCGTGGTGCTGGCCGCCGCGGGGACCGCACTGCCGCACGCCGCGCCCGCGCCCCTCCCGCGTGGCTCCCCCTACGGCGTGCTCCAGGCCGCGGGGCTGCTGTTCTTCGCCTTCGCCGGGTACGCGCGCATCGCGACCATGGGCGAGGAGGTGCGGGACCCGTCGCGCGCCATCCCGCGGGCGATCGGCATCGCACTCGCGTCCGCACTCGTCATCTACGTGCTCATCGGCGGTGCGGTCGTGCTGACGCTCGGCGGCGCAGCCGAGAGCTCATCCGCGCCCCTCGCCGACGTCGTCACCGCTGCCGGCTGGCCCCGCGCGGCGCCCGCCGTGCGGATCGCCGCCGCTACGGCCGCCACCGGCGCGCTGCTCGCCCTTCTCTCCGGGATCGGTCGCACCTCGCTCGCCATGGCTCGGGAACGCGACCTCCCCCGCTCCCTCACCGCCGTGGATCCGCGGCATCACGTCCCGCGGCGTGCGCAGCTGGCCGCCGGTGCGGTCGTGGTGGCGGTCGTGCTCGTCGCGGACCTGCGCGGAGCGATCGGGTTCTCGTCGTTCGGCGTGCTGCTGTACTACTTCGTCGCGAACGCCGCCGCGCTCCAGCAGGGTGGGGCCGCGCGCCGGTATCCGAAACCGCTGCAGGTGCTCGGCGCGATCGGCTGCGTGGCTCTGGCTGCGTCGCTGCCGGTGTCCTCGGTGATGATCGGAGCGGGCGTGGTCCTCGTGGGCGTCGGCGTGCGGGCGATCAGGCTCGGACGGGACCGGCGTCGGCGCGATACGCCGACGGGGTGAAGCCCAGCACCGCGCGGAAATCGTTGGCGAGATGCGACTGATCCGCGTAGCCGAGCTCGACAGCGACGGTCGCGAGATCCGTGCCGGGATCGGAGCGGATCCGCTCCGCCGCCTCCTGCAGGCGCCGGCGCCGGATCATGGCGGCCGGAGACAGACCCACGTGGCGGTGCGCCATGCGCTGCAGGGTGCGCACCGAGACGGCGAGACGGGCCGCCGCCTGCTCGGGGCTGCGCACGTCGGGATCGGACATGAGCAGCTCCGCCATGGCGTTCGCGTGCCGGGCCGGCGCCGTGACCTCGCCCACGCGCTCACGCAGCCAGGCGCACAGCAGCGCGACAGCCCGCTCCCGATGCCCTTCCCCCGAAGTCATCGCGCCTGCGACCGCCTCCGCCAGCCCCGGTGCCGGGTACGCCTCCGCCCGGTCGAGCAGGGCGGAGGGCGTCTCGGTCAGCGCGGCCGCCGCGGCCGGCCGCAGCAGCGCGCCGACGGCCCACCCCTTGCCGGTCAGCTCCCGGGAGCTGGCTCGGGTCGTCGCGCCCGACAGCACCGTGCCCCCGCTCTCGACGACCAGGTTCAGAGCAGGGAACGACACGAGGTCCTGACGCGACGAACGGCCCGGCTCGATGTCCCACTCGGGGATCCAGCACCACTCCACGAGCTCGGCGACCTCCGCCGGCGGCGGAAGGCGGTGGAACTGCGGCAGGCGCGCCGGATACAGCACGCCGCGCGTCGGATCGACCATTCCCCGAGCCTAGAAGGCGTCGCGGACATCCGGTGATGGGCCGCGCGGGGCCCCCGGCCGAACGTGGCGCGAATCTCCAAGAACCGTCTCCCGTCGCCCCCTAGCCTCGTGGTCATGAGCGAACACACCCCCACCACAGCGACCACCGGCGTCACCGGCGAATACACGACGAACGGCCGCCCGAACTCGGCCACGTCCCTGACCCCGTTCCTGGCCATCCCCGACTCCCGGTCCGCGATCGAGTTCTACCGCGACATCTTCGGCGCGCGCGTCGTCGACATCACCGAGTTCGGCGGCGTGGTCGCGCACGCCGACCTCGACTTCGGTCTCGGCGTGCTGCAGCTGGGCGATCCCAACCCCGAGTACGGGCTCGTCTCGGCCCCCGCCGGCGACGCCGACTGCTACTCGATGGGCCTCTACGTGCCCGACGTCGACACGGTCGTCGAACGCGCGGTGGCGGCCGGTGCGACGGTTCGCGAGGCGCCGTCCACGTTCGTCTCGGGCGACCGCTACGCGAGCATCCGGGATCCGTTCGGCGTGCGCTGGTCGATCATGACGCGCGTCGAGGACCTCTCCGAGTCCGAGAGCACGGCCCGCGTGGCCGAATGGGCCGCCTCGTTCACCGCACCGGAGAGCTGAGCGCTCCGCCGGCCGCGTTCACCGAGGCCTCCTCGGCCGCCGCCGTCACCGCGGGCAGCAGCGCTTCCGCAGTGCGGCGGTAGCCGAGGGCGCTCGGGTGGAACCGATCCAGGCTGAACATCTCCTCAGGCTCATCGAAGAACATCGGCCCGACCGCGCGCCGCAGATCGACCGCAGTGGCGCCGTGCTCGATGGCGGCCTGGGCCTGCGCCGCGGCCAGTCGCCGTGACATCCGCGAGGCGATCGACCGCAGCGGCTGCGGAACGGCCCGCAGCGCCCCGAGGTCGGGGCAGGTGCCGACCACGACGCTCGCTCCGAGCGCGTGCAACCAGCCGATCGCGTCCTCGAGATGCTGCACCGAGAGGGTGACCGGGATCCGGTGGGTCACGTCGTTGCCGCCGACGACGATCACCGCGACGTGCGGCAGGTAGTCCGTCTCGAGCGACGCGAGCTGAGCGTCCAGATCCGGCGACTCGGATCCGACGATCGCGACCGTACGCAGCCGCACCGGCCGACGCGTCCGCCGGGCGACGCCCTTGGCGAGCCGTCCGCCCAGCGTGTCCTTGCGCCGCTCGGCGCCCAGACCGGCCGCAAGCGAGTCGCCGAGCACGAGCAGCTCGACCGGCTCCCCGGACAGGCCCCGCCGCCAGACGCGGTCGGCGTCGATCGCGTGTTCTCCCAGCGGCTTGCCGATGCGACGCCGAGCGATACGCGCCTGTCGCCGCAGCGCCAGCGGCACGGCGACGGCGGATCCGGCGATCGCGAGCCCGGCGGCTCCGAGAAGCCCCACCGGCACGCCTCGGGACCCGGCCCGACGGCGATCAGCAGCGTCCATACGCCGATCAGATCGCATCGACATGAACGGCGCGTGACCGGCCGTGGACGCAGAGGCGACGGGCGCCTCAGGACAGCGGCTTGACCTCGAGCGCGTCGGACGCGTCGCCCGCGCGCACGGCCGCGAACGCCGTGTACCCGTCGGACGCCGCGCGCTCCAGGAGCGCCTTGAGGTTCTTCGTGCGCCGCTCCAGCCGCACTCTGGCGCCGCCCGCGATGAGCGCCGCCTTGTGCGCGACGAGCTCGGCGACGGGTACGTCGGCGTCGTGCACGAGCACCACGGCCTGCCCCGCCGCGTCGTCGGCGGACTCCAACAGATCCACGATCCGCTCGAAGCCGATCGAGAAGCCGACGGCCGGCACCTGCTGCCCGAGGAAGCGCCCGATCATGCCGTCGTAGCGGCCGCCACCGCCCAGCGAGTACGAGACCGAGGGGTGCGCGAGCTCCATGATCGTACCCGTGTAGTAGCCCATGCCGCGCACCAGGAACGGGTCGAACTGCAGCGGGATCGGATCGATGCCCTCGGCGGCGGGGCGGGCGGCGGCAACGGCCTCGCCGAGGCCGACCAGGTGCGCGACGAGGTCGTCCGGAACGCCCTCGGGCAGCGCCTTGCGGATCTGCCGTTCGCCGTAGGGGTTGTACTCGAGGGTCTGCGGGCGATGCAGGAACGCCTCGAACGCGTCCACGGCGGCCACCGTCGCACCGCGCTCGCGCAGCTCCGCGACGATGCCGTCGGTGCCGATCTTGTCGAGCTTGTCGATCGTGATGAGCACTCCCGGACGCTCGTCCTCGGTGAATCCGAACGCATCGAGCATCCAGTCGAGGGCGCGGCGGTCGTTCACGCGCACCATGCCACCCGTGAGCCCGAGGGCGTCGATCGTGTCGAGCGAGGCCACGATGAGCTCGGCCTCGGCACGCGCCGAGTCGTCGCCGATGATGTCGATGTCGCACTGCACGAACTGGCGATAGCGACCCTTCTGCGGCCGCTCGGCACGCCAGACCGGCCCGATCTGGATCGAGCGGAACACTCCGGGCAGCTGACCGCGGTTGGTCGCGTAGAAGCGCGCGAGCGGAACCGTCAGGTCGTAGCGCAGGCCCAGGTCGCTGAGGGCGGCCGGGTCCTCCGCCGCCGCGCTGATCGCGTCGGCGTCCAGGCCGCGGCGCAGGATGTTGAAGGACAGCTTCTCGTTGTCGCCGCCGATCCCGGCGTGCAGCCGGTCGTACTCCTCCACGACGGGCGTCTCGATCTCGTCGAACCCATGAGCGCGGTAGCGCTCCCGGATGACGGAGAGCACACGCTCACGACGCGCCTTGTCGGCGGGGAGGAAGTCGCGCATCCCGCGCGGAGGATTGACCGTTGCCACGGATCCATTCTTCCAGGTCCGTCAGGCCGGCTCTGATCCCTCCGCGGCGCGCACCTCGTCCTCGAGGATCCTGATGCGCTCGCGCAGGGCGCGCTCGGCATCCCAGCCGTGGGCGCGAGCCGCCACGACGAGAGTCAGCAGCTGCTCGCCGAGTTCGGCCTCGGTGAGCGGAGCGGGCTCCGTGGGGGGCGCGGGGGTCGGGCCGACGATCGCCGGCGGGGCCTCCTCGTGCCCGGACGCGGACGGATCCTCGGAGACCTCGACGTGCGCCTTCGCGGCGCGGCCCAGGATCTTCTGCGCCCGGGCGAGCGCGGGCATTCCGGGAGGGATGCCGTCCAGCACGCTGCGGCGATCATGCTTCTCCGCGGCCTTGGCGGCGTTCCAGTGCACCAGCACCTCCTCCGGCGTGCGGGCGATCGCGTTGCCGAACACGTGCGGGTGGCGCCGGGTCATCTTCTCGGTCAGGGTGCGCGCGACGTCGTCGATGTCGAACGGATCCGCCGGATCCTGCGCCGCGATCGCCGCGTGGAACAGCACCTGCCAGAGCAGGTCGCCGAGCTCTTCGCGGAGTTCCGCGCGGTCCTCGCGCTCGACGGCGTCGATGAGTTCGGCCGATTCCTCCACGAGGTACGGCACGAGTTCGCGATGGGTCATGGCCTGCGACCAGACGCACTTCTCCCGCACCTGCCGCATGACCTCCGCGGCGGCGCGCAGCGGATCCGTCTCGGCAGGGGACTCCCGATCAGCGCTCATCCCCGGACGCCTCCTCGTCCTCATCCTCGTCCGGCTCGTCGTCCTCCGCATCGCCGATCGCACGGTGCACCTTCGCCCGCCACGAGACCAGCACGGCGGCGACCACCAGCGCGATCACCGACCCCAGCAGCACCGCGAGGATCGCCTGGTCCTTCACCGCGGCATCCCCCGCGAAGGCGAGATTCGCCAGCAGCAGCGAGACCGTGAATCCGATGCCGCCCAGTGCTCCGGCCGCGAGCACGTCGGGGAAGCGGATCGCCGGAGGCGCGCCCCGCGGGCGGATCAGCTGCGCGAGGGCGCCGAACGCGCCGATGCCGATCAGCTTGCCGACCGGCAGCGCCACGAGGATCGCGAAGAACGCCGGAGAGAGTTCCTCCAGCGGCACCTGCGGGATGACCACGAACGCCGCCACGAAGGCGAACAGCGGCAGCACCAGCCCGTTGACCCAGGGTTCCAGCGCATGACGGATCGGATCCGCGGCCCGGGGCGCCATCACCAGGCCCAGCATGACGCCCGCGATCGTGGCGTGCACGCCGGAGGCGGCGAACAGCCCCCAGGCGACCACGCCGACGATCGCCATCAGCACGGCCACGACCGGGGTGGCGGACCCGCGCAGGCGACGGCTCAGCACGGCGAACACAATGACCGCGAGCACGCCGAGACCGAGCAGCAGCAGGTTCAGCCCGTGCGCGAACAGCACGGCGATGAACACGATCCCGACGATGTCGTCGAGGATCGCGAGCGCGAGCAGGAAGGCGCGCACCGCCGAGGGCAGACCGCGTCCGAACACGGCGAGCACGCCGAGCGCGAAGGCGATGTCGGTCGCGGTCGGGATCGGCCAGCCGGCCGCGCTCGGATCCGAGCCGGCGATCCACAGGTACAGGGCGATCGGCACCAGGATGCCGCCCGCGGCGGCGATCGCAGGCTGGATCGCCACGCGCACGCTGTTCAGCTCGCCGCGGGTGAGCTCGTACTGGAGCTCGAGCGCGACGACGAAGAAGAAGATCGCGAGCACGCCGTCCGACACCCAGTGCGACACCGAGAGGTCCAGAGCCGTGCCGGGGATCCCGAAGTGCGCGCCGAGCATTCCGGCGATCGCGTCGTGCGTGGGAAGGTTCGCGAGGAGCAGCCCGAGCCCCGCGGTCGCCAGCAGCAGGATCGCGGGGAACTGCGGGGACCTCAGAAGGCGACTGGTGCGGCTCATCCCCTCCACCGTATCGCGCCCCTCCTCAGCGATCCCCCCTTCCCACTTCAAGAGGTCGCCGCGGGACGTCACGCGGTCGTCGCTTGCGCAGCATCGGTTTACGCTCGAATCGTGACCCCCGACACAACCCATACCGAAGCCATCCGCATCGTCGGCCGGTTCGAAGCAGGGCGCGAGCTGCCCGAGGCGATGCGCGCCGATGTGCGCATGCTCGGCGCGCTGCTCGGCCAGGTCCTGCGCGAATCCGGCGGCGACGACCTGTTCGACGACGTCGAGCGCCTGCGTCAGGCCACGATCGAGGCGTACACCGACGAGTCCGCCGAGGCCTTCGACCGCGCGACCCGCATCGCCGAGGAGTTCTCGGTGCAGCGCGCCGACGAGGTCGCCAGGGCCTTCACCGCCTACTTCCACCTCGTGAACCTCGCCGAGGAGCACCAGCGCGTGCGCGTGCTCCGCGATCGCGGCGAGGACCCCACCTCCACCGACACGGTCGCCGGAGCCTTCGCGCAGCTGAGCGGCGAGGTCGGCGAGGACGAGGCCCGCCGCCGGCTGGGTGCGCTGCGATTCCACCCTGTGTTCACGGCGCACCCCACCGAGGCCCGCCGTCGCGCGGTGTCCTCCAGCATCCGGCGCCTCGCCGAGCTGCTGAGCGCGCATGACGCCGCAGCCGAGGGCACCCCCGAGGCGCACCGCGCACACCGGCGCATGCTCGAGGAGGTCGACACCCTCTGGCGCACCGCACCGCTGCGGGCGCAGAAGCCGGCGCCGACCGACGAGGTGCGCACGGTCATGAGCGTCTTCGACGAGACGCTGTTCACCACCGTCCCGCACGTGTACCGCCGCATCGACGACGTGCTGCGCGGCGAGSAGTCCGGATCCTCCGCCCCCATCGTCCCGGCCTTCGTGCGCATCGGCACCTGGGTCGGCGGCGACCGCGACGGCAATCCGTTCGTCACGGCCGCCGTGACCCGCGAGGCCGCCGCGATCGCGGCCGACCACGTGCTGCGTGGACTCGAGCGGGCGATCGAGCGGATCGGCCGCACGCTGACGCTCGATGCCGAGGGCACGCCGCCCTCCGCGGCGGCGACGGCGCTGTGGGATGCGCTGCAGGCCACGCACCCCGATGTCGCGGGCGAAGTCGCCACTCGCTCCCCCTCCGAGCCGCATCGCCGGATCCTGCTGCTGCTCGCGCATCGCGTCGCGGTCACCCGCCGCGGGGATGAGGGCGGCTACACGGATCCGGAGCAGCTGCTCGCGGATCTGCGCATCGTGCAGTCGTCGCTCGACACGGCCGGCGCCCGCCGGCACGCGTTCGGCGGGATGCAGCACCTCATCTGGCAGGTGGAGACGTACGGCTTCCACCTCGCCGAGCTCGAGGTGCGGCAACACTCGCAGGTGCACGCGCGTGCGCTCGCCGAGCTCGACGCTGCCGCGGGCGGATCCGGTTCCCTCAGCGCCGAGACCGAGGAGGTGCTGGCGGTCTTCCGCGCCGTCCGCGAGATCCAGCGCACCTACGGKCCGCGCGCGGCGGGGCGCTATGTCGTCTCGTTCACGCRSTCGGCYCAGGACCTCGCGAACGTGCACCGMCTCGCGCAGTACGCGAGCGCCGACGACGGGCCCGTGCTCGACGTGGTGCCGTTGTTCGAGACTTTCGCCGACCTGCAGGCGGCGCCGGGGATCCTCGCCGAGATCGTCGACCACCCGGCCTTCGCGGCTCGGCTGGCGGCGACCGGCCGGCGCCTGGAGGTCATGCTCGGGTACTCCGACTCCTCCAAGGACGTCGGCCCGGTGGCCGCGAATCTCGCCCTGTACGAGGCGCAGGCAGAGATCGCCGCCTGGGCGCAGCGCGAGAACATCGAGCTCACCCTGTTCCACGGTCGCGGCGGCGCCCTCGGCCGTGGCGGCGGCCCCGCGAACTCCGCGATCCTGGCTCAGCCGCCGCACTCCGTGGACGGCCGATTCAAGCTCACCGAGCAGGGCGAGGTCATCTTCGCGCGGTACGGCGAGCCCGCGATCGCGATGCGCCACATCGACCAGGTGACGGCGGCGACCCTGCTCGCGTCCTCCCCCGGCGTCGAGCAGCGCAACAGCACCGCCGCCGAACGGTTCGCCGGCGTCGCGGCCACCATGGACCGCGCCTCGCGCGATCGGTTCTTCTCGCTCGTGAAGGCGGAGGGCTTCGCCCCGTGGTTCGCCACGGTGACGCCGATGGAGGAGATCGGACTTCTCGCGCTCGGCTCCCGCCCGGCCCGCCGCGGCCTGTCCGTCGAGTCCCTCGAGGACCTCAGGGCGATCCCGTGGGTGTTCGCCTGGACGCAGGCCCGGATCAACCTCGCCGGCTGGTTCGGCCTGGGCACGGCTCTCGAGGCCGTCGGCGACGAGGAACTGCTGCGCACCGCGTACCAGGAGTGGCCGCTGCTGCGCACGATGGTCGACAACGTCGCGATGAGCCTCGCCAAGACGGATCCGCGCATCGCCCGYCGCTACCTCGGTCTCGGCGATCGCGACGACCTGGCCGCGCTCGTGCTGGAGGAGATGGAGCTCACCCGCTCCTGGGTCATCCGCCTCACCGGCGGCGAGCGCCTGCTGGAGAACAAGCCGATCCTGCAGCGAGCGGTCGCGATGCGCAGCCCCTATGTGGACGCGCTCTCGCTCCTGCAGCTGCGGGCGCTGCGTGGCCTCCGCGACGCCGACGAGCAGGCCCCCGCACCGGATCCGGACCTGCAGCGCCTGCTGCTGCTGTCGGTCAGCGGAGTCGCCGCGGGTCTGCAGAACACCGGCTGATCCGGGCTTCTCACGCGGGGTTCACGCCGCCCAGGTTGGGTTGCGGAGCGGTTAGAGTGAGGAATCTGCCGCATCCGGCTGTCTGCGCACGACACGATCACCCGCGCTCCTCTCCGCATCCCCGTCTGAAAGCATCCCGAGTGACCGACACCATCAGCGACCCCGCACGCATCGACTTCCATCCCCTCTCCCCGCTCGCCCAGCCCGTGTTCGAGGACGTCCTCGCCCTGAACCCGAACGAACCCGAATTCCACCAGGCCGTGCACGAGGTGCTGCACTCCATCGGACCTGTGCTCGAGCGTCACCCCGAGTACGTCGACGCCGGGGTGCTCGAGCGTCTCGTCGAGCCGGAGCGCCAGGTGATCTTCCGGGTGCCGTGGGTCGACGACCACGGCAAGGTGCAGGTGAACCGCGGATACCGCGTGCAGTACTCCTCCGTGCTGGGTCCGTACAAGGGCGGCCTGCGCTTCCACCCGTCGGTGAACCTCTCGATCATCAAATTCCTCGGCTTCGAGCAGATCTTCAAGAACGCGCTCACCGGTCAGGGCATCGGCGGCGGCAAGGGCGGCTCGAACTTCGACCCGCACGGYCGCAGCGAYGCCGAGATCATGCGGTTCTGCCAGTCCTTCATGAACGAGCTGTACCGTCACCTCGGCGAGCACACCGACGTCCCCGCCGGAGACATCGGCGTGGGCGGCCGCGAGATCGGCTACCTGTTCGGCCAGTACCGCAAGATCACCAACCGGCACGAGTCCGGCATGTTCACCGGCAAGGGCATCGGCTGGGGCGGAGCGCAGGTGCGCACCGAGGCGACCGGCTACGGCGCGGTCTTCTTCGCGCAGGAGATGCTGGCCGTGCACGGCGAGTCCCTCGAGGGCAGGCGCGTCGGCATCTCCGGATCCGGCAATGTCGCGATCTACGCGATCCAGAAGGCCGCGCAGCTGGGGGCCGTCGCCGTGACCGCGTCCGACTCCTCCGGATACGTCGTCGACGATGCCGGCATCGATGTGGACCTTCTCCGCCAGATCAAGGAAATCGAGCGCGGACGCATCGTCGAGTACGCCAGGCGCCGCCCCGGGGCCCGCTTCATCGAGGGCGGTTCCGTGTGGGAGGTGCCGGTGGACATCGCCGTGCCCTCCGCCACGCAGAACGAGCTGGACGGCACAGGCGCAGCGGCCCTGATCGCGAACGGCGTGCGCGCCGTCTCCGAGGGTGCCAACATGCCGTCGACGCCCGAGGCCGTCGCGGCCTTCCAGGACGCGGGCGTGCTGTTCGCCCCCGGCAAGGCCGCGAATGCCGGCGGCGTCGCGACGTCCGCTCTGGAGATGAGCCAGAACGCGGCCCGTCAGCGCTGGGGCTTCGAGGACAGCGAGCAGAAGCTGCGCGACATCATGGCCGACATCCACCGCGCCGCGTTCGACGCCGCCGAGCGCTACGGCGTGCCGGGTGACTACGTCGCCGGTGCCAACATCGTCGGCTTCGAGCGGGTCGCGAACGCGATGCTCGCGCAGGGCGTCATCTGAACCTCGCTCCGCGTCTCGGCGCGGTCAGCGCTCTGCGGACTCCGCGCGGCCGAGTTCATCGGCGAACTGCGGGCGCTGGGCGCTGCCGCCGGCTGCGGAACGGCTCGCCGCCCAGGATCCCAGCGTCCGCAGCGCGTCGGAGGTCCTCTCGTCGGCGGCCATGTAGGTCACGAGCATGAGCGCAGGTTCGTCGGGAAGGGTGAGCGTCTCGTAGTCGAGTGAGAGGCGCCCGATCTCCGGGTGGTCGACGAGCTTGTGACCGTGGGTCTTCACGACCACCTCCTGCCGCGCCCAGGCACGCACGAAGTCGTCGCTGCCGATGGTGAGTTCGCCGATCAGGGCGGCGATCTCCGGGGCGTCCGGGAGCAGCCCCGCCATGCGGCGCAGATGAGCCGCCGTCTCGCGGGCGACCTTCTCCCACTCCGGGTAGTACGCCGGTGCGGTCGGATCCAGGAACACGTGACGGGCCATGTTCCGCGGACCGTCGGGGAGCGCGATGAGGGCGTCGCCGAGCAGGTTCGTGGCCAGCACGTCCATGGCCGGCCCCAGCACGAACGCCGGAACCTGAGGCATCGCATCGAGCAGTGCGCGCACCCCGGGACGCGCACCGGGAGCGGCCAGGGGCCGGGGCGCCTGAGCCTGCGTGCCCGGTCGCGCAAGCACTCGGAGATGATCGCGCTCGACATCGTCCAGACTCAGCACGCGCGCGATCGCGTCGAGCACCTGGTCCGACGCCGCCCGCGCCCTGCCCTGCTCCAGACGCACGTAGTAGTCGGGACTGATCCCCGACAGCAGCGCGACCTCCTCGCGGCGCAGACCCGGCACCCGCCGCTGACCGCCGGCGGGCAGGCCGCGCTCCTCAGGGGCGATGCGCTCCCGCTTCGCACGGAGGAACTCTCCGATCTCGGATGTCATGGTCCCAGTATCGCCGCCGCGCACCGCGCGAGGGTGGCCCTGTCAGACCCAGGTTCATCGGGACGTTCCCGCCCTGGTGCAGCCCGCGCAGGCTGGTTCCCATGAACACCGAATCCTCTCTCCCCCTTTCCGGACGCACCGCCCTCGTCACCGGTGCCGGCAGCGGCATGGGTGCGGCGGTCGCCGCGCACCTCGCCGCCCTCGGCGCCTCCGTCGCCGCCCTCGGTCGCCGGGAGGATCGCCTCGCGGCCGTCGCCGCAGCCTCCGCCGACTCCGACGCGGCAGGGCGGATCCTCGTGGTTCCCGCCGACATCACCTCCGAGTCCGAGGTCGCCGCCGCCATCGCGCAGATCCACCGCGAACTCGGCTCCGTCGACCTCCTCGTCAATGCCGCCGGCGTGATGCTGCCGAACCCCCTCGCGGACGGTCGTGCAGACGAATGGGACCGCATGATCGACACGAACCTCACCGGCCTGCTCCGCGTCACCCGCGCCGTGCTGCCCGACCTTCTGGACGGAACCGGGCCGCGCGACATCGTCAACATCTCCTCGATCGCCGCGCACGTGGTGTTCCCGGACTACGCCGTCTACGCCGCGACGAAGGCCGCCGTCACCGCTCTGTCCGCCATGCAGCGCACCGAGGTGGCCCGGCACGGCGTGCGGGTCACCAACGTCGAACCGGGCCTCACCTCCACCGAGCTGGGCACGCACATCGAGAACGAGCGCCTGGGCGCCGAGCTCGCCGCCATGTTCGACGCGATCGAGGCGATCTCGGCCGACGACGTCGCCGACCTGGTCGACTTCGTCGTGACTCGCCCCGCGCACGTGAACCTGCGCCAGGTCGTCGTCCTGCCGACCCAGCAGGCTTGATCCGGTCCGTCCGAGCCCCACGTCGCGCGGGCTCGGACGGGCTCACCAGCCTTCGGCGAGCACTCGGTCCAGCGCCGCCACGACCAGGTCGGCGCTCTGCGCCGTGAGGCACAGCGGAGGCTTGATCTTCAGCACGTTCGACCGCTCGGAGGTCGTCAGCACGATGACGCCCAGCTCCCGGAGCCGCTCGCAGATCGCGGCCGCCTCGGCCGCCGCGGGTTCCATGCTCTCGCGGTCGCGGACGAGCTCGACCCCGAGATAGAGGCCTTCGCCGTGCACTGGTCCGATGAGCGGATGGCGCTCGGCGAGCGCGCGGAGCCCCTCCGCCAGGCGCCCGCCCACGACGCGCGCGTTCTCCTGCAGCCCCTCGGCCGCCATCGCGTCGAGCACCGCGATGCCGACGCGGCAGCTGAGCGGGTTCCCACCCGCGGATGAGAAGAACTGCCCCTGGGCGGACAGCGCGTCAGCCACTCGCTTCGACGTGATCACCCCGCCGATCGGGAAGCCGTTGCCCATCGGCTTCGCGATCGTGATGATGTCGGGGACGACGCCGGACTGCTCGAAGCCCCAGAACGAGGATCCCATCCGGCCGAATCCGACCTGGACCTCATCGGCGATGCACAGCCCGCCTGCGGCGCGCACCCGGGCATAGGCCTCCGCGAGGTAGCCGTCCGGCAGCAGAACCCCGCCGGCGTTGCCGAGCACCGATTCGCAGATGAAGCCGGCCGGGGGACGCCCGTCGGCCGTGAGACGGTCGAGGTCGGCCCCCAGATCGGCGACGTACCGCGATCCCGTCTCCTCGCCGCGGTAGGTGCCGCGGAACCGGTTGGGCACATCGGCCACGTGCACCCAGTCCGGGCGCGTGGCCAGGGCGTCGGGGTTGTCATAGGCGCTCGTGGTCACCGCATCGCTGGCCATGGTCCAGCCGTGATAGGCCTCCCGCAGCGACACCACGGTCTTGCGCCCGGTGGCCGCCTGGGCGAGTCGCAGCGCGAGATCGACCGCCTCGGAACCGCTGTTCACGAGCAGCACCGTGTCCAGGGCGTCCCGGTCGGTGCCGCCGCGGCGCGCCTGAACCGGCAGCAGCGCGAGGAGGCGCTCGCTGTACTCCGCGAGTTCGCGATACAGGAACCGGGAGTTGGTGTTCAGGATCCGGATCTGCCGGTTCACAGCGTCGGCGACGCCGGGGTGGCCGTGTCCGAGCCCCGTGACGTTGTTGACCATGTCGATGTAGGCGCGCCCGGTGGTGTCGACGAGGTGGTGCCGCCAGCCGCGCTCGACCTGCGGCGGGCGCTCGTAGTACCGTTCCTGGGCACTCGCGAACGTGCGCTCCCGGCGCGCGAGTTCAGCCGGCGCCTCGTCCCACTGCGCGAGCGCGGGCAGGCCGAGCCAGGGTGCCGGATCGGTGCTGAACCGGCGCCAGGCAGGCACCGACTCCGGGCTGACGAGCGCGGCGTCACCGAGCTCCGGCGCCGTCCCCGGGGCGTCGCGGCGCAGGATCGAGACCACCACGGTCCGAGCCGTCGTGCTGTCCGCGACCCAGCTGATCCCCTGCCCGGCCTCGACCTCGGCGCCGTGCTCGGGGGCGAATCCCGTGCCGCGGATCTCGCAGACCCAGTTCTCGGCGAAGACGATCCGCACCGTGCCGTACGCGGATCCCTCGATCCGCCCGGAGACCGGGGCGGCGAGCAGCATCTGCCCGCCCGCGGGCAGATGGATCGTTGTCCCGATCGGCCAGGTCGGCGCCGCCTCCGCGCTGTCCACGCGCGTGCGGGTGAGCCGGTAGACGCCGTAGGGCATCACCGCCGCCGCCGCCCCGCCGTCGAATGCGGCGCGGACGAGCACCTGCTCGATATCAGGCGAGAGCCACGCCCCGCCGGACAGATCCTCGGACTCGACGCCGGGATCGAGGACCGCGACGTCACCGTCGAGCCCGGGCAGGAGAGACGCGAGCGCTACGGCCGAGCTCTCTCGCATCGGGGTCTCGGGCAGCATCGCCGCCGCGGGGAACCCGAGCCTGTCGATAACGAGCTCGACCGCCTCGACGAGCGGCACCGCTGTCGCCGCGTCGAAGATCGCCTGCTCCCCCGCGATCCGCTCGCGGGCATACTCGTTGCCGCCGTCGATCTCGAGCTGACGCCAGCCGCTCGCCACGAGAAGGGCCGCGCGCAGCACGATCAGCGGCCAGACCGCGCGCGCCTCGGACTCGCTGAGGGGCGCCTCGGCGTGGAAGGCCGCGATGGTCTCGAGCACGCGCAGCGGCCGCTCGGGCTCGTGATGCAGCATCGACGATGCGCAGACCGCGAGCTCCGCGACCCGCCATCCGAGCGCCAGGTCGCCGAGGTCCAGCACCGTGCGCGGGTGCAACCGGGAATCCGCTCCCCGCTGGCCCATCACGTTGTCATCGGTGAGATCGCCGTGGATCGGCTGCACCGGCAGATCCACGGCGGCGGTTCCGAGAAGGCGTTCGGCCCGCGCGATCGCTTCGTCGACGCGAACTCGCAGCTCCGGCTCCTCGATCGACGGCAGCAGACGGCGCGCCTCCTCAGCCGCGACCCGCATGTCCCACATCTGCGGACGATCGAGGCCCGGATGCACCAGCTCGGCGAGTGCGTTCACGGACGCGGCGGCGAGGGATCCGAACTCGCGCAGCACCTCTGGCGCGAAGTAGCCGGCGTCGACCATCGCCTCCCCCTCGGCGAAGGCGCTCCGCCGCACCGAGAACCCGCGCCAGCGCTGGGTGAGGGCGCCGTCGAGGCCCGGCAACGCGGCGGGCACCGCGACGCCTGCCGCACGGTAGGCGTCGAGTGCGGCATGCTGCGCATCACGCGCCCTGTCGGGGAAGACCGGGTTGTCGACGCGCAGCACGCTGCGGGTGCCGTCCGCCTCGGTGAGCAGGAAGTTGCGGTCCTGGTTGCTGCCGAGTTCGGACGCGGTGGYGGTGATGCCCCAGAGCTCGCTCGCGATCGCGACGGCGTCAGAGGTGGTGACATCGGGGCGCACGAGACCCCCGGTCGGCTGTTCGGGCACAGCGGTCCCTTCGTTTGGAAGCGCGGGAAGCGTGGAGTGGTATCTCAGAGCGCGTGGTCGTCGGCGTGCCGCGCGAGTGAGCGGGCGTAGCGCTCGGTCAACTGGACCATGAGGTCGGGCGTCGAGCGGTCCACGCCGAACACGTAGCCGGGGAAGTCGAGCTCGTGCTGGGCCTCCCAGATCTGCTCATGCTGCTCGGGCGAGAGGATGCGCACCGGATCCCCGACCGCCACCCAGCCGATCGGCACCACGGTCTCCGGCGGCAGGGTCGTGCGCAGGTGCACCACCGCGTTGATGCGCACCTCGCTGCGCTCGCCGATCACCGCGCCGTTGAAGATCCGGGTCCCGGTGGCGAGGAACACCTCTTCGGCGATGGTCGCCCCCGAGATGCTCGCCATCGGCCCCACCAGCACGTGATCGCCGATGTGCACCGGGTTGGCGGCCGTGGCGCGGATGAGCGCGTTCTCCATCACGATGACGTGCTCGCCGAGCGTGATCGGACCGCCCTCCGCGGTGATGACGGCGCCGTGCAGCACCTGGCAGTTCTCCCCGATCGTGACGTCGCCGGAGATCACGGCGGACGGAGCGACGACGGCCGTGTCGTGGATGCGGGGCCGAGCCCCGAGGTGCTCGTAGATCATGTGACGAGCGTAGTGCTGAGCAGGCCGATCGTCAGGATCCGACGGGCGGGAGCAGCCCCTTGGCGGACGCCATCGTGCGGGCGATCAGCAGCGCCGGATCCCTGATCTCCCCCTCGATCAGGAGCTGATCCAGGTCGACGCGCGCCATCCGCGCCAGCTGCACCTTCTCGCTGGGATCGTCCGCCGATGCCCGGCCCTCCCGCACGCCAGGTGCGAAGAAGAGGTGCGTCTTCCAGACGCTCCGCCCGGGGTTGGCGAAGAAGGTGTGCAGCGGGATCAGCTCGGTCGCCACGACGCCGAGCTCCTCTTCGAGCTCGCGTCGTGCCGCCTGCTCCGGCATCTCGCCGAACGCGCCCGCGCCGCCCGGAAGATCCACGATCCAGCGATCGACCGGGTAGCGGTACTGCCGGGCCAGCAGCAGGTCGGCTCCGTCCTGCACGAGCACCGCAACGGTGAACGGCACGCTGCGGTCGACCTCGAACGTGGTGCGCTCGCCTGTGGGCAGCTGCACCTCGTCGACATCGATGCGCACCTTGCCGCGATGCGTCTCACGGGTCGAGATCCATTGCCAGCGGGGATCCACGGCAGGCTCGGGACGCACCCTAGAGCGCCGCGAGGGCTCCGGCGCCGGGACCGAGGCAGATCCCATGATCAGGACCGGATCCGTCTTCCGGGCCTTGGAGCGCGGTCCGGCGAGGTCCGCGGACCTCCCGGAGGCCGCCGGAGGCTCATCCGCGCGCAGCGCATCCTGCCGGTCCTGCATCAGCTGCTCCCGCACGAACGCCCGCCCCTCCGCCGCCGACAGCGCACGGTCGCGCCGCCGCGGCGCGGTGAGCCCGGCGCTCACGATGCCGCTCCTGCGTCGACGGTCTCCTCGGCCGGTGCGGATGCGGGGAACAGCGCAGTCAGCAGCTGACTCGTCCACTCGACCGGATCCGCCCTGTCCGCACCCGGCATGGGCACGACCAGCGCCTCTCCCCCGCCGACCAGCTTGGCCTGCGGGTAGAGCCGCTGCAGGCGCACCTTCATCGAGTCCTCGAAACGCGCCGGCGCGACCCGGAGGTTCGATCCCATCGCGACCACGTCGGTGAGCCCGGCGCGCGCGGCGCGACGCCGCAGCCGGGCGATCGCCACGAGGCCGGCGACCTCTGCCGGCGGAGCGCCGTACCGATCGGTGAGCTCCTCGACCACGTGGTCGATGGCGTCGTCCGCCGCCGTCGCCGTGGCCGCGCTGGACAGCTTCTGATACGCCTCCAGCCGCAGCCGCTCGCTGTCGATGTAGGAGTCGGGGATCCGCGCATCCACCGGCAGCTCCAGGCGCAGCTCGGCGCCCGTCTCGGTCTCCTCGCCGCGGAAGGTCGCGACAGCCTCACCGATCATGCGCAGGTACAGGTCGAAGCCGACGCCCGCGATGTGACCCGCCTGCTCCGCACCCAGAAGGTTGCCCGCGCCGCGCAGCTCGAGGTCCTTGAGCGCGACCTGCATGCCGGACCCGAGGTCGTTGTTCACCGCGATCGTCTGCAACCTGTCGGCGGCCGTCTCCGACAGCGGCTTCATCTCGTCGTACAGGAAGTAGGCATAGGCCCGCTCCCGCCCGCGCCCCACGCGCCCGCGGAGCTGGTGGAGCTGGCTGAGGCCGTAACGGTCGGCCCGGTCGATGATGATCGTGTTCGCGTTGGAGATGTCCAGGCCGGTCTCGATGATGGTCGTCGAGACGAGCACGTCGAACTTGCGCTCCCAGAAGTCGTCGACGACCTGCTCCAGCTGGTGCTCGCCCATCTGCCCGTGCGCGACGGCGATCCGCGCCTCGGGGACGAGCTCGGCGAGCTCACTCGCGGCGCGCTGGATCGACTGCACCCGGTTGTGCACGTAGAAGATCTGGCCCTCGCGGAGGATCTCGCGCCGGATCGCGGCGGCGACCTGCTTGTCGCTCTTGGGGCCCACGAACGAGAGGATCGGATGGCGGTCCTCGGGCGGGGTCTGCAGGGTCGACATCTCGCGGATGCCGGTGACCGCCATCTCGAGCGTGCGCGGGATCGGAGTGGCGCTCATCGCGAGGATGTCGACGTTGGTCTTCATCTTCTTGAGCGCGTCCTTGTGCTCGACGCCGAAGCGCTGCTCCTCGTCGATGATCATGAGGCCCAGATCCTTGAACATCACCTGGTCGGTGAGGATCCGGTGCGTGCCGATCACCATGTCGACGGATCCCTCCAACAGGCCGTCGAGCGTGAGCCGCGCCTCCTTGTCGGTCTGGAACCGCGACAGCGGACGCACTTTGACCGGGAAGCCCGCGAAGCGCTCCGTGAAGGTCTCGAGGTGCTGCTTGACGAGCAGCGTGGTCGGCACGAGCATCGCGACCTGCTTGCCGTCCTGGATCGCCTTGAACGCAGCGCGCACCGCGACCTCGGTCTTGCCGAAGCCGACGTCGCCCGAGAGCAGCCGATCCATCGGGATGGGCCGCTCCATGTCGGCCTTGATCTCGTCTATGGTCTGCAGCTGGTCGGGGGTCTCCGCGAACGGGAAGGCCTCCTCCAGCTCGCGCTGCCACGGGGTGTCCTTGGCGAAGGCGTACCCCTTGGCCGCCATCCGCGCCGAGTACAGCTTCACCAGCTCGACGGCGATGTCGCGCACTGCCTTGCGCGCCTTGCCCTTGGCGGCGGCCCAGTCGCTGCCACCCATCTTCGACAGCTGGGGCGCCTCCCCGCCGACGTACTTGGAGAGCAGGTCCAGCTGATCGGTGGGCACGTACAGCTTGTCGCCCGGGTAACCGCGCTTGGACGGCGCGTACTCGAGCACCAGGTAGTCCCGCGTGGTCTTCACGGCGTTGCGCCCGCCCGACGAGACCTCGCGCTGGGTCATCTCGACGAAGCGCGCGATGCCGTGCGTCTGGTGCACGACGAAGTCGCCCGCCTTGAGCTGCATCGGATCCACGACGTTCTTGCGTCGGGAGGCGAGCTTCTTGACGATGCGGGTGTCGCCGCCGATCGTGCGTCCGTAGAACTCGCTCTCGGTGAGGACCGCGATCTTCGCGGAGGCGACCTGGAAACCCGACTCGATGGCTCCCGTCACGAGCGTGGCGACGCCCGCGTCGGGAGCGCCCGGGAGAGAGTCGACCACACGGGCCGCGACCCCGCGGTCGGCGAGAACGTCCCTGGCGCGATCGACGAGGCCGGGGCCCGAGGCCACCAGGATGACCCGCCATCCGTCCGAGACACGGCCGGCGGTGAACTCGATCGCGCCGTCGACGTCGCCATGGAACGACGGGATCGGCGCCGCGCTCACGCCGTCGGTGCCCTGATCGAACACCGCATCCTCGGCGCCGGCGTCGAAGGCGCTCAGCCGCCACCACACGCCGTCGCGGCCATGCACGGCGGTGCGCAGTTCCGCAATGGAGAGGAAGTCGCCGGTCTGCAGGTCGATCGGTGCCGAGGCGCCCGCGGTCGCGGCGCTCCAGGCGGCGTCGAGGAACTCGCGGTTGGTCTCGCCGAGGCTCGCCGCGCGGGCGCCGGACCGCTCCGGATCCACGAGCGCGACCGCCGCGTGCTCGGGCAGGTAGTCCGTGAGCGGCACCACAGGACCGGCGACGACGGGCAGGAGCGACTCCATGCCCTCGACCGGGATCCCTTCCGCCATCTTCTGCAGCATCCCGGCGATGCCGGGGAAGGCGTCGACGAGAGCGCCCGCCCGCTCGCGCACCTCCGCCGTCAGCAGCAGCTCGCGACTGGCGGGCAGGGAGACGCTCGACGGCGCTGCGGGGAGGGAGCGCTGATCCGCGACAGAGAAGAGCCGGATCTGGTCCACCTCGTCGCCGAAGAACTCCACCCGCGAGGGATGTTCTGCCGTCGGCGGGAAGACGTCGAGGATGCCGCCGCGCACCGCGAACTCTCCGCGGCGGGAGACCATGTCGACACGCGAATAGGCGCGTTCCACGAGGGAAGCGGCGACGCCGTCGAGATCGTAGCCTCGTCCGCCGACCGTGAGCTCGAGGGGTTCGACGTCGCCGAGCCCCGCGGCGACGGGCTGCAGGGCCGCGCGCACCGACGCGACGACGACGAGCGGGCGCTCCCCCGACCAGACCCGCATCCGGCGCAGCACTTCGAGGCGCCGCCCGACGGTGTCGGGGCTGGGGCTGAGTCGCTCGTGGGGCAGCGTCTCCCACGCGGGGAAGGACAGGATCTCGGCGTCGGGAAGGTAGGAGCCGAGGGCGGCAGCGAGGGATTCGGCACGGCGCCCGGTCGGCGCGACCACGAGCAGCGCCCCCGGCTTGCCCGCGGCGGCGCGGCGCTCGAGAAGCCCCGCGAGCATGGGCGCGTCCATGCCTGCGCTCGCGAGCAGGTCGGCGTCGGYCTGCGCCCAAGTCAGGGCGTCGCGGAATCCGGACGCCTCCTCTTCCAGAGCGCGGATGATCCCCTGCACAGTCACCGGAAGAGTCTACGTGCCGTCGCCGACACGGGAGCCGTCCATCGCCTCTCGTCGTAGGTCCGATGCCGACCCTAGGATGAACGCGTGACCGATCCGCAGCAGCCCGCTCCCGTTCCGCCGCCCGCCGCGACGGGATATCCGGCACCGCCGATCGCGCCTCCCGCCTACGGCGCACCGCAGCGGTTCGCGCAGCCCACCGCCCCGGTCTACCAGGCCCCTCCCGGAGCGTTCTCCGGACCTGCCGGGGGCTTCACGACCCCCTACGCGCCGACGCCGCAGACGGCCCGTGGTTCGGGGCTCGGCCGCACGGCTCTGCTGCTCTCGCTCGTCGCCACCGTCGTGCTGACCGTCGTCGGAGCCGTGCTCGCGTGGCAGGTCGGAAACGGCATCGGATCCTCGGCCGACCTGACGACCCTCGAGAATCAGGTCGGCGCCGGCGACCTGTCGATCCTGACACCCGTGCGGGACCTCGTGCTGTGGGTCGAGATCACGTCGTGGGCCGCGACCGCGCTGGGGATCTGGGCACTGGTGCAGGGCATCGTCGCGATCGCCAAGCGGCGCGGACGCGGATCCGGCGTCGCGGCCGTCATCATCGCCGCGCTGGGGCCGTTCGTCTACTTCGTGGTCGGCTACCTGGCCTTCGCAATCGCACTGGGCGTGGCGGCCTCGCAGAGCTGACGCGACGCGATCTGCCCGGCACGCGGTGCAGCCGCGGTCAGCGCGGCGCGTGGTGCTTCTGCTGCGCGGCGAGCAGGCCCTCCTCGACCAGCTGCTCCACGGCGTCCGCCGCGTCGGAGATGAGGATCGGGAGATTCGAGCGCTCCGCGGCGCCGAACGGTGCGAGCACCCAGTCCGCGGGATCCTGCCGACCGGGCGGACGCCCGATCCCGACCCGCACCCGCGGGAAGTCCGGGGTCGTGAGCACCCGGGCGACGTCACGGATGCCGTTGTGTCCCCCGTGCCCGCCGCCGACCTTGAGCTTGATGGTGTCGAACGGGATGTCCAGCTCGTCGTGCACGAGCACGACCCGCTCGGGGTCGACCGAGTAGAACCGCGCGAGGGCGCCGACCGGGGCGCCGGACACGTTCATGAAGCTGTTGGGCTTGGCGAGCACGAGCTTGTCGCCGCCCGGCCGCACCCAGGTCTCCACGACCCGGGCGCCGGCCTTGTGCTCACGGAACGCCTCGCCACGCCGCGCCGCGAGCTCGTCCAAGACCATCTGACCCACGTTGTGCCGGGTCGCGGCGTACTTCGGGCCCGGGTTGCCGAGCCCTACCACCAGCCACGTCTGCGCCATGGATCCATCCTCCCGGAGAGAAGAAGAAGGGAGCGCGAAAGAATCGCGCTCCCTTCTCAGAGTTCTGAGAACCGAAAGGTCACTCCGCCTTGGAGGCGATCGCGTCCGCCTCGAGGGCGTCGCCCTCGGCCTCGGCGAGCGAGTCGGCGACGTTCTGCGCGGAGACGGCCACGATGAGCAGCTCCGGGTCGGCGACCAGCGTGACACCCTTGGGCAGCTTCACGTCGGCGGCGGTGATGTGCGAGCCCTCCTCGAGGCCCTCGACGGAGACCTCGACGTGCTCGGGGATGTGGGTGGCCTCGGCCTCGACGGCGACGTGCGTGTTCTCCAGCTGCACGATCGTGCCTGCGAACGCCTCGCCCACGACGACGACGGGGAGCTCGATCGAGACCTTCTCGCCCTTCTTCACCACGAGCAGGTCGATGTGCTCGATGATCTGGTGCACCGGGTCCTTCTGCACGTCCTTGACCAGGGCGAGCTCGGCGCGACCCTCGATGTCCAGCTCGAGCAGCGCGTTGGCGCGACGGATGAGCAGGGCGACCTGGTGGCCCGGCAGCGCGACGTGCACCGGCTCGGTGCCGTGGCCGTAGATGACGGCCGGGATCTGGCCCGCGGCGCGCAGGCGGCGGGCGAAGCCCTTGCCGAAGCTGGTGCGGAGCTCGGCGACAACCTTGTTGTCTTCGGTCATGGTGTTCTCCTTGTTCACACGCGGCTCGGGGCCGCGCGGTGGTCTGGGTGCGTCGTCTCGACACGACGGAAGGAGAGCCAGAGCTCGCCGCGTCGATCACGGATGCGCGCACACGTGCGTCATCCCTCGCCGAGGACCACACCATGCTACCCGAGTTCGGCGCGTTGTTCTGACGGTAGGCTGTACGGCATGACCGATGGTGCATTCCTCTCCGAAGCGCTGGCCTGGCTGATCGGCCTGATGGCCGTCGGCGCGACCGTACTCTGCTTCGGCGCGTTGTTCTCGCTCGGCCGCTCCGGCTACCGCAAGGACTGACGAACCACACACGAAGAACCGCGCCGCCCCTTCGGACGACGCGGTTCTTCTCGTGTGTGCCCTTCGACAGGCTCAGGGACCGGTCATCCGACGCCGAGATAGGCCTCCTTGACGGCCGGATCGGCGAGCAGCTCCTTGCCGGTTCCGGTGCGGGTGATCGCCCCGGTCTCCAGCACGAAGGCGCGGTGCGCGCGTGCGAGCGCCTGGTTCGCGTTCTGCTCCACCAGCAACACCGTCGTGCCCTGCGCGTTGATCTCCGTGATGATCTTGAAGATCTGCCGGATGAACTGCGGGGCGAGACCCATCGAGGGCTCGTCCAGCAGCAGCACGCGCGGCTGGGACATCAGCGCCCGCCCGATGGCGAGCATCTGCTGCTCGCCTCCGGACATCGTGCCTCCCAGCTGCTTCTTGCGCTCGTCCAGCCGCGGGAAGAGCGAGAACACGCGCTCGTACGACTCGGCGACGCCCGACTTGCTCTTCAGACCGAACGTGCCCATGTCGAGGTTCTCCAGCACCGTCATGCCGGGGAAGATCCCCCGGCCCTCGGGCGACTGCGAGATCCCCTTGACGACGCGCAGGTGCGCCTTCATCTTGGTGATGTCCTCGCCATCGAACGTGATGGATCCGSTSGACGGCTGSAGCAGYCCCGAGATCGTGCGCATGGTCGTGGTCTTGCCCGCGCCGTTCGCGCCGATCAGCGAGACGATCTCACCCTCGTCCACCGAGAAGGAGATGTCGTGGATCGCCTTGATCCGTCCGTAGTGGACCGAGACGTCCTTCAGTTCAAGCAACGTCATCTTCGGGCACTCCCAGGTAGGCGGCGATCACGCGCGGATCGTTGCGGATGGCGGCGGGCAGGTCATCGGCGATCTTCTTGCCGAACTCCAGCACCACGATGCGGTCGGTGACACCCATCACGAGCTTCATATCGTGCTCGATGAGCAGCACCGTGTAGCCCTCGTCGCGGATGGAGCGGATGAGGGCCATCAGATCCTCCTTCTCAGCCGGATTGAAGCCGGCGGCCGGCTCGTCCAGGCAGAGGAGCTTCGGATCCGTTCCGAGGGCGCGGGCGATCTCGAGGCGTCGCTGGGATCCATAGGACAGATCCCGTGAGCGCTTCTGCGCGTGCTGCGCGATCCCGACGAAGTCGAGCAGGGCCATCGCACGATCGACCGAGCTCTTCTCCTCCCGCACGTGCCTGGGCAGCCGCAGCAGAGCTCCCGGCACCGAGGTGCGGTGCCGCGCGTCCAACCCGACGACGACGTTCTCCAGAGCGGTCATCTCGCCGAACAGGCGGATGTTCTGGAACGTGCGGGCGAAGCCCAGACGCGTGATCTGGTGCTGCTTGCGTCCCTTGACCGACTGGCCTTCGAGCAGCACGTCGCCGCTGGTGGGCTTGTAGACGCCGGTCATGGCGTTGAAGCACGTCGTCTTGCCGGCGCCGTTCGGTCCGATCAGACCGAGGATCTCACCGCGCTTGATGTCGAACGACACGTCGTCCAGAGCGGTGAGACCGCCGAAGCGGATGGTGAGGTTCTTCACCTCGACCAGCTTCTCGCCGACCTCGACCTCGATCTCGCGCTCGGACTCGGCGCCCTCGACGAGCGGCGGGTCCTCACCCGGCACGATGTCGGGCTGCGCGCCCTCGGGCATCTCGGCAGCCACCGCGTCCGTCACGGACTCCTCCGGAGCCGCGTCGGCGGGAACCTGGTTCTCGTTCGGATCGGTCATGACGCACCTCCCTCAGTGCTCGGCTTGGGCGTTCGCGTCTGTTCCGCCCTGGGGGGTTTCGGCGGCGCGATCCACTCGATCGCCTTACGCGAGTAGGCCATCAGACGCATCTTGGCCGGGATCAGACCCTGCGAGCGGTAGATCATCAGGATCACCAGAGCGACACCGAAGATGAGGTACTTGTACTCGGCGATCGCCGTGAAGCGCAGCGGGATGTACGCCACGATCGCGCCGCCCAGGATCGCRCCGACCTTGTTGCCCGTGCCGCCGAGGACGACGGCGGCGAGGAACAGGATCGAGGTCTGCACGTCGAACTTCTGGTTGTTSACGAAGCCGATCTGCCCTGCCATCAGCGCGCCGGAGAGGCCGCCGACGCTCGCGCCGATCGCGAACGCCCACACCTTGTACTTGAAGGTGGGCACGCCCATCGTCTCGGCGGCGTCCTCGTCCTCGCGGATCGCGATGAATGCGCGGCCGACGCGCGAGCGCTCGAGGTTGCCCACCAGCAGCAGCACGATGATGAGGATCGTGATGGTCAGCCAGTACCACGGTACGCCGTTCGAGTTGGAGAAGATCGGCACTCCGGAGGCGGTCTCCCCCGGCGGGCGACCGATGTTCTGGAAGCCGACCTGACCCTTCATGGCCGGGATGATCGTCGCGAGGATCCGCACGATCTCTCCGAAGCCGAGCGTCACGATCGCGAGGTAGTCTCCGCGCAGTCGAAGCGTGGGCACGCCCAGGACGACGCCGAAGATCATCGCGACGACCATGGCCGCCGGCAGCGTCCACAGGTACGGGATCTTCAGGTAGGGCGAGTCGGGGCTGGTGAACATCGCCGCGGTGTACTGGCCGACGGCGAAGAACGCGACGTAGCCGAGGTCGAGCAGACCCGCGTAGCCGACGACGACGTTCAGCCCGACCGCGACGAGCGCGTAGACCGCCATCGAGAACAGTGCGATCGACCAGTTGTTGCCCGGCGATGTGCTGAGCGGGAAGAAGTCCAGGAACGGCAACGCGTAGGCGATCGCGACCACGGGCAGCATCCATGCCCACTGCATGGGACGCGACATCTCGTTCCAGCGTTCGCGGAGCCCGCGGAACGGACCGCGACGTGCGGTGGTGATCGATTCTGTCTCGATCGTCTCTCGGGCCGACTCGGCCGTGGGCAGCGGGCGGGGCCCGTCGGATGAGGTGCTCATGCCTTGCTCCTTCCGAGCGTGGTGCCCAGGATGCCGGTCGGGCGGACCAGCAGCACGAGGACGAGGATGACGAAGGCCACGACGTCGGCCCACTGCGCATCCCCGAGGAGGATCTGCCCGTAGTTGCCGACGACGCCCAGCAGGATGCCGCCGAGCAGCGCACCCCGGACGTTGCCGATGCCGCCGAGGACAGCGGCGGCGAACGCCTTGACGCCGAGGATGAACCCGCCGTTGTAGATGACACCGGAGGGCACCAGCATCACGTAGAACAGGGCCGCGGCGCCGGCGAGCAGGCCGCCGATGACGAACGTGATCACGATGGTGCGCTCCTTGGAGACGCCCATCAGGGTCGCGGTGTCCGGATCCTGCGCGACGGCGCGGATCCCGCGTCCSGTSCGRCTGCGGCGGATGAACATGTCSGTRCCGACCATSAGCAGGATCGCSGMGACCACGATGATGATCTGCTGGTTSGTGATGATCGTGCCGAASACATCGAASACCGGCTCTGGGATGAACATCGTCACGGCGGGCTGCGCGTTCGCCCCGCCGACGAACGGCAGGAAGATGAGGTACTGGATCGCGAAGGAGACGCCGATCGCGGTGATCAGGAACGCGAGCCTCGGCGCGTTGCGTTTGCGCAGCGGTCTATAGGCCACGCGTTCCACGAGGAAGGCTGTGACCGCCGAGGCGAGCATGCCGACCACGAGCGCCAGCAGCAGATCCATGATGATCTCAGCCGGGCCGATGGTCGGGGCGCTCGGGCCGAAGCCGAGCGTGGTCAGTGTGACGACCACCCCGTATGCGCCCACGATGAAGACCTCGGAGTGGGCGAAGTTGATCAGGCTGAGCACGCCGTAGACGAGCGTGTAGCCGACCGCGATGAGGCCGTAGACGGCCCCGAAGGTGAGACCGTCGAAGGTCGCGCTCCAGAAGTTCTGGAAGAGCGCATTGACGTCGAAATTGATCCATGAGTTGTCCGCGTGCACGACGGACTGGGCGAGAAGATCCAGCATTCAGGTTCGCTTCCACAGGGGGCGCTCGTGGCGCCGGGAAAGAGCAGGAGAAGAAGGGCCCCGCGACGCAGCTCGTGCGTCGCGGGGCCGGTGGATCACTTGCCGATCTGTCCGACGTAGACGATCTTGCCGCCGTCGACCTTGTAGCCGTAGACCGCGGGAGCCTGCAGCTCACCCGTGGCGTCCCACTTGTAGTGCTTGCTCAGCCCGTCCTTGTCGTAGTTCTTGACCCAGTCCTTGAGGTCTGCGCGGGTCTGCTTGCCCGCGTCGATGCCGGCCAGCAGCACGGTGGTGGCGTCGTAGCCCTCGATGGAGTAGGTGCCGGGAGCCGCGTTGGACGCGTCCTGGTACTGCTTGGCGAAGTCGGTCAGCAGTTCGCCCGGGATGCAGGGGCAGGTGAAGTACGCGTTCTTGGACGCGTCACCGGCGAGCTTGATGAACTGGTCGTCCTTCACGCCGTCGGGGCCGACGAAGGCGCCCTTGTAGCCCTTGGAGACGAGCTGCTGGTCGAACGGCGCACCCTCGGCGTAGTAGCCGGCGTAGTAGACCGCGTCGGGCTTCGCGTTCATGATCTTCGAGATCGTGGCCGAGAAGTCCTTCTGACCGGTGGTGACCTTGTCCGTGCCCACCAGTGCGGAGCCGAGCGCGTCGCTGGTCGCGGTGCCGAGGCCGATGCCGTAGTCCGAGTCGTCCTGCACCAGGTAGACCTTCTTGGCCTTCAGCGTGTCGGTGACGAACTTCGCCGCGGCGGGACCCTGCTGCGAGTCGTTGCCGAGGGCGCGGAAGAAGGTGGTCCAGCCGTTCTTGGTCAGGCCGGGGTTGGTCGCCGACGGCGTCAGGTGCACGAGGCCCTGCTGCTCGAAGATGTTGCCGGTCGCCTTGGACTCTCCGGAGAACGGCAGGCCGATGACGCCGACGATGTCGGCCTCGCCCACGGCCTGGGTCACGGGACCGGTCGCCTTGTCGGGCGTTCCCTCGGTATCGAACTTCTTGAACTGCACCTGGCAGTCGGGGTTGGCCTTGTTGTGCTGGTCGATCGCGAGCTGCACGCCGTTGAAGATGTTGATGCCGAGCTGGGCGTTCGCGCCCGTCTCCGCGCCGATGTAGGCGATCGTGGTCGTCGCCGCGCACTTGCCCTTGCCGTCACCCGCGGGCAGGACGGCGTCCTTCGGGGTGTCGACCGAGGTGACGGCGGGGACGTCGATCCCGCCTCCGCTGCTCGACGTCGGAGTTCCTCCGGCCTTGTTCGCACAACCTGCGAGCAAGAGCAGGGCCGCTGCTGCTGCGACGCCCGCGGTGAGGGCCTTCTTTCGCATCATTTTGTGATTGCCTTCCGATTCGGGTCATCGACCGCTCCTTGCGAACGTCGATGTCATCAAGGGTGTGGTGAGCGTACCTCTTTGCACGCGCTCCGCGAACGACATTAGTCCGACGGCGTCCGGAATTTCGCTCCCCCGCGACGAACGGGTATTCGGATCGTTACATGCTGTTCTCGCGACCGACACATCCACGCACGCGACGCACGCTCCAGCCCCGCGGATCCCCCCGACGGCGAACGTCATCGACATCGTCGGCGAGGACCCACCGGGTAGCCTGGGAAGCCCACCCACGCTGTCGTCTGGAGTCCCGCGTGTCAGAACACACCGCCCACGCCAACATCGGAGTCGTCGGACTCGCCGTCATGGGCTCGAACCTCGCCCGCAACCTCGCGAGCCGCGAGGGCAACACCGTGGCGATCTTCAACCGCAGCTACGAGAAGACCCAGGGCGTGCTGGACGCGCACCCGGAGGCCGGCTTCATCCCCGCCTCCACCTACCAGGAGTTCGCCGACGCGCTGCAGAAGCCGCGCACCGCGATCATCATGGTCAAGGCCGGCGCCGGCACCGACGCCGTGATCGATGAGCTCGTGAAGGTGTTCGAGCCGGGCGACATCATCGTCGACGGCGGCAACGCGTACTTCCCCGACACGATCCGCCGGGAGAAGGCGGTGCGCGCCACGGGCATCAACTTCGTCGGCGCAGGCATCTCCGGCGGCGAGGAGGGTGCGCTCACCGGCCCGTCGATCATGCCGGGCGGATCCGACGAGTCCTGGGTGACGCTCGGACCGATCCTGCGCTCCATCGCGGCGATCGCCGAGGGCGAGCCCTGCGTGACCCACGTCGGCCACGACGGCGCAGGCCACTTCGTGAAGATGGTGCACAACGGCATCGAGTACGCCGACATGCAGCTCATCGCCGAGGCCTACGACCTGATCCGCCGCGGCACGGGCAAGACCCCGGCCGAGATCGCGGAGATCTTCGCCGAGTGGAACAAGGGCGAGCTCGAGAGCTACCTGATCGAGATCACCGCCGAGGTGCTCCGCCAGGTCGACGCGTCCACCGGCAAGCCGCTCGTCGACGTCATCCTCGACCAGGCCGGGGCCAAGGGCACCGGGGCCTGGACCGTGCAGACCGCACTGGCGCTGGGGGTGCCGGTCTCCGGCATCGCCGAGGCCACATTCGCCCGGTCCCTTTCCTCGCACCCCGAGCAGCGCGCCGTCGCCACCGCCCTTCCCGGTCCGGCGGAGGCCCTCACGGTGTCCGCCGACCAGGTCGACGCGTTCATCGAGGACGTGCGCCTGGCGCTGTACGCGTCGAAGATCGTGGCCTACTCGCAGGGCTTCGACGAGATCCGCGCCGGTGCGGCCGAATACGGCTGGAACATCGACCTCGGCGCGATCTCGAAGATCTGGCGCGGCGGCTGCATCATCCGCGCGCAGTTCCTGAACCGGATCGCCGACGCCTACGCGGAGACGCCGGAGCTGCCGGTCCTGATGACCGCGCCGTACTTCGCCGAGGCGCTCACCCGCGCCCAGGCCGCGTGGCGCCGCGTGGTCGTGACCGCCGCGCAGGCCGGGATCCCCGCGCCCGCATTCTCCTCGTCGCTGTCGTACTACGACGGGATCCGCGCCGACCGCCTTCCCGCCGCGCTCGTGCAGGGCCAGCGCGACTTCTTCGGCGCGCACACCTACAAGCGCATCGACAAGGAAGGCACCTTCCACACCCAGTGGTCCGGCGACCGCACCGAGATCGAAGCCGTCGACACGCACTGACGCGGCCCCACCGACGAGTCGTCCCCGTCAGCACACGCCAGAGTGTGCGCTGACAGGGACGACTCGCAAGTGGAGGGGCTTGCCTCGGAGCTCGGGTTCCTCAGACGTCGCTTCCGCGGAGGGTCGCGATGAGCCGGCTCGCGCCGAGCCGCTCCTGCAGGCGCGCGTTGTCCACGATCACGAGCCATTCCTCCCGGCCGTCGCGTCTGAGCGACCTCCGAGGGGGATCGCTCCGCCCCACGGCCGCGCAGGCGCACCGCCGACCTCGACCTGCACGCCCAGGATCGCGCCGTCCGCCGCGGAGGGGCTCTGCAGTCCGATGCTCGCCGTCGTGATCACCAGCAGGTCGTCGACGAGGGCGACCGCGGTCGGCCTCGTCGCGGGGAGCGCGATGGCCTCGTCGAGCGTCCCGTCGGGCGAGTAGCGGCGCACCTCCCCCGCATCCCACACCGCGACCCAGAGCATCCCCTCCCTGTCGATCGCCATGCCGTCGGGGTTCCCTCCTTCGACGGCGCACACCGTGCGGCGGTGCGACAACCGGCCGTCGGGGGCCACGTCGAAGGCCTCGATGCTGCGGTGCGGAAGCGTGTCGATGTAGTACATCGTGGATCCGGTGTCGTCGAAGACGAGGCCGTTGGACACCGTGACTCCGCCGAGGCGTTCGACCGCGATCCCGCGCCCGTCGATGCACCACAGCGCGCTGTGCGGATCCCGCGGCATCGACTGGCTCCCCACCCAGAAACGCCCGGACGGATCGCAGGCACCATCGTTCATGTAGTCGCCCGGCACGGCGAGGTCCGAGACGACGGGAACAATGCCGCCCTCATCCCCCACGTGCACCACGCCACGCTCGGCGGCGACGATCCACCCCGCGCCCGCCTCGACGAGGGGCGCCGGCGCGCCGATCTTCGCCCCGACGGCGAGGGATCCCGCCGGCACCAGCCTCGAGCCGTCCCAGCGCCCCCGGTGGAAGCGTCCCGTCGCCATGTCGATCCAGGCCAGACCACCGTCCCGGCCGTCCCAGCGCGGTGACTCGGCCTGAACGTATCGTTCGTCGGTGATGATCTCGACGGTTCGTGACCGGGGTGAACGCGACAACCTTGCCCTCTTTCACTGGTAGGCGATAACCGTTATGTGGCAGACTATCTCACAATATGCATATCTCTTGCGCGAAGTGCGAACCGATGATGAAGCGGGGAACCGGCCGATGACTCCTACCCTCCATGGCTTGATGCCGATCCTGGCGACGCCATTCGACGAGACGGGCGGGCTCGACCGCGCCGGCCTTCGGCGTCTGGTCGAATTCGAACTCGCATCCGGCGTCGACGGCGTGGCCGTGTTCGGGATGGCGAGCGAGGGCTTCGCACTGACGGCGGACGAACGGCGCGCGATCCTCGACGACGTCGTCTCGGTCGTCTCCGGACGCGTTCCCGTCATCGCCGGAGTCAACGGCACCTCGACGGCGACCTCGATCGAGCAGGCCCTCCTCGCCGAGGAGGGCGGCGCCGACGCGCTCATGGTGCTTCCGCCGTTCATGGTCAAGCCGGCGGCGGGCACGCTCGTCGACTTCTACGGCGACGTCGCGGGATCCACCTCCCTCTCCATCATGGTGCAGGACGCCCCCGGCGTCACCGGCGTGACGATGACGCCGGGGCTCATCGCCGAGCTCGCCCGTCTCGATCGCGTCGACTCCGTCAAGGTCGAGGCGCCGCCGACCGCGCCCAAGGTCGGAGCCGTCATCGACGCGCTCGGCGGGGCGGACTTCGCCGTGCTCGGCGGCCAGAACGCCCAGTTCTGCCTGGAGGAGTACGCGCGCGGCGCCGTCGGCACGATGCCGGCCTGCGAGTTCCCCGACCTGCTCGGACCGGTGCTGGCCGACTTCGTCGCGGGGCGCGTCGAAGAGGCGCGCGCGGGCTTCCGTCGTATGCTCCCTCTCGTGCTGATCGGACTGCAGGGCGGCATCGCGTGGGCGGTGCACAAGGAGGTGCTGGTGGCGCGCGGGATCATCGAGCACGCCACCGTGCGCTACCCGGCGGCCCGCCTCGACGCCGGCAGCCGCGCCGCGGTGCACCTCGTCCTCGAGGAGCTCGCCCTTCCTCCCCTGCCGACCGCGGTGCGCGTGTGAGCAGTCGTGTGCTGCTGATCGGCGGCGGATCCGACATCGGCATCGCCATCGCGCGCGCGTTCGCGGAGCGCGGCGACGCGGTCGTCGGCGTGGGGCTGGAGCCGACCGTCGATCCGGCCTTCGCGAGTTTCCTCGTCGCCGACTGCAGCCGCCCGGAAGGCGCGGAAAGGGCTGTCTCCGACGCGGCGGCCGCTCTCGGCGGCATCGACGTCGTCGTTCTCGCGGCGGCGCGGATGCCGATCGGCCGCGCCGACGCGACGAGCGACGAGGACTGGCGCGGGGCGCTCGGGGCGACCCTCGACTCGGCGTTCTTCGTCGCCCGCGCGGCGCTGCCGCTGCTCGCGCCCGGCTCATCGATCGTGGCGGTCACCTCGGTCAACGCCACGCTCGCAGCGCCCTCCCTGCCCGCGTACGCCGCGGCCAAGTCCGGTGTCGAGGCGCTCATGCGTCAGCTCGCACTGGACTACGGCCCGCGCGGGATCCGCGTCAACTCGGTGCAGCCCGGGAGCATCTCCGCCGCCGACACCGGCGAGACCGAAGGCTATCCGCTGGGCAGGATCGGACGCCCGGAGGAGGTCGCGTCCGTCGTCACCTTCCTCGCATCGGAGGGGGCGTCCTTCATCACCGGCGCCACCATCCCGGTCGACGGGGGGCTCTCGATGTCCTCCCCGGCCTCGTGGCTGAAGCCGGCGCTGCGCGACCGCTGGCTCTGACAACCGTTCCATTCGCATACGAATGCCGCGCCGGAGGATCTCCGGCGCGGCATTCGTATGCGTGACTCAGGAGTTGGAGTCGAGCAGCCCCTGCACTTCCTTCTTCAGGGCGTTGAGACCGGCCTGGACGTCCACCTGGCCGGCGAGGATGGTCGCGACACCGCCGCCGATCGCGGCGTCGATCTGCGCGGTCACGGCGACCCGGTCCCAGGCAGCAGCCCGGGCGTGCTCCGACACCTGGGTGCGGAAGGTCCCCTGGAACTTGTCGGCGGCGAGGGCGGGGATCTTGTCGGCGACGCTCTTGGCAGCCGGCGCCACGGCGGAGCGCTCGTACAGCGCCGTCGCCGCCGCGACATCGGTCGCCGCATATTTGATGAACTCTCGGCTGGTGACCTCTCCCTCGCCGGCCGTCGCGAACAGGCCGCTGCCCCAGGCGCGGTTGTAGGACTTCTTGCCGTCGACGGTAGGGCGGGAGATCGCGCTGACGTTGTCGAGGATGTTCTGCGCCGCGCCGTTCTTCTTCAAGAACGTCGGGACGAGCGGTGCGTCGTCGTAGAGAGCCGCCCGGCCGCTGGCGAAGAGGATGCGGGCGTCGCTGCGGGCGACGTTGGTCTGCGTGAGCCCTGCATCCATGAGGGACTTGTACCAGGTGATGGCCTTGACGCTCGCCGCATCGCCGATCGTGCACTTCAGATCATCCGTGACGACCTCGCTCCCGAAGCCCCACATCCAGTGCACGGCGTCCTTCAGGTCGGGGTTCTTCGTCACGGCCGCGTACGGGATCAGCGAGGAGTCCTGGGCCTTGATCTTCTCGAGCGCCGTCGCGAACTGCTCGACGGTCATGCCGGACTTGATGCCGACGCTCTTGGCGATCTCGCCGTTCGTGGCGATGCCGATGCCCGAAGCGGTCAGCGGCAGCACGAGCAGCTTGCCGTCCTTGGTGTAGGAGTCGAGGACGCCCTGGGGGATCCCGAGGCCCTTGGCCAGCTCGGTCAGATCGGCGAGCAGGTCCATGGGCGTGAGCACCTGCCATCCGCCCGACTGGCCGACGCCGAGGAGCTTGCCGGAGCGGCCGGTGAGCGCGAGCTGGGTGGCGGCCTGGTCGTACGGGTAGATCACCGGCGCGACGGTCACTCCTGCGTCCTTGGAGAACCCGTCGATGATCCCCTGCCAGGCCGGCTTGAGCGCTTCCTCGCCGAGCGAGTTGCCGTAGAAGTTGATGGTCTTGGCCTTGGTCGCGGCGTTCGCCGTGGCGCCGGGCGGCGTCGCGGCCGGAGTCGCGCAGCCGGCGAGCGCGAGGACGCCGAAAGCGGCCAGGGCGGCGCCGCCGCCGAGGAAGGCGCGACGACTCAACTGCGAGTTCGGGATGTTCATGGGCACAGCTCCTTCAGGGACAGATCGGGAATCAGGGTGTTTCGGGGACAAGCGGCTAGCCCTTCACCGCTCCGGCGGCCAGGCCGGAGACGAAGTAGCGCTGGAGGACGACGAAGATGATGACCAGCGGAAGCGAGGTGATCAGGGAGGCCGCCATGAGCGCCGGCCAATCCGCTGTGCCCTCGTGGATGAACGCCTGCGTGAGGCCGGCCGGCAGGGTCTGCTTGTCGGGACCTGCGAGCGTGAGCGCGAAGAGGAGGTCGCTCCATCCGCGCATGAAGGCGAACATCGCGGCGGTGATGAGCCCTGGCACGACGAGCGGGAAGACGATCCGGAACACGGTGGCGGTCCGGGAGAGGCCGTCGACCTTCGCAGCCTCGAGGATGTCGTCCGGAAGGCCGTCCATGATCCCCTTGAGCAGGAAGACGGTGAGCGGCAGCGTGAACGTCGTGAACGAGAGGATCAGGGCCGCATACGTGTACAGCAGGCCCGCGGAGCTCAGCATCAGATACAGCGAGATGAGCAGCAGCGCACCGGGGATCARCTGACCGATGAGGAACATGAACATGATCGCGTTGCGTCCGCGATAGCGGAACTTCGAGAGCGAGTAGGCCATCAGGCCGCCCACGAGCACGGCCAGCAGCGCSGTGCCGCTGGACACGATGACGCTGTTGCCGAGGTTCTTCAGGAGSGCRTCGTTCTGGAAGAAGCCGAYGAAGTTCTCGATCGTCGGATCCACCGGGAAGAACGGACGGTTCTGGGCGAACACGTCCTCCTTCTTCGTGAACGCGGTCGCCGCGAGCCAGTACACCGGCAGCAGGCCGAACAGGGCGAGCACGATGAGGCCCAGACGCCCGGGGACGGACAGATGAGGGCGGATGATCCCCTCGCCGACGTCGCGGTTGCGGCGCATCATTTCTCCAGTCGTCGGTTGAGGAGCAGATATCCGCTCGAGATGATCGCGAGCAGGACGAGCCAGAGCGCCCCCATCGCGGAGGCCTTGCCGAGCTCGTAGCTGCCGAAGGCGAGGTGGTAGAGGCTCACGGCGAGGGTCGTGGTCGAGTTGCCCGGCCCTCCGCCGGTCATGACGAAGATCGTGTCGAAGTTGCCGAAGTTGTAGATGAACTCGAGCACCGCGACGAGCGTGACGGGGCCGGCGATGTGCGGCAGCGAGATGTACCGGAAGCGCTGAGCGCGGGTCGCCCCGTCGATCGTCGCAGCCTCGATCTGCTCGCTGGGCAGCGTCTGCAGCACGGCGAGCGCGACCACCATGATCCAGGGGAAGGAGTGCCAGGTCTTTGCGATGATCACGGCGGCCATCGCTCCGACGGGGTTGCCGAGCATGCTGATCTCGGGCAGGCCGAGGAGCGTCAGGACGTGGTTCACGACGCCGTAGCTGTCGTTGAAGATCCACGCCCAGAGGAACGACACGACCACGCCGGGCAGCAGCCACGGCAGCATCAGCGCGCCCCGCAGGACGGTGCGGCCGCGCATCCGGGAGTTCAGCAGCATCGCCAGCGCGACGCCGAGGAACAGGGGGAAGACCGTGGACAACGAGGCGAACACGAGCGTCGTACCGAGTCTCGCCACGAACTCGTCCCAGATCAGCGCATAGTTGTCGAAGCCGACGAACGTGCGCTCCGGACGCAGCAGGGACTGGTCGTAGAGGCTGGTGCCGATGCTCGAGACGAGCGGGAAGATCGCGATCACGAGGAACAGCAGGACCGCAGGAAGTGCGATCATGAAACCGAAGGTGCGGTCCTTCGCGCCGAGCGTGGAGCGGCGTCCCGAGCGCGGCGGTGGGACCTGCTCGCGGATCTCTGGCCGCTCGAGGGTGGCTTGTGGCATGGCATTCACTTTCCGGGTGGGGTGGACCCTGCGGTCCCCTGCACGTCGTCGTCGCAGTCGTCGACGATGACGTGCAGTCAGTCAACCACAATGCGGATGTGAAATCCATAAAATGCATAAGACACCCACATTTGCCTTGCCTGGGGTCAACGGTCTCATTAGGATGACTGGCAACGGCTCCGCAGATGCGGTGGCCGCTGGGAGGAGAAGTCGCAATGGCATCGGAATCGGTGGGGGGCACCCAGACCGTGGAACGGGCGATGTCCTTGCTCGCCTGCTTCACGGAGGAGTCGGGTGAGCTGCGGGTCTCCGAGCTCTGCACGCTGACCGGGCTCGGGCAGTCCACCGTCTCCCGCATGATGTCGGCGCTCGACCGGATGAAGTTCGTCGTCCAGGACGGCCGGACCGGCCTGTACCGACTCGGGCCGGCGGCGGTCGCCCTCGGCACGATCGCGCTCAACGGCTCGCCGATCTTCCGCGCGTCGCGGCAGATCGCGCAGAACCTGGCCCGCCGGATCGAGATCGGCGTGAACGTCGCCGAGCTCAGCGGCTTCACCTTCACCTACCTCTGCAACTTCGAGGGCGCGCTCGCCCCGAAGTCGTTCGCGATGGCAGGACGTACGGGGCCTCTGCACGCCACCGGCCTCGGCAAGGCCCTGCTCTCGGGCATGACGTCCGAGAAGGTCGACGAGTACTTCGAGCACTCCCCTCAGCGCTTCACCCCGCACACGATCGTCGACCGCGACGCCATGCAGGTCGCGCTCGAGGAGAGCCGCAGCCGTGGATACGCGACTGAGATCGAGGAGCTCGCCTTCGGACGCGCCTGCATCGCGGCGCCGATCCACAACAGGGCGGGCGAGATCGTCGCCGCGCTGTCGGCGAGCGGCCCCCTCTCCGTGCTCGACCTGCACGCCCCGCACCAGGAACTCGCTCTGCAGCTCATCGAGGCGGCGGACGAGATCTCGGTCGCGCTCGGATACAGCCCTTCCCGCTCCGCGAGCGCCTTCGCGGCACTCTGACCCGCCGCCGCGATCCGATCGCGGCGCCCTGAAGCTCATCGCCGCGGCAGACGCCGTCGGCCTCTTCCCCCACGACTGTCTTCGGAGACCCTTGTGAAGATCACGCGCGTCCAGACGTTCCCCCTCTTCCTGTCGAGGGAGGATGCAGACGACTCCTATGCAGGCGACACGGGCGTCGCCCATCGCGGCTACGTCATCCGGCCGCCGTGGCGGAGCCTGTACTCCCCCGGCTACGAGACGCTCCTCGTCAAGATCGAGACCGACGAGGGGCTCGTCGGATGGGGCGAAGCCCTCGCCCCCGTCGCCCCCGAGGTGGTCGCCGCCGTGGTCGATCACCTTCTCGCCCCGCTCATCCTCGGCGAGGATCCGCGATCCGTGCGGCCTCTCTGGCACAGGATGACCGAGTCCATGCGCGAGCGGGGGCATCTCACCGGACACCAGGCGGACGCCATGGCCGCCGTCGACATCGCGCTCTGGGATCTCTGGGGACACGCGACGGGCCTCTCCGTCTCCGAACTCGCGGGCGGCCGCTTCGCCGAGATCCTGCCGACCTACGTCTCCGGGATCCGCGGAAACGACGACGCCGAGCGCGTCGACAAGGCGACGGCCTTCGTCGAGGCCGGCGTGCGGCGGATCAAGCTGCATCTCGGCACCGACATCCGCACCGACCTCGCCACCTATGACGCCATCCGCGCGGTGCACCCGGATCTCGATCTCGCGCTCGACGCGCACTGGACCTACCGTCTCGGCGAGGCGAAGGCCCTGGGACGCGAACTCGACGACCGCAGGGCCTGGTTCTTCGAGGCGCCCCTGGCGCCGGAGGACGTCGAAGGCCACCGCGATCTCGCGGCGTCACTCGCCACACCGATCGCCATCGGCGAGGCGATGCGCAGCCGTTTCGAGTTCACCGACTGGCTCGCCCGCAGGGCTGTCGGGCTGACGCAGCCCGACATCGGCCGCACGGGGATCACCGAGGGGCTCGCGATCGCCGCGGTGGCCGACGCCTTCCACGCACAGGTCGCACCTCACCATTCCGCCGCCTTCGGCCTCGCCATGGCCGCGGGGGTGCACGTCGCGGCGAGCGCGACCTCGCTGCTCGCCTTCGAGTACCAGCCGTTCACGCTCCCGGTCGCCAACCTCATCCTGACCACTCCGCTCGAGGTGCGACCGGATGGAGGCTTCATCGTCCCCACCGGCCCCGGACTCGGCGTCACGGTGGACGAGGCGGCCGTCGCGCAGTTCGTCCGGCGCTGACCGCACAGCACCCGGAACAGGGGTGGACCGGAGCCGCGCTCCGGTCCGCCCCTTTCCGTCAATCCCCGACCCTCACGAATTGCGCGGCGCTGACCCGGTGGATGCTCGTGTTGCGGACCTCCAGCCGCACGACGCCGGGAGCGCCGGCGTCGTAGCGGAAGG